>NZ_JAUQTA010000001.1:0-328060 GCF_030580915.1 Nocardioides jiangxiensis
GAAGTTAAGCCTGACAGCGCCGATGGTACTGCAACCGGGAGGTTGTGGGAGAGTAGGACGTCGCCGGACAAATTTTCACTAGGGGCCTCCGCCTTCGCGGGGGCCCCTAGTCTTTTGTCCACCACTTCGTGCACGCAGGTCCGTGTGCGCACGCCGCCGTTGTTGAAAGGTTGCCCCCATGGCTGACCAGTCCCGTCCCCGTCGTTCCGACGCCCCGCGCGGTGGGCGCCCCCAGGGTGGCGGCCGCCCCGCTTCGGGTGGCGGCAAGCCCGGTGCAGGGCGTGGTGGCAACGGCAAGTCGGACTTCCGTGCCTCGGGCCGCTCCGAGGGGCGCGAGGGCACGGCTGCCGACCGGGGTGCCAAGAGCTACAGCGACAGGGGTGGCAAGCCCGAGGCGCGTGGCGGTGGCCGTCCTGGCGGTCGCGACGGGAAGCCGGCGTACGTCGATCGCAAGCCGGGCTCGCGTCCGGGCCGCAAGGACGACTGGAAGCGTCCCGCTGACGACCAGCGCCCCCGTACGGAGGAGCAGGCCCGTTACGACGGACCCGAGATCCCCGAGGAGATCACGGGCAAGGAGCTCGACCGGTCGGTGCAGGCGCAGCTGAAGGGTCTCCCCGAGAAGCTGGCCGCGCGCGTTGCGCGTCATCTGGCTGCTGCGGGCATGATCATCGACGAGGACCCGCAGACTGCGTACAAGCACACGCTTGCCGCTCGTGCGCGTGCTGCACGCCTCGCCGTCGTGCGCGAGGCCTGCGGCGAGGCCGCGTACGCCGCGGGGGAGTATGCCGAGGCGCTCTCCGAGCTGCGTGCGGCCAAGCGGATGAACGGCAACTCGGCCTACCTGCCGATCATGGCCGACTGCGAGCGTGCGCTCGGCCGTCCGGACCGCGCCCTCGCCCTGGCGAAGAACCCGTCCGTCGCGAACTTCGAGCCCGACGCCAAGGCGGAGATGACGATCGTCGAAGCCGGCGCCCGCCGCGACCTGGGCGAGATCGACGCCGCGCTGCGCACGCTCGAGTTCGCTCCGCTGATGTCGCGTTCACGCGCGTCGTGGGTCGTTCGTCTTCGCTACGCGTACGCCGACACCCTCGAGGCCGCCGGCCGGCTGGAGGAGGCACTCACCTGGTTCCACCGGACGGCGGGTATCGACGGGGACGAGATCACCGACGCGATGGAGCGTGCGGAGGCGCTGGAGAAGCAGGTGCGCTGAGCCGCTTTCGCTCCACAGGGCCCGCACGGAGCCCGTAGCTCAACAGGCCCGAACCACACGGTTCGGGCCTGTTCGCATTTCGGGTCTGATCGCCGTGGAGGTGACGTGATGACCAATGAGGTTCGTCTCGCAGGCAGGGTGTCCCGTGCTCCTGAGGAGCGCCTGCTCCCGAGCGGGGACAGGGTGGTGTCGTTCCGGCTCGCTGTCCCGCGGGACACGGCAGCAGCCCGGTCTGGGTCGGACTGGGTGGACTGCGCTGCCTGGTCCGCGCGTCTCCGGCGGGCCGTCGCAGGCTGGGAGGTGGGTGACGAGGTCGAGGTGACGGGCGCATTGCGTCGACGTGTGTTCCGTGCGGGTCACCGCGCCGTCCCTCTGGTGGAGATCGAGATCGGCGTGGCGCGCCGGCTGGTCAGGTCCGGAGGTCGCGCATGAGCGCGCCGAGGTGTGGCTTGGGCTGGAACGACGTGGCCTTCTGCGGGAAGGGGCGCCCCGCCCTCGCCGCGGTGGCGACCTGCTCGAACGACGGCGCGGGCAGCAGGATCGCGACGCCGTCCCGCGCGCGGGCGAGTGCCTGGCCGGCGGTGTGGTGATGGTGCACCTGGTCCTCGTCGACTCCCCACGCGGGCAGGAGCTCCTCGTGGAGGGCGAAGACCGGAAGCTGCAGGCCGCGGGGGTGCAGGGTCGCCCACGCCTCACCGTCGTGCAGGACGAGCGCGTGCTCCAGGCCTGCGAGCGCGTCGCGGCGGTTGGCCTGCGGCCGGTAGTCGTCGCCGCGACGAATGGCGGCCTGGGCGACGGTCTCGAGGCTGAGGCCGGTGACGGAGCGGTGGATCGCTCCGAGCTGGAGGGGCGTGTCGGACTGATCGACGAGCATGACCAGCGTCTGCTCCCATTCGGTCCCCGGTCGCTGCTCGGCGAGCTCGAGGGCGGCGGCGTACCGGTGGTGCCCGTCGGCGATGACGGCTCGGCTGGAGGCCACGAGGGTGCCCAGCAGCTGGACGTCGTCCGCGTCCTGGATCCGCCACATCCGGTGGTGCTGGCCGCCGGGGTCGGAGAAGGAGACATCGGGCTTCCGCTCGGTCAGGAGGCCGACGGCAGTGCGGAGTGCGGCCGTGCCGCGGTGCATGAGGAGGATCGGTGCGGGGTTGAGCGCGATCGTCTCCATCCGCTCCGCCAGCTCGGCGACCTGCTCGAGCCGGACCGCTTCGTGGGGGAGGACGGCGTCGCCCGCGCGCGTGACGTCGAGCTCGCCGACGATCCCGCGCACGCTGACTCCCGACGAGGTGTACTCGTGGATGTAGAGAGCCGGGCCGTCGTCGAGCCTGATGTGGCGCTGCCGCTGCCAGTCCTGCAGTCGGCGGGCGGCCGAACGGTAGGGTCGCGCGAAGATCCTGTTGGCGACCGGTGCGCCGACGAAGCTCTCACGGAGCCGGAGCGCGCGGAACGGTCGCAGCACCAGCTGCGGGCCGGGTTCCGACGTGATCTCCATCCGCTGCATCGTAGGGGGAACCAGCAAGTGCTCCGCGCCAGTGACGTGCCCCTGGTCGATCGCTACGACCTCGCGATGCTGGACCTCGACGGCGTCGTCTACATCGGTGACCACGCGGTCCCGGGCGCTGCGCAGGCCATCGCGGCTGCCCGGTCGCACGGCGTGGCGGTCGCCTTCGTGACCAACAACGCGGCGCGCCCGCCGGCAGCCGTCGCAGGCCACCTCACCCGGATCGGGGTGGAGGCCGCTCCGCGCGACGTCGTCACCTCGTCGCAGGCGGCGGCCCGGCTCGTCCGCGAGCGGTGGGGTGCCGGAAGCCGGATCTTCCTCTGCGGTGGCCCCGGTGTGGAGTCCGCCCTGCTCGCCGAGGGCCTGGTGCCGACCGTGGAGCCTGCGGAAGCGGTCGCCGTCGTCACCGGCTATGGCCCTGAGCTGCCCTGGCATCGGATCCTCGAGGCCGCGATCCTCGTGAAGGCGGGGCTCCCGTGGGTCGCCACGAACGCGGACATGACGATCCCGACCTCCGCCGGGGTCGGGCCCGGCCACGGAGCGGTGGTCCGGCTCATCGAGGAGTTCAGCTCCGTGCGGGCGGAGGTCGCGGGGAAGCCCGAGCGGCCGCTGCTCGACGAGACGATCCGCCGTGTGGGTGGTCGACGCCCGCTGATGGTCGGCGACCGCCTCGACACCGACATCGAGGGAGCGCACAACGCGGGGCTCGACTCGCTCCTGGTCCTCACCGGGGTCTCGGGGCTGGCCGACCTCGTCGTCGCCCCGCCGGAGCTTCGTCCGACCTATCTCGCAGAGGACCTCGGTGGCCTGCTCGTGTCGCACCCGCCCACGCAGCGGGGTGCTGAGGGCCGCTTCACCTGCGGCGGGTGGACAGCCCACGTCGAGGAGGGACAGGTCACCCTCGCTGGTGCAGGCAGCCGCGTCGACTGCTGGCGGTCGGTGGTGGGCGCTGCGTGGCACCACCTCGACGCCACGGGGAGCCCGGTGCTCCTTCCGGAGGCCGTGCGTTCGGTAGCGTTGGCGCCATGAGCGAGGAGCAGTTCGTGGCCGACGGCGCACCCACCGCGCAGGTCGGAGAGACCGCCGCGACCGGTCATGGGTCCGTGGACGGCGTCATCGCCAGCCTCGGTCAGCTGGCCGAGCTCCCGGTCGACGAGCACGTGGCGGTGTTCGAGCGAGCGCACGAGCAGCTCCGCGGTGCGCTCGACGCCCCGTCCGGTCCCCGTCCACCGGCCGGCACGGCCTCCGTCGGCTGATGCCGCCCCGCAGACTCCGCCTGGACGCCGAGCTCGTCCGGCGCGGCCTCGCCGCCTCGCGTTCGCACGCCTCCGAGCTGCTGGGCGCGGGCCGCGTCAAGGTCGGCGGCGCCGTCGCGACGAAGCCGGCGACCCAGGTCACCACCGATGCCGACATCTACGTCATCGACGACCCGGATGACCCCGGCTACGCCTCGCGCGGAGCCCACAAGCTGGCAGGCGCGCTGGCGGCGTTCGGGCCACTGGGGCTGGTCGTCGAGGGGCGCCGCTGCCTCGACGCCGGCGCATCGACGGGTGGCTTCACCGACGTGCTCCTCCGCGCCGGCGCACGTGAGGTCGTCGCGGTCGACGTGGGCTACGGCCAGCTCATCTGGCGTCTCCAGAACGACGACCGGGTGCAGGTGCACGACCGCACGAACATCCGCGACATCACGCCTGAGATGCTCGGCGGTACCGTCGACGTGGTCGTCGGCGACCTGTCGTTCATCAGCCTCGAGCTCGTGCTCGACGCCCTGATCGGCGTGTGTGCTCCTGACGCGGACCTCGCGCTCATGGTCAAGCCACAGTTCGAGGTCGGCAAGGACCGGCTCGGCAAGGGTGGCGTCGTGCGGAGCGCGGCGCTCCGTGCGGAGACCGTGACAGCCATCGCCGATGCCGCAGCCCGCCGCGGTTGGGGCGCGCGGGCGGTCTCCACGAGCAAGCTGCCCGGGCCGTCGGGCAACGTCGAGTTCTTCCTGTGGCTGCGCAGGGGCGCGGCGACGATCGGTGAGACGGAGATCGCTGCCGAAGCAGGCGTCGCCACCGCGGGAACCTCCACCGGCACGTCGGTGCCGGGTGAGAAGGTGGACCCGTGACGACAACCGAGACGACGGCCGGGAGTGGCGCCGCGCCGCGGCGTGTGCTCGTCGTCGCCAACACGACCCGGGAGGCCGCGTGCGACATCGCCCACGCCTTCGTGAAGTCGCTGGGGGCGCACGGGATCGTCGTACGTCTCCTCGCGGCCGAGGCGAGCGAGCTCGGCCTCCGCCCGGACGGCGCGCTCGTGGAGGTCGTTCCTGACGACGGTTCCGCGGCCGTCCACTGCGAGCTCGCGGTCGTCATCGGCGGGGACGGGACGATCCTGCGGGCTGCGGAGATCACGCACCGTTCGGGTACGCCCCTGCTCGGGGTGAACCTGGGCCACGTCGGGTTCCTCGCCGAGGCCGAGCCCGACGACGTCGAGCACACGATCAGCGCGATCGTCGACCGCAGGTGGACCACGGAGGAGCGGCTCACCGTCGACGTCACCGTGCTCCAGGGGTCGGAGATCGTGGCCAACACGTTCGCGCTCAACGAGGCGTCGGTCGAGAAGGCGGCGCGTGAGCGGATGCTCGAGCTGGTCGTCGAGATCGACGGCCGTCCGCTCTCGCGCTGGGGCGCGGACGGCGTCGTCTGCGCGACGCCGACGGGCTCCACGGCGTACAACTTCAGTGCGGGTGGCCCCGTGGTGTGGCCGGTCGTGGAAGCGCTCCTCATCGTGCCGCTCAGCGCGCACGCGCTCTTCGCACGACCGATGGTCGTCGCCCCCAGCTCTGTCATCGCCGTCGAGGTGATGTCGACCAACGAGGGCGCCGGAGTGCTCTGGTGCGACGGTCGCCGGACCGTCGACCTGCCCCCGGGCGCCCGCATCGAAGTGCGACGAGGTGCCCCGGTGCCGCTCGTCCGCCTGCACGACTCGCCGTTCACCGACCGTCTGGTCGCGAAGTTCGGGCTGTCGGTCGAGGGCTGGCGCGGAGCGGCGGAGCGGCGCATGCGCGAGAACGGAAACGACTAGATGTTTGAAGAGATCCGGATCCAGTCGCTCGGCGTCATCGAGTCCTCCACGCTGGAGCTCGGTCCCGGCCTCACGGCGATCACCGGTGAGACCGGTGCCGGCAAGACGATGATCGTCACCGCGCTCGGTCTGCTGATGGGCGGACGGGCCGACTCCGGCGCCGTGCGTCGTGGGGCGAAGGCAGCCCGTGTCGAGGGCGTCGTCCACGCCGAGGGTCTCGCCGACTTCACCGGCGCCGTCGAGGAGCTCGGGGGAGAAGCCGAGGACGGTCGCGTGCTGCTGGCGCGCAACATCTCGAGCGAAGGGCGCTCGCGCGCGTTCGTCGGCGGTGCAGCCGTGCCCGCGTCGCAGCTCGCCGACCTCTCCGACGCGCTGGTCGCGGTGCACGGCCAGTCCGACCAGCACCGGCTGCTCAAGGCCAGCGCCCAGCGCGAGGCGCTGGACCGCTTCGGAGGCGACACGATCGCCGCGCTGCTCGAGGCATACCGCCTGCTCCACAAGGAGCTCGGGGCCACGGAGCGTGAGCTCGCTGACGTCGTCGCGCACGCCCGAGAGCGGGCGCGTGAGGCGGACCTGCTCCGGTTCGGCCTCGAGGAGGTCGGCGCCGTCGAGCCGCTGTCCGGCGAGGACACCGCCCTGGCTGCCGAGGAGGCCCGCCTCGGCTTCGCCGACACGCTGCGCGGCGCTGCCGAGCAGGCTCGTGAGGCGCTCTCCTCCGAGCACGACCGCCCCGACGCCCTCGGCGCCGTCTCCGCTGCGCGCCGTCTGCTCGATGGCGTGCGCGACCACGACGTGGAGGCGGCTGCCCTCGCGGACCGCCTGGCGGAGGTGAGCTACCTCCTCGCCGACGTCGCGGCCGACGTCGCGTCGTACGCTGCCGGACTCGACACCGACCCCGCCCGCCTCGCCGTGGTGTCGGAGCGGCGTGCGGCGCTCGGTGCGCTGACCCGGAAGTACGGCGAGACCATCGACGAGGTGCTCGCGTGGTCACAGCAGGCGTCCGTGCGGCTGCTCGAGCTCGACGGCACCGACGACCGGATCGCCGAGCTCCGCGAGAAGCGTGCCGACCTGCGGTCCCGCCTTGCCGAGGCCGCCCAGTCGCTGAGCACCGCGCGCCAGGAGGCCGCCGGACGCCTCGCGGACGAGATCACCGCCGAGCTCGGCCTGCTGGCGATGCCCCACGCGCGCGTCTCGCTCGCGGTGACCCAGGTCGAGGAGGCGGCACCGGAGGGTGACGCCGCTTCCCTCCCGCTGCAGGTGGGGGAGCGCTGGGTTCGCTACGCGGGGCATGGCATCGACGAGGTCGAGTTCCTGCTGGCTGCCAACACCGGCTCCGATCCGCGCCCGCTCCACAAGGGGGCCTCGGGTGGTGAGCTCTCCCGCGTGATGCTGGCGCTCGAGGTGGCGCTGGCCGGCACGAGCCCCGTGCCGACGTTCGTCTTCGACGAGGTCGACTCCGGCGTGGGCGGCAAGGCCGCGGTCGAGATCGGTCGGCGCCTCGCGCAGCTCGCGCGCAGTGCCCAGGTCCTCGTCGTCACCCACCTCCCTCAGGTCGCGGCGTACGCCGACCGGCACGTGGTGATCGCGAAGTCGACCGACGGCGTCGTGACGACGTCGGGCCTGACGGTGCTCAGCGAGGACGAGCGCGCCCGCGAGCTCTCGCGCATGCTGGCGGGGATGGACGAGTCCGACACCGCCCTCGCGCACGCGGAGGAGCTCCTCGAGGCCGCACGAGCGGCCCGGGGCTGAGGCGGCGCCCGTTGCCGGGCCCGTTTCCCGGCCCGTTTCCCGGGCTGGGCCCCGACAGGGCCAGACGCACCACGCGCGCCACGTGGAGCGTCGGATGCCATACGTGGGATAGGATCGAACCCCGTAGCCGATAGAGATTCGACAACGGGAGTTCCCTTGGCCAGTGCCTCGCAGACCAAGCACGTCTTCGTCACCGGAGGCGTCGCGTCGTCCCTCGGCAAGGGCCTCACCGCCTCGAGCCTGGGCGCCCTTCTCAAGGCTCGCGGTCTGCGGGTCACGATGCAGAAGCTCGACCCGTACCTCAACGTGGACCCGGGCACGATGAACCCGTTCCAGCACGGCGAGGTGTTCGTGACCGAGGACGGCGCGGAGACCGACCTCGACATCGGCCACTACGAGCGCTTCCTCGACACCGACCTGGTCGGCAACGCGAACGTGACGACCGGTCAGGTGTACTCCAACGTGATCGCCAAGGAGCGGCGCGGCGAGTACCTCGGCGAGACTGTCCAGGTGATCCCGCACATCACCAATGAGATCGTCGACCGGATCCTCGCGATGCACGCTCCCGAGATCGACGTCGTCATCACCGAGATCGGCGGCACGGTCGGCGACATCGAGTCGCTGCCGTTCCTCGAGGCCGCGCGCCAGGTCCGCCAGAAGATCGGCCGCGACAACGTCTTCTTCATCCACGTCTCGCTCGTTCCCTACATCGGCCCGTCCAAGGAGCTGAAGACCAAGCCGACGCAGCACTCCGTCGCCGCCCTGCGGACGATCGGTCTCCAGCCCGACGCGGTCGTGTGCCGCGCCGACCGTGAGCTCCCGCAGGGCATCAAGTCGAAGATCGCGCTCATGTGCGACGTCGACGAGGACGCCGTCGTGACCGCCGCGGACGCCCCGTCGATCTACGACATCCCCAAGGTCCTGCACCGTGAGCGCCTCGACGCCCTCGTCGTGCGCAAGCTGGACCTGCCCTTCCGCGACGTCGACTGGTCGGTCTGGAACGACCTGCTCAAGCGGGTCCACCACCCGAAGGAGGAGGTCACCGTCGCGCTGGTCGGCAAGTACATCGACCTCCCCGACGCCTACCTCTCCGTGGCCGAGGCGCTGCGTGCGGGTGGCTTCGCCAACGAGGCCAAGGTCAACGTCCAGTGGATCGCCTCGGACGAGTGCGAGACGCCGGCCGGCGCAGCCAAGCACCTCGGTGACGTCGACGCCGTCCTCGTTCCCGGCGGCTTCGGCATCCGTGGCCTCGAGGGCAAGCTCGGCGCCCTGCAGTACGCGCGCACCCACGGCATCCCGACTCTCGGCATCTGCCTCGGCCTGCAGTCGATGGTCATCGAGTACTCGCGCAACGTGCTCGGCCTCGACAAGGCCGCGTCGACGGAGTTCGACCCCGAGACTCCCGAGCCGGTCATCGCGACGATGGAGGAGCAGAAGGCGTTCGTCGAGGGTGCTGGTGACCTGGGCGGCACCATGCGCCTCGGTTCCTACCCGGCGAAGCTCGGCAAGGGCACGCTGGCGCGCGAGGTCTACGGCGAGGAGCTGATCACCGAGCGGCACCGCCACCGCTACGAGGTGAACAACGCCTACCGCGCGCCCCTCGAGGACGCGGGCCTGGTCTTCTCCGGCATCAACCCCGACCTCGACGTCGTCGAGTTCGTGGAGCTGCCGAAGGACGTCCACCCCTACTACATCGCGACGCAGGCCCACCCCGAGCTCAAGTCGCGGCCGACCCGGCCGCACCCCCTCTTCGCCGGCCTGGTGAAGGCAGCGATCGAGCGCCAGCGCGAGCTGCGCATCCCGATCGACGACTCCAACCTGCACAAGGTCGAGGAGTCCGCCGACGACCGCATCGAGGACTGACAGCACCTCATGCCGATCGCGGACCGACCCGAGTCGTGGCCGGTGGTGTCCACCGAGGACATCCACCGGGACGACTGGGTGGTCGCGCTCCGCGCCGACGCCGTACGCCGACCCGGCGACGACGGCACGGGGGAGGGCGCGCCGTTCCGGCGCCTGGTGCTCGAGCACCCCGGCGCCGCGATCATCCTGGCCGTCGACGACGAGGGCCAGGTGCTCTGTCTCCAGCAGTACCGCCATCCAGCCCGGATGTCGTTCGTCGAGCTGCCTGCGGGGATCTGCGACGTCCCGGGCGAGGACCCGATCGAGGTCGCGAAGCGGGAGCTGCGCGAGGAGGTCGAGCTCGCCGCTGACGAGTGGGTCCACCTCGGCTCGGTCTGGGCCAGCCCCGGCATCAGCGCCGAGCGGCACCACCTCTACTTCGCCCGTGGGCTGACGCCGTCGAGCCGCGGTGACTTCGAGCTGCACGGCGAGGAGGCGGAGATGGAGGTCTTCCGGGCCCCCTTCGAGGAGCTGCACGCCGCGGTCCTCGACGGCCGGGTCTCCGACGCCCCGATCGCCCTCGCCCTGCTGATGGCCCGCGCGAAGGGCCTGGCGTGAGCGAGGGTGCGGTCGAGCGAGCGATCCGCACCTGGCTGGACCACCTGGCCGTCGAGCGCGGTCTCGCCGCCAACACGCTGAGCTCCTACCGCCGCGACCTCCGCCGCTACGCCGCCTACCTCGCCGCCCGTGACGTGGCCACGATGGAGGCGATCACGGAGGCGACCGTCACCGACTTCCTGGTCAGCCTGCGCGAAGGCGACGCCGACCACCCGCCGCTCGGCTCGACCAGTGCGGCGCGGACGATCGTCGCGGTGCGCGGCTTCCACAAGTTCGCGGTCCTGGACGGGCTGGCGACGCACGACCCCGCCGCCGCGGTGAAGCCCCCGGCTCCTGCGAAGCGCCTGCCCAAGGCGCTCCCGCTGTCGGAGGTCGAGGCGATCCTCGACGCCGCCGGTGCCCCCGGCACGCAGCTCGCTCTGCGTGACAGGGCGCTGCTCGAGGTGCTCTACGGCACCGGCGCCCGCATCTCCGAGGCGGTCGGCCTCGACATCGACGACATCGACCTCGAGCTGGGCCAGGTGCTGCTGCGGGGCAAGGGGTCGAAGGAGCGGATCGTGCCGATCGGCTCCTACGCCAGAGAGGCGCTGTCGGCGTACCTCCGGGACGCGCGGCCGGAGCTGATGAGCACGACGACGCCGGCCGGTGCGGTCTTCCTCAACTCGCGCGGAGGGCGGCTCTCGCGCCAGTCGGCGTGGGCTGTGCTGGTCAAGGCGGCCGGGCACGCGGGGATCACCAAGGACGTGTCGCCACACACCCTCCGGCACTCGTTCGCCACGCACCTGCTCGACGGCGGAGCCGACGTACGCGTGGTGCAGGAGCTGCTCGGGCACGCCAGCGTCACGACCACGCAGGTCTACACGCTGGTCACCGTCGACAACCTCCGCGAGGTCTTCGCGACCGCGCACCCGAGGGCCCGATGACGGCCAGCGAGCAGGGCTACGAGGCGTTCTCGACCTGGGCGGACGGTGCGGGCATCAGCCTGTATCCGCACCAGGAGGAGGCGGTCCTCGAGGTGTTCGCCGGCAACAACGTCGTCCTGGCCACCCCGACCGGCTCGGGGAAGTCGCTGGTCGCGATCGCCGCGCACTTCGCTGCGCTGGCCGATGACCGGGTCAGTTTCTACACCGCGCCGATCAAGGCGCTGGTCAGCGAGAAGTTCTTCGCGCTGTGCGAGGTCTTCGGTCCCGAGGACGTCGGCATGCTGACCGGGGACGCGAGCGTCAACCCGGATGCCCCGATCATCTGCTGCACCGCCGAGGTGCTGGCCAACATCGCGCTGCGCGAGGGCAGGGCCGCCGACGTCGGCCTGGTCGTCATGGACGAGTTCCACTACTACGCCGAGCCCGACCGCGGCTGGGCCTGGCAGGTGCCGCTGCTGGAGCTGCCGCAGGCGCAGTTCCTGCTGATGAGCGCGACGCTCGGCGACGTCACGGAGATCAGCGCCGACCTGTGCCGGCGTACCGGCAGGGAGACGGCGCTCGTCGACGGCGCGGAGCGACCGATCCCGCTGCACTTCACCTGGTCGCTGACGCCGCTGTCGGAGACGCTCGAGGAGCTGGTCACGACGAAGCAGGCGCCGGTCTACGTCGTGCACTTCACGCAGAAGGACGCCGTCGAGCACGCGACCGCACTGCTCAAGGCGAAGCTCGCCGTCCCCGGGGACAACAAGGCGGCGATCGCCGAGCGGATCGCGACCGTGCGCTTCGGCACCGGCTTCGGCAAGACGCTGAGCCAGCTGCTCAAGGCCGGCATCGGCGTGCACCACGCCGGCATGCTGCCGCGCTACCGGCGCCTCGTCGAGCAGCTCGCGCAGCAGGGCCTGCTCACCGTCATCTGCGGCACCGACACGCTCGGCGTCGGCATCAACGTGCCGATCCGCACCGTGCTCTTCACGGGCCTGGCCAAGTTCGACGGCTCCCGCCAGCGGGTGCTCCGGGTGCGGGAGTTCCTCCAGATCGCGGGGCGCGCGGGGCGAGCCGGCTACGACACGGCCGGGTACGTCGTCGTGCAGGCGCCCGAGCACGTCATCGAGAACGAGCGGGCCAAGGCCAAGGCGGAGGAGCGTCGCGCCGCCGGCAAGAAGAACTCCAAGGCCCAGCTCCGCAAGGCGCCCGAGGGCACGGTGGTGTGGACCGAGGCGACCTTCAGCAAGCTCGTCGAGGGCGTCCCGGAGTCACTGCAGAGCCGGATGAAGGTCGACAACTCGATGCTCCTCAACGTAGCCGCGCGCACGGAGGACACCTCGGAGGCGATGCGGCGGATCCTGCAGGAGAACCACGAGGACCGCCGCTCCCAGCTCCGGTTGACCCGGCGGGCGATCCGGCTCACCCGTTCGCTGCTCGCCTCGGGGGTGCTGACCCGCCTCGACGACGTCGACGCGTTCGGACGTCGTTTCGTGCTCACCGAGACCCTCCCGGCCGACTTCGCGCTCAACCAGCCACTCGCGCACTTCGCCATCGAGGTGCTCGACCTGCTGGACCCGGACTCCGACACCCGCATGCTCGACACCGTCTCCGTGATCGAGTCGGTCCTCGAGGCGCCGCGGCAGATCCTCTTCGCCCAGCAGTACGCCGCCCGCGGAGCCGCGGTGCAGGAGATGAAGGCCGACGGCGTCGAGTACGACGAGCGGATGGCGCTGCTCGAAGAGATCACCTGGCCGCAGCCGCTCGCGGAGCTGCTCGGTGCGGCGTACGAGATGTACCGCTCGAAGCACCCGTGGCTGCCCGACGACGCCCTCTCGCCGAAGAGCATCGTGCGGGAGATGTGGGAGAGCGCGATGTCGTTCACCGACTTCGTCTCCCGCTACCAGCTGGCGCGCTCGGAGGGACTGGTCCTGCGCTACCTCACCGACGCCTACCGCACCCTGCGGCAGACCGTGCCCGACGCGCACCGCACCCCCGAGCTCGACGAGCTCGTGGAGTGGCTGGGCGAGACGGTGCGGCAGACCGACTCGAGCCTGCTCGACGAGTGGGAGGCGCTGGCGCACCCCGACCACGTCGCCCCCGAGGTCAGTCATCACCAGCCGCCGAAGCCGCCGCGCGCGCTGACCGACACCCCGGCCTTCCTGGTGATGATCCGCAACGCCATGTGGCGCCGCGTCGACCTCGCGGCGCGCGACGACCTCGACGGGCTGATGCGCCTCGAGCGGGACGCCGCCGACCGCACCGACCCGCCCGCCGACGTCGTCATGACCCGCAGCGTGTGGGACAACGCGCTCGAGGAGTACTTCGCCGAGCACGACGACATCGTGCTCGAAGGTGACGCACGCGGCCCGAAGTTCCTCACCATCGAGCGCACCGGACGGCTCTGGAGGGCCGTCCAGACGATCGCCGACCCGGAGGGCAACCACGACTGGGTCATCGAGGCCGAGGTCGACCTCGACGCCACGGACGCGTGCGGGGAAGCCGTCGTCCGTGGAGTCGCGATGCGCTGCCTCTGACGGCCAGGGTGCAGCTGGCGCCGGCTCAGGCGTCGATGTGGCTCATGTCGCCGTAGCGCGCACCGGCCACGGCGTCGCGGGGCACAGCCGCCTCGAGCGCGGCCAGGTCGGCGGGGGAGAGCTCGACGGTGAGCGAGCCGGCGTTCTCCTCGAGGTAGCGGACCCGCTTGGTGCCCGGGATCGGGACGACGTCGTCACCCTGCGCCAGGACCCAGGCGAGCGCGACCTGGCCCGGCGTCGCGCCCTTCTGCTCGGCGATCGCACGCACGTTGTCGACGAGCACCAGGTTCCGGGCGAGCGCCTCGCCCTCGAACCGCGGGAAGTACGCCGACCGGCGGAAGTCGGCCGCGCCGTCCGCCCCGCTCTCCGCCGTGATCGTCCCGGTCAGCAGGCCTCGCCCGAGGGGGGAGTAGGGGACCAGACCGATGCCGAGCTCGCGGAGGACGGGGAGGATCTCGTCCTCGAGGTCGCGCGTGAAGAGGGAGTACTCCGTCTGGAGGGCGGTGATCGGGTGTACGCCGTGCGCACGCCGGATCGTGTCTGCGGACGCCTCCGAGAGCCCGAGGTGCCGGACCTTGCCGGCCTCGACCAGCTCGGCCATCGCCCCGACGGACTCCTCGATCGGCACCGTCTTGTCGACGCGGTGCTGGTAGTAGAGGTCGATGTGGTCGACGCCGAGCCGCTGGAGCGAGGCGTCGCAGGCGGCACGGACGTACTCCGGCCGACCGTTGATGCCGACCCGCGTGCCGTCGGGGAGCCGTTCGTTGCCGAACTTGGTGGCCAGCTGGACCTCGTCGCGCCGGCCTGCGACGGCGCGGCCGACGAGCTGCTCGTTGCTGAACGGGCCGTACATGTCTGCGGTGTCGAGGAAGGTGATGCCGAGGTCGAGGGCGCGACGGATGGTCGCGACGCCGCCAGCCTCGTCAGGGGTGCCGTAGAACTCCGACATCCCCATGCAGCCCAGGCCGAGCGCGGAGACGTCGAGTGCGGATGCAGTGCCGAGAGTGCGTCGTGGGGTCATGGCTCCACTCAACGGCTTCGAGTGCGCTCGAAGTCAAGCGCCTGCTCGACCTTTCCCTCGTAGATCCCGATCTTGTGGTCGACGGCTCGCAGGTGCCCGGTGATCTCGGCCAGCTGCGCCTCCACCCGGGCGCGGTGGGCGAGCAGCAGGTCGAGGCGTTCCTGCTCGTTGCCGTCGCCGGCCCGGACCAGGGCGGCGTACCGCTTCACGTCGCGGATCGGCATCCCGGTGGCCCGCAGCCGCGTGATCAGCGTGATCCAGGCCAGGTCCTGCTCGGAGTAGCGGCGGTGGCCGGAGGCACCCCGCTCGACGGGGCGGAGCAGCAGGCCGTCGCGCTCGTAGTAGCGCAGCGTGTGGGCGGTGAGGCCGGTCTGGTCGGCGACCTCGGCGATCGTGAACGGCATCGGACCAGTCTGTGGCCTCGAGTGCACTCGAGGTCAAGCGGGGGCGGTGGTGCCGCGCAACGTCCCGATCAGGCGGCGGGCCAGCTCGACCGAGGCGTCGATCTCCACCTTGCGGATGGAGACGCTCTCGATGTTGAGGCCGAACGGGACGCCGAGCCGCTCGCAGTAGGCGACCAGCTCGGTCGCCGTGGCGAGCGCCTGCTCGAACGAGGCCTGCAGGGTGTCCTCCGCGTGGCGCAGGTCGTTCTCGATCCAGCGAGGAACGTCGACGCCGAGCCAGCGCAGGAACTCCAGGGTCTTCATCGAGCCGCACACCGAGAACGTGAAGACGATCGGCACCGGTGCGATGCCGGCCTCGCGGCACGCGTAGGCGTAGTCGGAGACGAGGTTCTTCGCAGCGTTGACGTCGTAGACGACCTGGGTGACGAAGAAGCGGCAGCCGGCCGCCTGCTTGGCGAGGAGCCGCTCGTGCTCGTTGCCACGGCGGGTGTGGCGCTCCGGGATCGCGACACCGCCCAGCAGCAGGTCCGGGTTGGCTGCGCCGGCGAGCTGCTGCGCCTCGGCGAGGGTCAGTGCCGGCTTGCTGTCGCTGGAGGCGGCGCCGACCAGCACCGAGAGCGTGCGCCCGGGATCCTGGGCCCCGGCCCAGCCCTCCAGGGTGGGCCGCTCGTACTTCCCGACGGCGCGGTAGACGACGACCGGCGTCTCCCAGTCGGTGAGGTCCTCCGCCAGGTACGCCGCGGGGTCGAGGGTCGGCGTGAACGGGAACGGGCGCTCGGTGGGGTTGCGCGAGCTCTCGTCGTCGATGTCGTAGAGGACGAGGCCGTCGAGCCCCAGGGGGCGCAGGCGCGCCTTGGTGGCCTCGGCGATCTCCGCGACGCGCTCCGGTGCGGTCGACTGGCGAGGCGGCGTCAGGGCGAAGAGCACGAAGCTCCCCTGACGGTCGCGGATGCGTGCGGCGAGGTCCATGGACAGGACCCTATGCGCACGCGGGGGTGCGTGCCGCACGGGTGCCGGGCGCCGTGACCGCGCCAGCGTTCGCGCGGCGTTTCCTCCACAGATTGCTCCACAGGCAACGAGATCCTGTGCACTCAAGCGGGGGCGATTCCACACGTCGTGCACAGATTTCCGTAGCCCCGGTGGACAACCCTCACCCGCCTTGCGACGCGCGAGACGGCCTCCCTAGAGTCCGCATCAACTCGGCGAGTTGTCGCCGAGTCGACAAACGGACCACGACCTCGAGGAGAGCTGGCAGATGAGCGGATTCACCCCCACGGGAACCACCGCGACCGAGATGCCGCCCCTCGTGCGTACGCCGGCCGCACCCGAGACCGCAGGAGCGACCGTGAGCGCCTTCCCGACCCCGACCACGACGCCGGCCCTGACCGGCGAGATCGGCCCGACCGGCCGCCCGCTGCCGGTCTTCCCCGACCCCAAGCCGCTGACCACGCACGGCAACGCGCGCATCATCGCGATGTGCAACCAGAAGGGTGGCGTCGGCAAGACCACGACGACGATCAACCTCGGTGCCGCGCTGGCCGAGTTCGGACGCAAGGTCCTGCTCGTCGACTTCGACCCGCAGGGCTCGCTCTCGGTCGGCCTGGGCCTCAACCCCAACGACATCGAGGTCGGCACCTACCAGCTGCTCATGGACCCGGCCACGACGTTCGACGACGTGGTCGTCGAGACCGGCGTCGAGGGCATGGACCTCCTCCCGGCCAACATCGACCTGTCGGCCGCCGAGATCCAGCTCGTCCACGAGGTGGGCCGCGAGCAGGTCCTGGCCAGCAAGCTGGCCCCCGTGCGCGACCGCTACGACGTGATCCTGATCGACTGCCAGCCGTCCCTCGGCCTGCTCACCGTCAACGCGCTGACCGCCGCCCAGGGCGTGATCATCCCGCTCGAGTGCGAGTACTTCGCGCTCCGTGGCGTCGCACTGCTCAAGGACACCATCGACAAGGTCAAGAGCCGCCTCAACCCCGGCCTGCAGATCGACGGGCTGCTCGGCACCATGTTCGACGGCCGCACGCTGCACAGCCGCGAGGTGATGGAGACCCTGGTCAAGGGCTGGAGCGACATCGTCTTCCACACCGTCATCCGTCGTACGGTGAAGTTCTCCGACTCCACCGTGGCCGGTGAGCCGATCACGACGTACGCCTCGACCTCGTCCGGCGCCGACCAGTACCGCCAGCTCGCGAAGGAGGTGGCCGCACGGTGTCTCGACGCGTGAGCATGCCGGCGGCGGACGACCTCTTCCGTCCGACCGCCGCGTCACTGCAGGCTGTCCCGAACGTCGGCAGCGCGGCGCCCGCGCCCGCCCCCGAGCCGGCTCCGCAGGGCCGCAAGACGTCGTCGGGCCGGGTCCGGCACGACGAGAAGATGACCGTCTACATCACCTCCGACGAGCTGATGGACATCGAGCACGCCCGCCTGGTGCTGCGGCGTGAGCACGGCATCGCCGCCGACCGCGGCCGCGTCGTCCGTGAGGCGGTCGCGCTCGTGCTCGCCGAGTTCGAGGCGCACGGCGAGGACTCCGCACTCGTCCGCCGCCTGACGCGATGACCACGATCTCGGAGGAGGCCGGTGACCGAGCACCGGTCTCCTCCGCCCGGTCCGGGGCTGACGGTGCCGACCTGCCGCCCTCGGACATCGAGGGAGCGGCGGAGTCCGGCGGCTTCGCGGTCCGGCTCGACAACTTCGAGGGGCCCTTCGACCTGCTCCTGTCGCTGATCTCCAAGCACAAGCTGGACATCACCGAGGTCGCCTTGTCGAAGGTCACCGACGAGTTCATCGCCCACGTGAAGGCGGCGGGCGACGCCTGGGACCTCGAGCAGACGACGTCGTTCCTGCTCGTGGCGAGCACGCTGCTCGACCTCAAGGCCGCGCGCCTGCTCCCGCAGGGCGACGTGGAGGACGAGGAGGACCTCGCGCTCCTCGACGCCCGCGACCTCCTCTTCGCCCGGCTGCTGCAGTACAAGGCGTTCAAGCAGGTCGCGTCGGTCTTCGAGGCGCGCATGGCGGGTGAGGAGAAGCGCCACGCACGGGCCGTCGGGCTCGAGGAGCGCTTCGCCTCGCTGCTCCCGGAGGTGCTGATCGGCATCGGCCTGGAGCAGTTCGCGGCGCTCGCGGCCAAGGCGATGGCACCCAAGCCGGTGCTCGCGCTCCCGACGCACCACATCCACCAGAACACCGTCTCCGTCCGTGAGCAGGCCGCGCTCGTCGTCGAGCGCCTCAAGCGCTCGGGCACGCTGACCTTCCGCGCCCTCTGCGGAGACGCCCCCGACACGCTGACCCGCGTGGCCCGGTTCCTGTCGCTGCTGGAGCTCTACCGCGAAGGCGCCATCGCCTTCGACCAGGTCTCGCCGCTGGGTGATCTGTCGGTGCGCTGGACCGGCGACGACGACACTGACTTCGAGATCGACGAGTTCGAGGGCGCGCCGCTCGACCCGACCGACGACGTACCCCTTCCGGAGGAGAGCGATGACTGAGCCGACCGACGTGGCCGCCACCGACGCGGTGGTGGGCGAGGAGACGACGCTCGCCGTGGCCGTGGCCGATCTCAACCCGGCCCTGGAGGCGATCCTGATGATCGCCGACCAGCCGCTCGACTCGGTGACCCTCGCCTCGGCCGTGGGCTACCCGGTCGAGGAGGTCGTCGGCGCGCTCCAGACCCTCGCCGAGGAGTACACCGAGCAGGGACGCGGCTTCGAGCTGCGCAACGTCGCCGGAGGCTGGCGCTTCTACACCCGCGAGGAGTACGCCGCCGTGGTCGAGGCGTTCGTCCTCGACGGACAGCAGGCGCGGCTGACGCAGGCGGCGCTGGAGACGCTCGCGGTCGTGGCCTACAAGCAGCCGGTCTCGCGTGCCCGGGTCTCCGCGATCCGTGGCGTCAACGTCGACGGCGTCATGCGCACGCTTCTCGCACGCGGCCTGGTCGAGGAGGCCGGCAGCGACGACCAGACCGGCGCCAACCTCTACCGGACCACGAGCTACTTCCTCGAGCGCATCGGCGTGACGTCACTGGAGGAGCTGCCCGAGCTGGCGCCGTTCCTCCCCGAGATGGACGACCTCGAGGACGAGCTCGCGGCGGCGTTCGCGGAGGGCTCGGCGTGAGCGACGACATCACGAAGCCCCCGAAGACCTCGCGGCACACCCGGGCGCTCGTCGAGACCGACGAGGACGGCCTGGTCCGGCTGCAGAAGTTCCTGGCGCAGTCCGGCGTCGCGTCGCGCCGCAAGTGCGAGGAGCTCATGCTCGACGGGCTGGTCGAGGTCGACGGTGAGGTGGTCACCAAGCTCGGCACCAAGGTGGACCCGCACACCGCGGTCATCCACGTCGACGGCAAGCGGCTTCCGCCCGTCTCCGCCCACGTCTACCTCGTGCTCAACAAGCCGCGGGGCGTGGTGTCGACGATGAGCGACCCCGAGGGGCGTCGCACGCTCACGGAGTTCGTCGAGGACCGCCCGGAGCGGCTCTTCCACGTCGGCCGCCTCGACACCGACACCTCCGGCCTGATCCTGCTCACCAACGACGGGGAGTTCGCGCACCGCATGGCGCACCCGTCGTACGAGGTGGACAAGACCTACGTCGCCGAGGTCGACGGCGAGGTCTGGCCCTCGACGCTGAAGCAGCTGCGCGGGGGCGTGTCGCTCGAGGACGGTCCGGTGCTGCCCTCGAAGGTGAAGCTCATCGCCGGTCCGAAGGGCAACCCCACCGGCCGCTCCATCGTCGAGATCACCCTCCACGAGGGCCGCAACCGCATCGTGCGTCGCCTCATGGACGAGGTCGGCCACCCGGTGCGCCGGCTGACCCGCACGTCGTTCGGGCCTGTGCTGCTGATGGGCCTGGGTCTGGGCAAGGTCCGCGAGCTGACCGACGACGAGCTGGGCGCGCTGCTGGACTCCGTCGGCCTCTGACGGCTCCGCTCAGAGCAGGAACTGCGCCGGGTCGAACTCGTGGATGGGGATGATCCGGATCCGGGGGAGCGACTCGGTGAAGGCCTGGACGTCGTACTCCAGGTCGAAGGTCTCCAGACCGGCAGAGACCAGCTGCTGGAAGGCGCTGTTGCGGAACTCGGTGAAGCCGGCGACACCGACCCGGCGGCCGTCGAGGAGCTCGTCGATCTCGTCGACGAAGTCTCCGTCGTTGCTGACCAGGATGACGTCGTCGTCGCGCTCGCGCAGCGCGTCGAGCGTGCGCTGGATGGCGATGTCGACGACCTTCTCGCCGGGAGCACCGGAGAGGGGCACCGGCCGGTAGCCGATCGCGATCAGGGCCTGCACGAACGCCATCGGCAGGTTCTCGTTCGCGGCGAGGAAGAAGAGACCCGCCACGGGCTGGCGCCAGTGCTCCTCGGCGAACTGCAGCACGCGGTCCCACCGGGGGCGCTCGTCGGCGCGTGGACGCCGACCGAGGATGTTGCCGCCGAGGGTGGCGTCGATGTTCTCGCCGTCGACGAGGACGTAGGTGGTGCGCGGTGCCTCAGCCATGTCCCGGACCCTACTGCTGCGCAGCGGCATCCGGGTGGAGGCCGCTAGGGTTGCCCCCAATGTCAACGTCTTGAGGAGGACCCGTGGCAGTGCGCGCGGTGCGAGGCGCCACCCAGCTCGACAGCGACACCCGCGAGCAGATGCTCGACCGGGTCGCCGAGATGGTGCGCGGCGTGATGGAGAGCAACGACATCACCGTCGACGACTTCATCTCGATCATCTTCACCTCCACCTCCGACCTGACCAGCGAGTTCCCGGCGTACGCCGCCCGGGTGCTCGGCTTCCACGACGTCCCACTCGTGTGCGCCCGCGAGCTCGAGATCGAGGGTTCGATGCCGCGGGTCGTGCGGATGATGGCGCACGTCGAGACCGACCTGGCGCGCGCGGATGTCACCCACGTCTACCTCCACGGCGCCGCCAACCTCCGTCGCGACCTGACCAAGGTCCGCGAGGTGCCGGACGACGAGACCGCTGCGACGGATGCCTGAGGTCGACCGCGGTCCGGCGGCCCTGGTCGGCCCCGTCCGCATCATCGGTGCCGGCCTGCTCGGTGCCTCGATCGGCCTCGCGCTGCGGGCCCGCGGCCTCGACGTGCAGCTCGAGGACCTCGACCCCGCCAACTTGCGCACGGCGAGCGGCCTCGGAGCCGGCGTGCCGGTCGCGGGTGACGAGACCGAGCCCCAGCTCGTCGTGGTCGCCGTCCCGCCCGACCACCTCGCCGGCGTGATCGAGGGAGCGCTGGAGGCGCACCCCGGCGCGGTCGTGACCGATGTCGGCAGCGTGAAGTCGGGACCGCTCGCGACGGTCGCCGCCCATGCCGACGTGGCGCGCTACTGCGGCAGCCACCCGATGGCGGGTACCCAGCACACCGGCCCGCTCACCGCGTCGGCGACGCTCTTCGAGGGCCGCCCCTGGGCGATCACGCCGCACGCGTCGACCACACCCGAGGCCACGCAGGTCGTGACCGGGCTCGCCGAGCTCACCGGCGCCATGCCGCTGACCTTCGCCCCCGACGAGCACGACCTCGCCGTGGCCCGCACCAGCCACGTGCCGCACCTGATGTCGGCCCTCGTCGCCGGCCGTCTCGCCGACGCGCCCGAGGGGCACCTCGCCCTGTCCGGACCGGGGGTCCGCGACGTCACCCGCGTCGCTGGCACCGATCCGGGCATGTGGCTCCAGATCGTCCCCGCCAACGCGCCCGCGATCCTGGAGCTGCTGGGGCAGATCCGGGCTGACCTCGACCGGCTCGAGTCGGCGATCCAGGACGGCGACCGCGAGGCGCTGCGCGGCGTCCTCGCCAACGGCGTCGCCGGCACGAAGGCGATCCCGGGCAAGCACGGCGGGCCGGTGCGACCGACGACCTCCCTCTTCGTCCACGTACCGGACCGTCCCGGCAACCTGGCCCGGCTCTTCGCCGACGTGGACGCGGTGGGCGTCAACATCGAGGACGTCCGCATCGACCACGACCCTGCGCGTGCCGGTGGACAGGTCGAGCTCGTCGTCGACCAGGCGCGCGTCGAGGACCTGACGGAGGCGCTCGACGCGCGAGGATGGGCCCTGCACCAGTAGGTGCGGTGCCGGGGGTGCCGGAGCAGTAGGCTCCGGGCTCATGAGCAGCGCCCCCACCCTCGCCACCATCGTCGTCGCCATGGACGGGCCCTCCGGCTCGGGCAAGTCGAGCACGTCGCGTGGCGTCGCCGACCGGCTCGGTCTGCGCTACCTCGACACGGGCGCCATGTTCCGTGCGATGACCTGGTTCATGCTGGAGCAGGGTGTCGACCTGACCGACGCCGCGGCGATCGCCGCGCTGGCGGACAAGCCCGCCATCGTCTCCGGTACGGACCCGCTCGCGCCCACCATCACGGTCGACGGCACCGACGTGGCCGAGGCGATCCGCGGCGAGGCCGTGACCGGTGCGGTCAGCCCGGTCTCGGCGGTGCCCGAGGTGCGTGCCCGCCTGCTGCAGCTGCAGCGCGAGATCATCGGCGCCGGCGGCATCGTCGTGGAGGGCCGTGACATCGGTTCCGTCGTCGCGCCCGATGCGCCGGTGAAGGTGTACATGACCGCCGATCCGGCGGCCCGGGCGGCTCGCCGGGCACTCGAGGAGGGCGGCACCGACGCGGCTGCCGTGGAGGCGAGCCTCCTCGCCCGCGACAAGATCGACTCCAGCCGGGCCACGGCGCCGCTCACCATGCCCGAGGGTGCGCACCACATCGACACCACGCCGTTCACCCTCGACGAGGTGATCGGGCAGGTCGTGGCGCTCGTCGAGGCCGCGACCGCCTGATGGCTCCCGCATGAGCGCAGGGGCCGTCGTCCCGCGCACCGGGCTGCTGCGCGGAGCGCGACCCGCGGCGCGGTGGCTCGTCCGGCGCCGGTACGACGTGCACCTGCACGGCGCGGCCCGGGTGCCGTCGTCCGGCCCGGTGGTCCTGGCCAGCAACCACGTCGGCTTCCTCGACGGCCCGCTGCTGGCGACGTTCGCCCCTCGGCCCGTGCACGCGCTGGCCAAGCGTGAGCTGTTCGCCGGTCCGATGTCGCCCTTCCTGCGGGCGGCCGGTCAGATCCCGGTCGACCGGACGCACCCGGACCCGGCGGCTGTCCGCTCGTGCCTGGCGGTGCTCGCCCGCGGGGGCGTCGTCGGCATCTTCCCCGAGGGTGCGCGTGGGGCGGGGGAGTTCGAGGAGGTCCACGGGGGAGCGGCGTACCTGGCGCTGGTGACGGGTGCGCCCGTGGTTCCCGTCACGCTGTTCGGCACGCGGGAGCGCGGAGCGGGTTCGGAGAGCCTTCCCCCGAAGGGCGCTCGCGTGGACATGGTCTTCGGAGCCCCGTACCGTTTGCAGGCGGTGTCGTGGCCGCGGACCCAGGAACAGGTCGGGTCGGCCACGGTGTCGCTGCGCAGCCACCTCCTGGCTGCGCTCGAGGACGCGAAGGTCCTCACCGGGCGGGAACTTCCCGGCACCCTTCCAGCTGAACAGGACGACCACGCATGAGCGACGACTACACCGGCGCGACCCTCCCCGCAGGCTTCGGCGACGACGAGGAGACCGGCCCCGTTCCGGTCCTCGCGGTCGTGGGCCGCCCCAATGTCGGCAAGTCGACGCTGGTCAACCGGATCATCGGCCGTCGCGAGGCCGTCGTCGAGGACCGTCCGGGCGTCACCCGCGACCGCGTCCCGTACGACGCCAGCTGGAACGGCCGCGCGTTCACCGTCGTCGACACCGGCGGCTGGATCCCGGACGCCGAGGGCCTGGCGCTCAACATCGCCGCCCAGGCCGAGATCGCGGTCCGCCTCGCCGACGCGGTGCTCTTCGTCGTCGACGCCACGGTCGGCATCACCGACGACGACGAGGCAGTCGTCAAGATCCTCCGCCAGGCGAAGAAGCCGGTCATCCTCGCGGCCAACAAGGTCGACAACCTGGCCCTGGAGGCCGAGGCCTACTCGCTGTGGAACCTCGGCCTGGGCGAGCCCTACCCGATCTCCGCCGCCCACGGCCGCGGCACCGGTGACCTGCTCGACGTCGTCCTGGAGAAGCTTCCCGAGCCGCCGCCCGAGCGCGAGGGCAAGGAGGTCGGCGGCCCCCGCCGCATCGCGATCGTCGGTCGCCCCAACGTCGGCAAGTCGTCGCTGCTCAACAAGCTCGCCGGCGAGAACCGCGTCGTCGTCGACAACGCCGCCGGCACCACGGTCGACCCGGTCGACGAGCTGGTCGAGTTCGGCGGGCGCGAGTGGCGCTTCATCGACACCGCGGGTATCCGCAAGCGGGTCAAGGAGGCCTCGGGCCACGAGTACTACGCCAGCCTGCGCACGGCCACCGCGATCGAGCGGGCCGAGGTCTGCATCCTGGTGCTGGACGCCGAGCAGAGCATCGCCGAGCAGGACGTCCGGATCATCCAGATGGTCCGGGAGATGGGCAAGGCGCTGGTCATCGCCTTCAACAAGTGGGACCTGGTCGACGAGGAGCGCCGCTACTACCTCGACCGCGAGATCGAGCGCGAGCTCGTGCAGGTCCAGTGGGCGCCGCGGATCAACATCACCGCGCGCACCGGCTGGCACATCGACCGCATCGTGCCCGCGCTCGACAAGGCCCTCGAGGGCTGGGAGACCCGGATCTCCACCGGCACGTTCAACGCCTTCCTCGGCCGCCTCGTGCAGGAGCACCCGCACCCGGTCCGCGGTGGCAAGCAGCCCCGCATCCTCTTCGGCTCGCAGGTCTCCGTCGCCCACCCGACGTTCAAGCTCTTCACGACCGGCAAGCTCGACGCCGGCTACGAGCGCTTCATCGAGCGTCGCCTCCGCGAGGAGTTCGGCTTCGTCGGAACGCCGATCGAGATCAAGGTGCAGCCGCGCGAGAAGCGGAAGGGCACGCACAAGCGCTGATTGGTTGCATCTTCCTCGATAGCGGAGAGCGCCATTGATCACCCGAACGGGCTATTGGGGCCCCGGGGACCGGCGCTGCCATTCTCGTGGGAGCGGCGCGATGCCGTGACGTGGACGGGGACCACCACCGGATTCGGGGCGGCGTGGCAACGATCATCGGACACCCAGGTGCAGTCGAGGCGGCAGAGCTCTGCCGGGCCCTCGACGATGCGGGGCTCTCCGGAGCCGGCGACGGGTACGTCGTCGCGCTCCACGACCCGGCGCAGGGTGTGCCGCTCCGGCCCGAGCCGGGCCGGAGGCTGCTCGTCGTCACGCCGTGCACCGCGACCACGCCACAGGTCTGGGCCCTGGTCCGGGGCGGGGCGTCGGACGTCATCAGCTGGGTGGGGCCCGAGGCGGCCGAGGCCGTCGTACGCCGGATCCAGCGGTGGAAGGCGGTCGACGAGGTCGTCGCCTCGCCTGCCGTGACGGACCTGATCGTGGGCTCGAGCCCGGAGCTCAGGGCCGCGCTGACCGAGCTCGTCGAGCTGGCGCTGTTCGGGTCCGGCCCGATCCTCGTCATCGGGGAGACCGGCACCGGCAAGGAGCTTGCTGCCCGCCTCGTGCACGCCGTCGGCCGGGCGGCGGGGGAGCTGGTGGTGCTCGACTGCACGACGATCGTGCCCTCGCTCTCGGGCAGCGAGCTGTTCGGCCACGAGAAGGGCGCCTTCACGGGTGCCGACCGGGCCCGCGCCGGGGCGTTCGCCGCCGCGGATGGCGGCACCCTCTTCCTCGACGAGATCGGCGACCTGCCGCTGGGCCTGCAGGCCGAGCTCCTGCGTGTCGTGCAGGAGGGGACCTACAAGCGGGTCGGCGGCGACGTGTGGGCGCGGACGTCGTTCAGGCTGGTGAGCGCGACCAACCGCGACCTCGCCGCCGAGCAGGCAGCGGGGCGCTTCCGGAGCGACCTCTTCCACCGCATCGCCTCGGGCGTCGTGCGGCTGCCGGCGCTGCGAGAGCGCCCGGACGACATCGAGCCACTCTTCCGCCACTTCCTGCGGGAGGCCTCCTGCGGTGCCGAACCGGACCTCGCCCCGGCGGTGTCGGCGCTGCTGCAGGCACGGGCCTTCCCGGGCAACCTCCGTGAGCTGCGCCAGCTCGCCTTCGCCGTCGCCGCGCACCACGCCGGTCCCGGGCCCGTGACGCCGGGTGAGATCCCGGCCCGCTACTGGCCCGCCGCCGACGCCGACGTACCGCACGGGTTCCAGCCGCCGCTGGAGGCCGCAGTTCGCGCCTGCCTGCGCTGCGGTGTCGGGCTGAGCGAGATGAAGGCGATGGTCGGAGACCTCGCCGTCGATCTGGCGCTGGCCGAGCACGGCGGCAACGCGCGACGCGCCGCCGCGGCGCTCGGCGTGACCGACCGGGCGATCCAGCTGCGGAAGCAGGTGCCCAGGCAGCGCCAGCCGACGGATCACTAGCTGCCGTACCGCGCCTCCAGCTCGAGCTCGGTCGCGAGCTCGTGGAGGAACTCCGCGAGCTCGTGCTGGAAGTCGGGCCCGTGGGCGGCCGACGACTTGAGCGCAAGCGGGGGGATGCCGATGCGGGCCGCGTAGTGCGAGCGGACACGTCGCTCGATGAGCCCGCCGAGCAGGGAGGGACAGTCACGGCGCTGGATCGTCTGCAGCGCCTCGGCGAAGTAGAACTCGCCGAGGCTGTACCAGGGGATGCCTGCCGGCTTCACGCCAGTGAGCGCCCACTGCTTCAGGAGGGTGGAGTCGGGTGCGAGCACCTCGTAGTAGCCGTCGCGTGCCGAGGCGCGATAGGTCACGAGTTGGGGGCGGATCGCGATGCGCTGGGCCGGTGACACCGCAAGCAGCCGCCTGCGCAGCTGTGCGACGCCGGCGGAGATCCCCGAGCTGGTGTGGGGCTTGATCTCGCCGATCACCTTGGCCTGGGGGAACGGGTCCCGGGAGCGGTTGGGCGCCCCCGCTGGAGTGGGCAGGAATCGCTGCGTGGACGTTGTCATGTCGGCTCCTCAGGTCCGGTTCCAGATGTCGAGGGTCAGGTGTGCCAGCAGGGCCGCACCGTCGAGGACGGCGCGGTCGCCTGCGGGGGAGACGGCGGCGCGTGCGAACTCGGCCGAGTGCTGGGGGACGGCACCGATGCCGAGCTTGGGGTGCAGTGCGGGCACGAGGTGGCTGACGTTGCCCAGGTCCGTGCTTCCCGCGGTCAGGACGTCGGACTCGCGCGGCGGCAACGGATGGCGGCCGAGGCTCCGCAGGTGGACCTCGGCCCGGGACGCCAGCCACGGGTCGCTGCGCACCTCGCGATAGGTCGGGCCGTCGGGCCGGACCGCCACGGAGCAGCCGGTGGCGAGCGCGCCGGCATCAGCCGCACGGCGTACGACGGCGGCGAGGGCGGGCAGCCTGCGTGCCTCCGCCGCGCGGGTCATCACCCGCAGCAGCGCACGGTCAGGCACGACGTTCGGGGCTCTGCCGCCCTCGGTGAGGACGGCGGTGACCTGGTCACCGAAGGCGAGTGTCGGCCGGGCCGCCCGCAGCGCGTCGTAGGCGAGCAGGGCGGCGTCGAGGGCGTTGCGGCCCTGCTCGGGTGCCATTGCGGCGTGGGCTGCCCGCCCCCGGAAGGCCACGCGCCACGACGCCGCGGCGCGGAAGGTGGCGCGGACCTGGTCGTTCGGACCCGGATGCGCGAGCAGTGCCGCGGCGG
Source organism: Nocardioides jiangxiensis (assembly GCF_030580915.1). Classification (NCBI taxonomy): domain Bacteria; kingdom Bacillati; phylum Actinomycetota; class Actinomycetes; order Propionibacteriales; family Nocardioidaceae; genus Nocardioides; species Nocardioides jiangxiensis. The sequence continues at coordinate 27,430 of NZ_JAUQTA010000001.1, forward strand.
CCCCGTCGAAGGCGCCCCGGGCCAGCAGCTCGATCTTGCCGCCACCGCCCTCCTCCGCCGGCGTACCCAGGACCACGACCCGGCCGCCCCGCCGCGCAGCGAGCGGTGCGAGCACGGCGCCGGCACCGGCGGCGGCGCTGGCGATGACGTTGTGGCCGCAGCCGTGGCCCAGACCCGGCAGCGCGTCGTACTCGCAGCAGAGGACGACCAGGGGACCGCGCGTCCCGGCGTGCGCTACGAAGGCGGTCGGCAGGCCGTGGGCACCCCGGCTGACTGCCAGACCTGCCCGCTCGAGGGTGCTGGCCAGGACGGCGCTCGAGCGGTGCTCGCGCCAGGCGAGCTCGGGATGGTCGTGCAGGTCGTGCGAGAGGGAGAGCAGCTGGGGCGCCAGCGCGCGGACGGCCCCCGCGATGTCGGCGCGTTGCGGCGTGAGGGTCGTCATCGTGCTGCTCCGGCCCGGAGAGCCACACGCCGTGCACGGAACCTGCTCCGGGCCGGCGCCGTCAGCCGCAGGACGTTGCCCGCCAGCACCTGGGCCTGACCGGCCGCGTCGAACGGGAGGGCACGGGCCTTGGCCAGCTCGACCGCGGGATGCAGGAAGGGCCCGTCGCTGCCGAAGAGGATCTTGCCCGGGCCCGCTCGCCGCGCCGCGTCCTCCAGCAGGTCGAAGTACCGCACCCCCGAGGTGTCGGTGAAGAGGTTCGGGAGCCGCACCAGCTGGTCGACGAACGCGCACTGCGCCTTCCAGTCGTCGGCGAACGACGAGAGGTGCGGGACCACCCACGCGACGTCGGGATAGGACCGCACGACCATCTCGACCGTGGCCGTGTCACCGGCGGGGTCGTACAGCACGGGCAGGTGCCAGCGCCGCGCCGCCTCGGCGACCTCGCGGGTGATGCGGGCGTCGTGCGCGTGCACCTTCAGGCCGCAGAACCCGTCCCGGAGCACGGCCGTGGCCACCCGTTCACCCACCTGGCCGGCCTCGGTACGGGCGTTGACGAACAGGTACCCGAGCAGCCCCCGGTGCTGCCGCAGGAGTCGGGCGACCTCTGCGTTCGCCCGGGGATAGTCCGAGGTGAGGGGCGCCATGATGACCGCGCCCCGGATGCCGGCCGGCCGCGCCCGGGCGAGGTACGTCGCCAGGGAGGCCCGCGTGTCCCAGGGGCCGCGCAGCCCGTCGCCCGTGCCGATGTGCACGTGGGCGTCGATCACCAGGTTGCTCATGCCGCCACCTCGCCGACGGCGCGCGTCAGGGCACGGTCGAGGCGGTCGAGCTCGCCCGGGCCGAGGTCCGCCCGCAGGCAGAGGGTCAGCGTCGGCCGTCCGGTGCAGCGGCCGCGCGTCGCCAGCGTCCGGACGCCCAGGCTCGCGAGGCGTCGCTGCAGCTCGAGCGGGTCGACGCGGCCACCCTCGGTGCACACCACGGCGAAGGGGACGCCGAGCGGTGCCAGGCCCAGCCGGACGAAGGTGGACCGGACCCGCTGGACATGACTTCCGAGCCGGCGCCGGCGGCCCGGTGTCGTCGGGTCGGCCAGTGCCTGGCGCAGGGCATCGACGTCGCACGCCGACGCCGGGCTGCTGTGCGTCCGGGTGGGACCGTCCCGCCGGAGTCGCGTCACCAGGTCGGCCGGCCCGAGGACCGCGGCGACGGGTGCGGCGTACCCCTTGGCGAGCGAGGCCGCCACGAGCATGCGCTCCGGGGCGGGCGCGAGCCAGCCCGCCGTCCCTGCGCCGCCGGGCCCGAGGCCGGCAGCGAGCGAGTCGTCGACGACGAGGTGCCCGCCGTGACGCGCGGCGACAGCGGCCAGGTCGGCGAGCGGGGCGGGACGGAGGCAGGAGCCGCACAGCCCGTCGGTCACCACCACGACAGGGCGTCCGGCGCGACGAGCCACGCGTGCGGCGTCGCGCACGTCCTGGTGCCGGAAGGTGAGCACGGTGCCTCCTTCGCAGGTGCCGGATCCGACGGCGGCGTCGGCTGCCCAGCGACCGACGGGGTAGATCGCCTCGTCGACGAGGAGCGCCGCGCCGCTGGGGGCGGTCGACAGGGCGTCGATGAGCGCGTGGAGGCTGGAGCGCGCCAGGACCGCGTCGGCGACGCCGACGGTCCGGGCGAGACGAGCAGCCACGTGGGTGTGGAGGGCCGGCTCGCCGACCACGGCCGGGCGGCCGGTGGTCAGCGGGCCGGCCGCCACGGCGGCGGGCCTCAGCCCGAGGAAGTGCCCGGAGGTGAGATCGACATCAGGCACGGATCCGGTTCCCGGCGAGCTTCCGCGCCAGCAGGGTCGAGGGCATCTCGGCGTTGGCCTCACGGGCCAGGTCCACGCCCGTCGCGGTGCGGTACGCCGCTGCGTACTGCTGGATGCTGCCGCGCAGGGCCTTCGCCCACGTCGCGGCATCGCCGGTGCCGTCGCTGGTGCCGACCCAGTTGCCGAGGCGGATGGTGAGGACGAGCTGCTCGCCGATCGAGGCGAGGTCGTGGAAGTGCATGATGCTCGTGTCCGTCCACCCCTGGATCGCCTTCATCGAGTCGACGCGGTCCATCCAGGGCTCGGGGTACGGCGTCATCGGCCGACCGCCGAGGAACTCGCGCATCTGCGGCTCGGCGAGGATGTCCTGCATCACGAGGAACTCCGCCCGTGCGGCGACGGCCATCTCTCCGTACTGGTTCTGGCTGCCCTGGCTGAGCACGATGTGGCAGTCACGCAGCGCCCGGTACAGGGGGAACGAGTCGGCCTGGATGGTCAGGTCGTCGAGCTCCTTGAAGTACTGGTGCGCGAGGAACAGCACCTGGTGGAAGGCGGGCAGGAAGCCGCTGCGCCGCTCGACCTCGACGCCGCCGCGGGGGACGGCGCGGCCGATCAGGTCGAAGCCGAGCTCGTACTTGTACTCCAGCGCACGGCGCCGGATCGTCATCCGGTGGACCTCGTCCTCCGCGAAGCCCCACAGCTTGTTGCGCAGCGGCAGCAGGGGAGTGACGTCGAAGCGGACGAGCGGGTCCCGTCCCGGCAGGCGGCGGTTCTGGAAGCGCGCCAGGATCACGTTGAGGGTCTGCACGAGCATGCCCTCCTCGAGCCAGTAGTTCCAGATCAGCTCGACGCCGGGCACACGATCCCGGGACCGCTCGACGGTCTTCCGGAGGTACACGGCGCGGTCGCCGACCACCAGCTCGTCGATCTCGCGCGCGTCCTGGCCGCCGGTCGCCGCGATGCCGGCCTCTGCCTCCTTCGCCGCGAGGTAGCCGGCGGGGATGAGGTCGTCATAGGCGGTGAGGTGCGAGGCGTCGGTGACGTAGCTGCGGGCGGCGTTGCGGAGCTCGACGTACTGGGCTCCGCCGAATGTCGGGAAGTCGTAGGTGAACCCGTGGGACCGCAGGTACTCCCGGAAGCCCAGGTAGGTCACCGCCGAGGGCCGGCTGGCCGTGGTGGTCACACCGTCGCGCACTAGCGAGATGCGCAGGGGCTCGCCGGCGTCGGCTGCCTCGGCGCCGATGCCCGCCGGGACGTTCTCGGCCACGCTGAAGGCATCCTCGTCGAGCACCTGCGCGGTCTGGACGAAGTCGAGGAACGCCACGTCGTCCGGTGACTGGGCGCCTTCCGGGCGGCCGTTGTAGAGCCGGACCGCGTAGTCGCCCTCCGGCACGGGGTCGAGGGTGATCGAGTGTTCCGAGGCGGGGCGCCGGGTGGAGGTCGGCGACTTGGGCCGCCAGCCTGCGGTGACCAGCACCTCCTCGTCGGTCTCGTCCGTCGCGAAGACGGCATAGGTGAAGGCCGACACCGCCGACTCGATCGCGATCTCGATCACGACAGCGTCGTCCGGCTCGAAGGCCCGGCTGACCGGCCTGATCTGGTTGGACATGGTGACTCCTTCTCAAGATGCGCGCTGGAGGGCGCGTCGGTGGGTGGTGACGTTCTCGGCGGTGCTCAGGCTGCTCCGCAGTGCCCATGCGCGGAGCAGCGCGGAGACGAGCTGCGTCTCGGCCTCGGGGTCGATCCGGCCGGCGGCTCGCGCCTGGCCGATGACCGCGAAGACGAGCGCGGGGCGTTGGCGGGCCATGACCCCGAGGTCTCCCTTCCAGGCCTGGTGGAGCGCGAGCAGCCGGGCCGGTTGCCGCTCGGCGAGGGGGAAGGTCTCCCGAAGGGGGCGTCCCTTCAGCGAGGCGGGGCGGTGGTTCACCAGTACCTTCACGAAGGCCGGGATCCCGGCTTCGATGAGCGCGAACTCCCGCTGCCGTTCGGGTGGCAGGGACGTGACCGGGTACAGCGCCTTCCACGTCCGCGCCATGTCGGCCCACTGCGGGTGCGGGTAGAGCTCCTGGCCGATCGCGCAGCTCAGCAGGACACGCACGTACGGGATCGGGTGCGGGTCGTCCCCGGAGGGGCGGAACACGAAGAAGCGAGGGAGGCTCACCACCGCCAGGAGGCCCAGGGTCGAGGAGATCCCGAGGGTGGCGACCGACCAGAAGTCGGCGACGATCTCCGAGATCCAGTTCTCCCAGTTCTTCCACACCGGGGCGGACGCACCGGCCCGCGCCCGGTGGCCGGCCAGCTCCTTGCGGAGCGACGGCACGAGGTCCAGCAGGGCGGCGCCCTGGTGGCCGACCTCGTGCACGAGCGAGGAGGCGATGCCGTGCCCCACCATCCGCTCACGGGGGACCCGGATGATGCCGGCGGGACTCAGGTCGCCACCGGGCATCTTGGTCTTCGCCCGCCGGATCGCGGCGCCGGGCCCCCGGGCGAGGTAGCAGACCAGGGGTGGAGGATCGGTGATGTACGGGTTGGTCACCAGCGCGTCCGCCGCGACGACGTCGAGCCCGGCGAGCCAGACCCCGGTGCGGTACTCGCTGCGCTGGGTCACGACCTCGGTGAACATGTCGAACTGGCTGAGGATGGCGTTGAACCGCATGCGGATGAGCACGAAGCGGTACTGCTGCTGCTCGGGCGTCGCCGTCCGGCCGGGTCCGCGCAGCCAGGCGAGGTACTCCCGCACCTGGTTGCGCAGCACCTGACGGCCGGTGTGCAGGAACCGTTCGATGTCGAGGCTCGCCCGAGGCGGCAGGCACGCAGCCGGGACCATCGTCTCGTGGAGTGCGATGGGCCGGATCTGGTCCAGGCGGGACAGCAGGGCCCGCGCCTCGAGGTCGAGCAGGGCGCTGCTCTGGCGGCGTACGTCCATGGGGTTGCTCCTCAGACCCCGTGGATCACGATGTTGTTGCCCCGGCGGTACCAGCGCCCCGCCCCGAAGCCGACCTCCTGCGCCTCGTTCGCCTCGTGGCTCTCGTGCGACTCGAAGAGGTCGCCCGCGTCGCCACCGTCGAACGGCTCGAAGTCGCCTGCGGCCGGTGCGAAGCCGCGTCCGCCGCACGAGCAGCCGCCTCCCTGCTGCGGCGCCCAGCCCTGGCCGGCGGACGGCGCGGCATAGGACGGGAAGGCGTACGACGGGCTCCCGTACGACGGCGACCACGGCGAGCGGCCCCACGACGCGGACCGGCGGCTCCGGTAGGCGCCCGGGCGGGCACCCGACGAGGTGCGGACGAGCGCGGGGGCGTAGCGGCGTGCGGAAGAGACCGCGGCGCTGCGCGCGACGGTGCGCGGCGGCGCTCCGTAGGGGGCACGCATGGCGTTGCGGACGGTGCCGGAGGCCCAGCGGACGTAGCGGCGCGCCGCCTCCATCTCGGCCTCGGCCTCGCCCATCGACTCCAGCTCCTCGGCCTCGAGGAGGTTGGCGGCCATGCCACCCAGCTTGCCGCCGATGGCGGTCCCGAGGCCCGGGGCGACCATCGACCCGAGCGCGGAGCCCACCATGGGGAGCGCGGTCTTGGCGACGTTGCGCAGCACGCCGCCGACGGCCTTGCCGATGCCGGACTTCATGAACGAGCTGGCGCCGCGTGCGACGCTGCGCACGAGCTTGCCGAGGAACTCCTCCAGCTCGGCTTCGTTGGTGATCTCCAGCAGCTCCTGGGCCAGCTCCATCTCGAGGGCCTCGTGCAGCTCGTGGACCTCGTGCATCTCGTGGGCCTCGAAGGCCTCGTGCATCTCGGGCTGGAACTCGAATGCTTCGTACGCAGTCATCGGTGCTTCTCCTTCAGGTGGGTGGGTGGTGGCGCTCAGGCGCCGATGAGCACGATCCGGTTGCCGCTGCGGATCCAGCGGCCGCTCGAGCGCCGCGGGGCGCCGAGTGGGAACGCGGCGGGCGCGAGGCCGCCGGTGATGACCGGCACGAGGCCGGGAAGGCTGCGCTGGGCAGCGGTGACGACCGCCGACGTCGCGGCCTGCTGCGGCGGCAGGTACGCCGTGCGCTGGGCGATCCGGGTGGCGTCGCGCGCCGTGCGCACGAAGGCCCGGGCCAGCTCGAACTCGCGGTCCTCCTGGGACAGCGCCTCCATCTCGAACTGCCGGCCCAGCCACTGGCCGCCCGCGGTTCCCAGACGTCGGCCGAGGTCACCGCCCACGGCGTTGCCGAGGATGCCGCCGACCTGGGGGAGGACCTGGCGGGCGGCGCCCTTGAGGACGCCGCCGAGGGCCTGGCCGGTCGGCGAGCTGATGAACGAGCGGGCGGCGGAGGCCGCAGAGCTCAGCAGTCCTCCGAGGAAGTCCTCGAGCTCGGCTTCGCTGTTGACCTCGAGCAGGCGGGCCGCCAGCTCCATCTCCAGCGCCTCGTTCTCGTGCGAGGCCTCGAACGCCTCGTGGGCCTCGAACGCCTCGTGGGCCTCGCCCGCGAGCTCGCCCGGAGCGATCTCGTACGCCTCCTGTTCGGCCTCGAACATGGCGCGGTCGATGTCGTGCATGGGGTTCCCCTCTCGGTCGGAAGAAGCTCTCGACCTGATCCATGCAAGTTGCGTGCCACGCCCTGCCGGGCGCAGGGCGGCGTCGGTACGCCGAAGCGTCCTTCGCTCTGCGGTCGACGCGCTCAGTCCGCCGGCGAAGCCGGCTTCGGCACGCTGCCCAGCAGTGCCCGGTACTTCGCCACCGTGCGCCGGGCGAGGGGCTCCCCGGCCGCGGCCAGCTCCGCGGCGATCTGGGCATCGGTCGCACCCGGATGAGCACGCAGTGCCTCCGCCACGCGCTCGAGGTGGGCCGGGCCGGCACCGAAGAACCGGGTGAGCGGCACCGTTCGGCCGTCGGGGAGGCGCGCGGTCTTGTCGGCCACGGCCCGCCCCACCGTGGACGGATGGACGCCGAGGGTCCGTGCGACGTCGGCACGCCGCAGGGCACGGTGCGCGCGGCCGGTCTCGATCCATGCCCCCTGCTCTGCGGCGAGCACGTCGGCGACCCGCTGCAGCATGGTCGCGCGGGCGTTGAGCGCGTCGAGGAGGTGCTGCGCCTCCCGCAGGTGTGGACGCAACCAGGCAGCTGCCTCCGCTCTGCCGTCGCCGAGGTCTCGCACCACGCCCAGGCCGTAACCGTCGGTGTCGACGACCACGGCGGTGATCCGTCGCGCACCCGCGGGCGTGAGCCGAAAGACGACGTCGGTCGGCACGGCCGCAGCCGGTGCGTCGACGGGCACGTAGGGCGTCGTCGTGCTGCGCACGCGGTCGAGGACGCCGGCCACCTCGGCCGGGGTGACGCCGAGGGCGGCGGCGACCTCGACGATCCGGCCGGCCGCGAGGGCCTCGAGATGCCCGGTGAGGAGTTCCGGGGCATAGCCGGGAAGGCGACCGGCCGCCGACAGGGCCGCCACCTGCACGAGGACGCAGTCGACCGCGGAGCTCGCCGCGACGCCGGGCGGACCGACCTGTCGCAGGATCTCCACGACCGTCCGCAGCGTCGGTGGCGCGAGGGCCACAGGGCCGGACAGCAGACCGCGGTCGTCGAGTGAGGCGACCACGAGCTCGATCGCGCCGGCCAGTCCCGCGGGGGCCTCCAGGCGTGCCGCTGCGGCCAGGTCCGCGCGCCAGTCGGCGGCCGCTGCCCGCTCCTCGCTGATCGCGGTCGAGGTCAGGACGCGACAGGCGGCGCAGCGGCCACCGACGGCGTACTGACCGCATCGGGGGCAGAACCCGCCGGGCCTCCGCTCGAGCACCGGGTTCGCCGCCACGGCCGCGGTGATCCGGCTCTCCAGGTCAGCGGCGCCGACATGGAGGAGCGAGAGGAAGGTGAGCAGGGAGGCACGCAGCTGTGTCGTCGTCCGGAGCTCGAGCTGGGGGCTGCGGTCCACGGAGGCCTCCTCGGTGTGCCTCCATGGCTACCGGCTCAGGCCCGCGACACGCCAGTACCTCCTCCGCTGCGCCTGCGTCCCGCTACTTCGAGGCCTCCGACCGCAGGGTCTCCTGGAGCTCCTCCTTGGTCGCGCCGCGCGGCTGCGGTACGTCCATGTTCGCGGCCTGCTGGCGCAGCTCGTCGCGCGTGATGTCCTCGGGCTGGTCGCCCAGGTGCTCGGCGCGGCTCGCGAGGAAGGCGTCGCCGAGCTCGGCGAGGCGCTCGACCGTGAGGCCGTCGCGCATGTCGGCGAGGACGGTCTCCTCCTCTTCCTCGATGTGGTGCGAGACCGCCTTGACGACCTTCTCGAGGGCCGGGAGGAAGTCGTCACCCTCCGGGTCGGTCTCGGCGAGCGCAGCGAGCAGCTCGTCGGCCTCGACGTGCTCCTCCTGGCTGTGGGCGACGTGGTCGGCGGCGCCCACCTCGTCAGCGACCGCGGGGTAGACCTCGGCCTCCTCGGCACGGCTGTGGGCGAAGAGCAGCGTGGTGAGCACCGGCAGGGTGCCCGGCCGGCTCGCCGGGTCGGTACGCAGCTGCTCGAAGAGGCGCTCCACCTCGCGGTGGTCCTTCAGGATCAGCTCGACGACGTCGTTCACGGGTCCTCCTCGGTTTCGGGATCGGTTCCCGGGACGTACCCCCGACCTGCCCACACGACACCTTCCGGAGCGCTAGCCTCACCGCGTGCCTCGTTACACGGATCTCGCGCTGGGCGCGGGTGCGGTCCTCGCTGTCGGTCTCGGACTCATCGCTCTCAAGCCGGACTCGCTGCCGACGTCCGGCGAGGAGGCGGGGTCGGTCATCACGGACACGCCCTCGTCCCTGGCAACGAAGGCCGCGCCGACGTCGTCGGCCAGTGCCTCGGCATCGGCCTCGTCGCGCGGCTCGGCGAAGCCGGATGCGTCCTCGGGCTCTGCGTGGGTCGTGGGGGCCGGCTACGGCCTCGCGGTGCGGTCCGAGCAGCGCGGGTGCGACGCCGACGGTCCGGCGTCGATCACCGTGATCGGCTCCGCCGGAGGCACCATCACGCGCGAGGTCGACGGGCTCCGCGCCGTGGGCGGAATCGACGTGGAGTCGGCCCAGCAGGCCCAGCTGGTCGGTGTGGACACCGACTGCAAGCGTGTCGGCTACGCGACCGACGACGCCGGCCGCACGTGGACGAAGCTCGGCGAGGTGCCGACGATCTGGTCGCTCGTGCCCGACGACACCACCGAGGTCCACGCGCCGTCGGGGCAGGTCGACGTGCCGTGTGCTCCCCGCTCCATCACCGGGCTGGACGACAAGGTCGCGCGGCTGGCGTGCACCGACGGCCGCTTGCTCGGCACCGTGAACGCTGGCGACGACTGGTCGATCCTCGGCAACAACGGGGACGTCGAGGCGGTCGGCTTCGTGTCGGCCACCACCGCGCTCGCCCTGACCGGCTCCGACGCGTGCGACGGCGTCGAGGTGCAGCGCTCGACCGACGGGGGCACGGACTTCGCGTCGGCGTACTGCGTGGAGGGGCACGGTCCCTGGGGCGTCTACACCGACTCCGACACGGCCGTCGTGGTGGGTGGCGACGTGGTGGCCAGGAGCGCCGACGGCGGCGAGAAGTGGGACGTGACGAGGATCCGCAGCTGACGGGGTCCCATGTGTCCGGAGCATCCCTCCGGAGACCGTAAAATTCGGACGTGCAGACCCCCGATGTGATCGCGTACTTCGCCGACGACCCGGCCCGCGTCTACCAGCTGCTGCAGTGGCTTCCGGTGCTGGAGCGTCTGGACGCGAGCCATCCGACGGCCATCGTGACCCGCAACGAGGAGACCGCCGCGATCGTGCGCGAGCACACGCGCCTGCGGGTCTTCGATGCACCGGGCTTCAACGACCTCGCCGAGCTCTACGCGGAGATCGACCCGAAGGTCGCTGTCTACTGCAACAACAGCATGTTCAACTTCAACTCCCTGCTCCAGGGCCGGATGCTGCACGTGCACATCAACCACGGCGAGAGCGACAAGCAGTCGATGGTGAGCAACAACGCCAAGGCCTACGACCGCGTCTTCGTCGCCGGTGAGGCGGCTGTGCAGCGCCACCGCGCGGCGCTGATGGAGCTCGACGAGTCACGCCTCGTGCGGATCGGACGTCCCCAGCTCGACCTCCGCCCGGAGCCGGTGATCCCCGCATCGGAGCGCCGGACCGTGCTCTACGCGCCGACGTGGGAGGGCGACGCCGAGTACAACGACTACACCTCGGTCGACCTCTTCGGCCCGGAGATCGTGCGCTCGCTGCTGGCGGTCCCGGACACCCGCGTCGTCTACAAGCCGCACCCCCGGGTCGCGACGAGCGAGACCCCCGCGATCCGCGACAACCACCTGGCGATCCTCGAGCTGCTCCTGGACGGAGCCCGCCGCGACCCGTCCGCGGGACACGAGGCGGTGCTCAGCGGCGACATCCTGGCTGTCTTCCCGCGCTGCGACGCGATGGTCACCGATGTCTCGTCGGTCGGCCTGGACTGGCTCTACCTCCAGACCGACAAGCCGATCATCATCACCGACCGCCACCACGACGCCGACCGCCTGCGCCTCGAGGTCCCGGTCAGCCGCTGTGCCGACGTGATCGACTCCGACAACCTGGACGGCCTGACCGCGCTGGTGACCGACCGGCTCGAGCACGACGCGCACCACCTGGCCCGCGTCGCGATGCGGCACCACTACTTCGACGACAACGCCGTCGGGGACAGCACCCGCCGGTTCATCGAGACCGTCGGCGAGCTCGTCGTACGCCGTGACGCGTTGCTGGGCGACCTCGGCCTCCTCGGCGGCACCGAGTCGGTCATCGCCTGAGCCGTCCGGCCGGGCTCAGCCGCCGTCGAGCAGCCGCTCGACGTCCTCGTGACGCCAGATCGGCCGTACCTCGCCCTCGCCGCTGGCCGGGGCCCAGCCGAGGCCGGGTTCGAAGCGGCGCAGCACCCGGGCAGGCACGCCGCCGATGACGGCGTGGTCGGGGAACTGGCCGCGCACGACGCTGCCGGCGGCGACCACCGTGTTGCGGCCCAGGCGCGTACCAGGGAGCAGGATCGCGCCGTGGCCCACCCACGAGCCGGCGCCGATCACGACGGGGGAGCGTTCGCCCCACTGCACCCCGATGGGGGTGTCGGGGTCCTGGTAGCCGTGACCGGAGTCGGAGACGAACACGTCCTGGCCGAACCACACGTCGTCGCCGATCTCGATCGACTCGTGGGCGGTGATGGTGGCCCGCTGCCCGATCACGCAGCGGTCCCCGATCACCAGCCCGCGGGGCGGGAGCGAGGGGTCGTCGTCGCCGTAGCCGACGGAGAGCGAGCAGTGCCGCCCGATCAGGGTGTCCTCGCCGAGGTGGATCTCCGCGCAGCCGAAGAGCGCCGCGTAGGGGAAGGTGATCATCGACCCGCGCCCGAAGCGGCCGAACTCGTCGGCCTTGTCGGTGCCCGGCGCGACCGAGCCCCAGAACTCGAGGCGGCGCCAGGCCGCGTGGATGGCACGCGCGGCGAGGCGGTGGGAGATCAGCACGCGTGAACGGTATCGCGCGCCGACGGACGTCTGGGATCCCAGACCCCACGTGGATCCGGGCCGTTCTCCCGGCCGCTGGGCCCGCCTGTAATGGAGCCATGACCGCGCAGATCGACCTCGCCCGCCCCCGCACCACCGTCTCCGTCGGCACAGGCCCCGTCTCGTTCCGGGACGTCGTCGCCGTCGCGCGCCACGGAGCCGCGGTCGAGCTCGACGACGAGGCACTCGCGGCCCTCGCGGCCGCCCGCGCCGTGATCGACGAGCTGGCGGGCGCCACCGTGCCGGCGTACGGCGTCTCCACGGGGTTCGGCGCCCTCGCCACGCGCCACATCGCGCCCGGGCTGCGGGCCCAGCTCCAGCGCTCGCTGGTCCGTTCCCACGCCGCGGGGTCCGGCCCCGAGGTCGAGCGCGAGGTCGTGCGCGCCCTGATGCTGCTGCGCCTCTCGACCCTCGCGACCGGCCACACCGGCGTACGACCGCAGACCGCGCAGCTCCTCGCGGGACTCCTCACCCACGGGATCACCCCGGTCGTCCGGGAGTACGGCTCGCTCGGCTGCTCCGGCGACCTCGCGCCTCTCTCGCACTGCGCGCTCGCGCTCATGGGTGAGGGCGAGGTCCGCGACGCCGCCGGCACGCTGATGCCGGCCGCCGAGGCGCTGCGTGCCGTCGGCCTGGACCCTGTCGAGCTCGTGGAGAAGGAGGGGCTGGCCCTCATCAACGGCACCGACGGCATGCTCGGCATGCTGGTCCTCGCCCTGGAGGACCTGCGGATGCTGCTCGCGACCGCCGACGTCGCGGCCGCCATGAGCGTCGAGGGCCAGCTCGGCACCGACCGCGTCTTCGCCCCGGAGCTCCAGGCGGTCCGCCCGCACCCGGGCCAGGCGCTCAGCGCGGCCAACCTCACCGCCCTGCTCGCGGACTCCGGCGTCGTCGCCTCCCACCGTGGCCCGGACTGCAACCGCGTCCAGGACGCCTACTCCCTCCGGTGCTCCCCCCAGGTCCACGGTGCTGCCCGCGACACCGTGGCCCATGCCGCCGCCGTCGCGGGACGCGAGCTGGCCAGTGCCGTCGACAACCCGGTCGTCATCGGGGACCGGGTCGAGTCCAACGGCAACTTCCACGGAGCGCCGGTCGCCTATGTGCTCGACTTCCTCGCGATCGTCGCCGCCGACGTCGCGTCCATCTCCGAGCGCCGCACGGACCGGTTCCTCGACAAGGCCCGCAACCACGGCCTGCCGCCGTTCCTGGCCGACGACCCGGGCGTCGACAGCGGCCACATGATCGCCCAGTACACCCAGGCGGCGATCGTCTCCGAGCTCAAGCGGCTCGCCGCCCCGGCGTCCGTCGACTCCATCCCGTCGAGCGCCATGCAGGAGGACCACGTCTCGATGGGCTGGTCCGCCGCCCGCAAGCTGCGGAGGTCCGTCGACGGACTGACGCGGGTCCTCGCCATCGAGGTGCTCACCGCAGCCCGCGCGCTCGACCTGCGCGCGCCTCTCGAGCCGTCGCCTGCCACCGCCGCGGTGGTACGCCGGCTGCGTGAGGCCGGCATCCAGGGCCCGGGTGCCGACCGATGGCTCTCGCCGGAGATCGAGGCCGCCGTCGCGCTCGTCGCCGACGGCGCGATCCTGGCCGCCGCCGAGTCGGTCGTCGGTACGCTGGCCTGACTCCGGGGAGAGGTGGGACATGGCTGTTCCTGCGGCCGAGCAGACGCTCGGCATCCTGCGCTACCTCTCCAGCCAGGCCAGCCCCGTGCAGGCGACCGCGATCGCCCGCTCGCTGCAGCTGCCGCGGTCGACCACGTACCACCTGCTCAACACGCTGATCGACTTCGGGTTCGTGGTCCACTACCCGGAGGAGCGCCGCTACGGGCTCGGCGTCGCCGCCCACGAGCTGGGCAGCGGCTACGCACGCCAGGAGCCGCTGCAGCGGCTGGCCCGGCGTCCGCTGGCGGCACTGGCCGACCGGTGCCGCAACAGCGCGCACCTGTCGGTGCTGCTCGGTCGTGACGTCGTGTACGTGATCGAGGAGCGCGCAGCGGGCCGGCCGCTGCTCGTCACCGACGTCGGCGTCCGCCTGCCCGCGGTCATCACGGCGTCGGGCCGGGCGATGCTCGCGGCGCTGCCGCAGCCCCAGATCAAGGCGCTGTACGCCGAGCGCGAGGCGTTCTCCCTCGGCGTACCGGGGGCCCCGACGTCGCTCTCGACCCTGCGCCGCCTCCTCGTGGACGTCCGCGCCCGGGGATGGGCGACCGAGGACGGCGAGGTGACCGAGGGGCTCGCCTCCGTCGCGATGCCCGTCCTGGACGCGACCGGGTTCCCGGTCGCCGCGGTCGCGGTGACCTATCCCAAGTCCGAGGAGACGCCCGCGCTCGTCGACGCGCTGGTCGCCGACGTGAGGGCCACCGCCCGCACGCTCGCGCGCCGGCTCGGAGGCTGACCCGGACGCGCGCCGGGTGTCTGGCATCCCAGACCGCTGTCGCGGCGCGCACCTTCCGCCGCACCACGCGCCTCGCTGGAATGGAGGTGGGCCAAGGCCCGACGACCTCTCACCCAAGGAGAAGCCCATGGAAGGCGCGCGCCCCGTCCGCAGCCCCCGCGGCACCGAGCTGACGGCCAGGTCCTGGCAGACCGAGGCCCCGCTGCGGATGCTGATGAACAACCTCGACCCGGAGAACGCCGAGCGGCCCGACGACCTCGTCGTCTACGGCGGCACGGGGCGGGCAGCGCGCAGCTGGGAGGCCTACGACGCCCTGGTGCGGACCCTGACCACGCTCGGGGACGACGAGACGATGCTGGTGCAGAGCGGCAAGCCGGTGGGTGTCTTCAGGACCAGCACCTGGGCGCCGCGCGTCCTCATCGCCAACTCCAACCTGGTGGGCGACTGGGCCAACTGGGAGGAGTTCCGTCGCCTGGAAGAGCTCGGCCTCACGATGTACGGCCAGATGACCGCCGGCTCGTGGATCTACATCGGCACCCAGGGGATCCTGCAGGGCACCTTCGAGACGTTCGCGGCGGTCGCTGACAAGCGCTTCGGTGGCACGCTGGCCGGCACGATCACCCTGACCGCCGGCCTCGGCGGCATGGGCGGTGCCCAGCCCCTGGCCGTCACGATGAACGACGGCGTCGCCCTCTGCGTCGACGTCGACCAGAGCCGCATCACCCGCCGCATCGAGCACCGCTACCTCGACGTGCAGGCCGACGACCTCGATCACGCACTCGAGCTGGCCGTGAGCGCGCGCGACGACCGACGTCCGCTCTCGATCGGCCTGCTCGGCAACGCCGCGGAGGTCTTCCCGCGCCTGCTCGCGAGGAAGGCGCCGATCGACATCGTCACCGACCAGACCTCCGCGCATGACCCGCTGTCGTACCTGCCCGTGGGCGTGGCCTTCGAGGACTGGCACACCGCCGCCGAGCGCGACCCGGCCGGCTTCACCAAGGATGCACGGGCGTCGATGGCCGTGCACGTCCGCGCGATGGTGGAGTTCCAGGACGCCGGCGCCGAGGTCTTCGACTACGGCAACTCGATCCGCGACGAGGCCCGCAAGGGTGGTTACGACCGCGCCTTCGAGTTCCCGGGCTTCGTCCCGGCTTACATCCGGCCGCTCTTCTGCGAGGGGAAGGGCCCCTTCCGCTGGGCCGCGCTCTCGGGCGACCCCGAGGACATCCGCAGGACCGACGAGGCGATCCTCGAGCTCTTCCCCGACAACGCTCGCCTGCATCGCTGGATCCGGATGGCGCAGGAGCGGGTCCACTACCAGGGCCTGCCGGCGCGCATCTGCTGGCTCGGCTACGGCGAGCGCCACCTGGCGGGCCTGAAGTTCAACGAGATGGTGAGGAACGGCGAGCTCACGGCGCCCATCGTCATCGGCCGCGACCACCTCGACTGCGGCTCGGTCGCCTCGCCGTACCGCGAGACCGAGGCGATGAAGGACGGCTCCGACGCGATCGCCGACTGGCCGCTGCTCAACGCGCTGACCGCGACGGCCTCCGGTGCCACCTGGGTGTCGCTGCACCACGGTGGCGGCGTCGGCATGGGCCGGTCGATCCACTCCGGCCAGGTCACGGTCGCGGACGGCACGGACCTCGCCGCGGAGAAGCTCGAGCGGGTGCTCACCAACGATCCCGGCATGGGCGTCATCCGCCACGTCGACGCCGGGTACGACGAGGCCGCCGCGGTCGCCGCCGAGCGTGGGGTCCGCATCCCCATGCAGGAGCAGCCGTGAGCCCAGCGGCGTACCTCGCCGACCACGCCTGGCTCGGTGGTGGCCAGGCCAGGTCCGACGTGCTCATCCACGTCGAGGGCGAGCGGATCCGCTCGGTCACACCGGGCGTGCGGGCTGCACCCGCAGGCGCAGTGCGGTTGCGGGGGCTCACCATCCCGGGGATGGCCAACGCCCACAGCCACGCCTTCCATCGCGCGCTGCGCGGCCGGACCCACCGGGGCGGCGGCACGTTCTGGACCTGGCGTGACGACATGTACGCCATCGCGTCGCGACTCACGCCCGACTCCTATCTCGACCTCGCCCGCGCGACGTACGCCGAGATGGCGCTGGCCGGCATCACGGCGGTGGGGGAGTTCCACTACCTGCACCACGGACCGGGAGGCCGGCCCTACGCGGCCGCCAACGCGATGGGCGAGGCGCTGATCGCTGCAGCGGCCGAGGCCGGCATCCGGATCACGCTGCTCGACGCCTGCTACCTCACGGGCGCGCCGGGAGCGCCCCTCGAGGGGCCGCAGCTGCGCTTCGGCGACGGCGATGCGGACGCGTGGGCTGCGCGGGCCTCGCAGCTCTCCGGCGCGGCCCATGCCCGGATCGGGGCGGCCATCCACTCCGTACGCGCGGTGCCCGCCGACCAGCTGTCCACTGTGGCCGCCTGGGCTGCGGAGCGGGACGCGCCCCTGCACGTCCACCTCTCCGAGCAGCGCGCAGAGAACGCCGCGTGCCGGGCCCACCACGGCTGCACCCCGACCGAGCTGCTCGCCCGCCACGGCGCGCTGGGCCCACGCTCGACCGCCGTCCACGCGACGCACCTGACCGATGGCGACGTCGCCGCGCTCGCGGGGTCGCGGACCACCGTCTGCATGACCCCGACCACGGAGCGTGACCTCGCCGACGGCATCGGCCCCGCACGGGAGCTCGCCACAGCCGGTTCGCCGCTGTCGCTCGGCAGTGACAGCAACGCCGTCATCGACCTGCTCGAGGAGGCGCGGAGCCTGGAGATGGACGAGCGCCTGCGCACCGAGCGCCGCGGCCACTGGACCGCTGCCGAGCTCCTCACCGCTGCCACCGCCGACGGCCACGCCTGTCTCGGGTGGGCCGACGCCGGACGCATCGAGGCCGGTGCCCTCGCCGACCTGACCACGGTGTCGCTCGACTCCGTCCGGCTGGCCGGGTGGGCGGCCGGGTCCCTGCTGGAGTCACTGGTCTTCGCGGGCGGAGCCCCCGACGTGACCGATGTCGTGGTCGGCGGGCGTGCTGTCGTCCGCGACAGGCAGCACGTGACCGTCGGTGATGTGGCGGGGCGGCTGCACCGGGCGATCGCTGGGGTCACGGATGCGCCGGTCTGCTTGCCTCCCGGCGGCACAGGCGCTGGAGTCAGCCCATGACGTTCGAGCAGATGTGGGCGGGAATCGCCTCCGTCGGCCGGTCCGCCGCGACCCGCGGCTACTTCCGGCAGCCGTACACGTCGGCCGAGCTGGAGCTGCGTGCCTGGTTCACCGAGGAGTGCACACGCCGGGGGCTCGATGTGGAGGCTGACGGCAACGGCAACCTGGTGGCGTGGTGGGGGAGCGGCGACGGCGCCGTGCTCACCGGCTCGCACCTCGACAGCGTCCTCGACGGGGGCGCGTACGACGGCCCGCTCGGCGTCGTCTCGTCGCTCGCGGCCGTCGACCTGCTGCGTGACCGTGGCGTCACGCCCCGGCGGCCGATCGGCATCGGCGTCTTCGCCGACGAGGAGGGGTCGCGCTTCGGTATCGGCTGCCTCGGCTCCCAGCTCGCGACCGGGCTGCTGGCGGTGGAGGACGCTCGGGTGATGCGGGACCGCGACGGTCGGCTGCTGGAGGATGTCATGGCGGCGGCGGGACTCGAGCCGGGGCTGGGCCGCGCGGCCTGGCTGGACCGGGTCGGCTGCTACGTCGAGCTCCACGTCGAGCAGGGCCGCAACCTGGTCGACCGCGATGCTGCCGTCGGGGTGGCCAGCGGGATCTGGCCGCACGGTCGCTGGCGCTTCGACTTCGACGGGGAGGCCAACCACGCCGGCGCCACCCGCATGGAGGACCGACGCGACCCGATGGTCACCTTCGCCCAGACCGCGCTCGTGGCCCGTGCCGAGGCGCTGAGCAGCGGCCAGCGCGCCACCTTCGGCCGGATCGAGGCGACGCCCAACGGCACCAACGCCGTCCCGTCGCGGGTGGCGGCCTGGCTCGATGCGCGGGCCGAGGACGACGAGCTGCTGAGCGGGCTGGTGCACACGCTGGAGCAGGCGGCGGCCGACCGGGCCGGGCTCGACGGCACCGCCGTGACCGTGACCGCCGAGTCTCTGTCCGCCGCGGTCGAGTTCGACCCCGCCCTCGCCGCCCGCATCGCCGCGCCGGGCGGCTGGCCGGTCATCCCGACCCAGGCAGGGCACGACGCCGGGATCCTGCAGACCGCCGGCATCCCCACCGCGATGCTCTTCGTGCGCAACCCGACCGGCATCTCGCACTCGCCCGAGGAGTACGCCGGCACGGGCGACTGCCTGGCCGGCGTCGAGGCACTGGCCGACACCCTCCAGGAGCTGACCCGATGACGCGTACGACGGACCGCACCCTGCTGGTCACCGGCATCGCCGAGCTGGTCACGGGCGATGCCGCGCGCCCGACCATCGAGCGGGCCGCCTTCGTGGTGGAGGACGGTCGGGTGGGCTGGGTCGGGCCGGAGGCAGGGGCACCGGCTGCGGACGCGTCGTACGACGCGGGTGGGCGGGCGGTGATCCCGGGGTTCGTCGACTCGCACAGCCACCTCGTCTTCGCCGGCGACCGGTCGGGCGAGTTCGCGGCCCGGATGGCGGGGGAGTCCTACGCCGCCGGTGGCATCCGCTCGACGGTGCGCTCTACCCGCGCAGCCAGCGACGAAGAGCTGCGTGCCCACGTGGCACGGCTGGTCGCCGAGATGCGGCGCCAGGGCACGACGACACTGGAGATCAAGAGCGGCTATGGCCTCTCGGTCGAGGACGAGGCGCGCAGCCTCGCGATCGCGCGCGCGTTCACCGACGAGACGACCTTCCTGGGCGCTCACGTGGTGCCCGAGGGGACCTCCGCGGAGGACTACGTCGCCCTGGTGACCGGCGCGATGCTGGAGGCCGCCTGCCCCCACGCACGCTGGATCGACGCCTTCTGCGAGCACGGTGCCTTCGACGCCGATCAGGCGCGCGCCGTGCTCGCGGCAGGCGAAGCGGCCGGCCTGCGCGGGCGGCTGCACGCCAACCAGCTGACCTACGGGCCGGGGGTCCAGCTCGCCTGCGAGCTGGGCCTGGTCGCGGTCGACCACTGCACCTACCTCTCGGATGCCGACGTCGACGCGCTCGCGCAGTCGGGCACGGTCGCCACACTCCTCCCGGGCGTGGAGTTCTCGACGCGGCACCCGTACGTCGACGCCCGCCGCCTCATCGACGCCGGCGTGCGCGTCGCGCTCGCGTCCGACTGCAACCCGGGCTCGTGCTTCACCAGCTCGCTGCCGTTCTGCATCGCGCTCGCCGTCCGTGACATGGGCATGACGCCGACGGAGGCGGTGCTGGCGGCCACAGCCGGCGGAGCGGCGGCCCTGGACCGCACCGACGTCGGACGGCTGACGGTGGGTGCTCGGGCAGACTTCGCTGTCCTCGACGCGCCCTCGCACGTCCACCTGGCCTACCGGCCCGGTGTTCCGCTCGTGGCGGAGACGTGGCGCGGCGGCGTCCGCGACTGACGCGCGCGCCCCGCCAACGACGAACCGCCCCCGACCCGCACGAAGCAGGTCGGGGGCGGTGCTCTGTCGGGCTGACAGGATTTGAACCTGCGACCCCTTGACCCCCAGTCAAGTGCGCTACCAAACTGCGCCACAGCCCGATGCCCCCGGCTGGCGGGAGCGGTTGAACCCTACAGCAGGTGAGCCGCTGCTTCTGCATCAGGGTCGTGGTGTGGCGGCGGGTCGTCGGGGAGGAGCCGGTCGACGAGCTCGGGCCACGTGTCGTCGACGAGCTGGAGCAGGTCGACGCGCATGATCCGCTGGATGTGCGGCTTGGCGAACTCCTTCTCCATGACCCGCATCATGAAGCGGCGCAGCTCGTTCTCCAGGCCCGCGACGCGCTGCAGCACCGCGGAGCGGCGCTTGTCCGTCTCCACCTGCAGCGAGACCTCGTCCTCCTCCGGCAGGGCGACGTCGACGAGCAGGTCGAGGGGCGGCTCCAGCCGCAGACGCACCGTGATCGGCACCAGCAGGCGTGCGCGGAAGCGGTTGACGTCGCGGGCGATCTCGATCTCGAAGTCCACGTCGACGGGCACGATGATCCGGAACCCGATGTCGGGCCCGGGGATCTCGATGCCGGAGGTCGGCTGGAACCAGCCCACGGCACGCACCTTGGCGAACTTGCGGCCGGGGCCGGCGCCGATCGGGCCGAGCTCGATCTTCTCGCCCAGCACACGCTCGATGACCTCCAGGACCCGGCGACGGTGGATCACCTTGCGCAGGAAGGCTTCGCCGAAGTCGGCGTACGTCATGGGGGCGGGAGCCGGCGGAGTCGGCTCGAGCGCGGGCTCGTCGGTCACGGTCACCGGTCCTCCCTTCTGGCTTTCGCGGCGTCTTCCAATCTAGCGGCCACTGGCACTTTCTGGCTCAACTGAGCCAGATCCGTGACCCTAGTGAGCGTGGACAGGGGTCCACTCGACCGACCACAACTGGTGGTGACCGGGGATGCCCTTCAGGCTCGCGGCGGGCATCCGCAGGCGGAAGTGCTGGTCGGGCACCGCGTCCCGGACGCCTTCACTGGCCAGGATCTCGCCGCCCACGGCGAGGCCGGCGACGCGGGCGGCCATCGCGACGTTGAGACCGAAGTAGTCGCCCTCGCGGTGCACCACATGGCCCGCGTGCACGCCGATGCGCACCCGGATCGGCGTACGCCGCAGCGCGCGGCGCCGCGACACGGTGAGCGCGCGCTGCATGGCGATCGCGACGTTCACGGCAGCGGCCGGGTCGCCGAACGCCAGCATGAAGCCGTCGCCCTGCGACTTCACCACGTGGCCCCCTGCCTTCGCCACGAGCTTGCGGATCACCTGGTCGTGCGCGTCCAGGAGGGCGACCCAGGCATCGTCGCCGAGACGCTCGTTGAGCGCCGTGGAGTCCTCGATGTCGGAGAAGACGATGGTGACCGTGCCGTCCTCGCCGATCACCCTGTCGATCGCCTGTTTGTCCTCGAGCGCGAAGCCGGTGAGCTCCTCGATGGAGGAGCGGAGCATGCCGCCGACGCCCTGCTCGCGGATCCGTACCGCCGTGCCGACGACGCCTCGGACCGCCCAGCCCGCAGCCCGGGCGGCCTGGTTGGTCAGGGGCTCGCTGGCGTTCTCGAGAGTGCGGAGGCGGCGGCGTGCGCGGCGCAGCTGCACGCGGCTGACCACGAGGAGCGCGACGGAGACGGCGAGCGCACACGTGAGCGCGGCCGTCAGCACTGAGGCGCCGGTGGAGAGGTCCATCGCCGAGTGACGCTAGCGCAGGACAGTAGGGTGCGGGGTGTGAAGTCCGACCCAGAGGTCCGCGACCCAGGAGCCCGTCTGTGACCGCGTGGATCCTCCTCCTCGTCTCCCTGCTCCTCATCGCCGCCGCCGGCGCCTTCGTCGCCGCCGAGTTCGCATTCCTCACCGTCGACCGCGGCCAGGTCGACCGGCTCGCAGCGGCGGGTGACGGCAGCGCCAAGGGGGTCCAGACGGCACTGAAGTCCCTCTCGACCCAGCTCTCCGGTGCCCAGGTGGGCATCACCGTCACCAACCTGGCCATCGGCTTCCTCGCCGAGCCCGCCATCTCGGACATCGTCGACGCGCCCCTGCAGGCGGTCGGCCTGCCGGAAGGAGCGGTCGGACCGGTCGCGCTGGCCTTCGGCCTGACGCTGAGCACACTGCTGACCATGGTCTTCGGCGAGCTGGTGCCGAAGAACCTCGCCGTCGCGCGGCCGATGGGCACGGCCCGGGCCACGCAGCGCTTCCAGCGCACGTTCACGGCGGTCAACCGGCTCCCGATCTGGCTGCTGAACGGCTCCGCGAACGCCGTTGTGCGCCGCCTCGGCATGGAGCCGCAGGAGGAGCTGCGCTCAGCCCGCAGTCCTGCCGAGCTCCAGTCGCTCATCCAGCGCTCCGCCGACCAGGGCACGCTCGACGCCGACACCGCCGAGCTGATGGACCGGTCCGTGGAGTTCGGAGCGCGCACGGCCGGCGAGATCATGACTCCCCGGGTGCGCGTGCACAGCCTCGACTCGACCGACCGGGCGATCGCGGTCATCGAGCTGGCCCGCCAGACCGGCCACTCCCGCTTCCCCGTCTACGGCGAGGGCGACGAGGTGGTGGGCACGGTGCACGTGAAGCATGCGGTGGCCCTGCCGGTGCACGAGCGGTCCACGACCCGGGTGCGGCACATCATGGTGCGGCCGATCGTCGTCCCGGACTCGCTGCGCCTCGACCCCCTGCTCGCCCTGCTCCGCGGCGAGGGGTTCCAGCTCGCCGTCGTCCTCGACGAGTACGGCGGCCACGCGGGCATCGTCACGCTCGAGGACGTCGTCGAGGAGATCGTCGGCGACATCTCCGACGAGCACGACCGGCTCGGGGCCCGCGTCCACCAGCGTCGGGACGGCTCCTGGTCCCTGTCGGGCCTGCTCCGCCCCGACGAGGTGGAGGACGAGACCGGCATCGAGCTGCCCGAGCACGACGACTACGACACCATCGCCGGCCTCGTCCTGCGCACCCTCGGCCGCGTCCCGATGGCCGGCGACGTGGCCCTGGTCGACCTCACCGCCGACCCGGAGCGCCCCGCTGTCCGGCGTACCGCGCGGCTGCACGTCGAGCGCATGGACGGACGCCGGATCGACCGGATCCGGCTGAGCGTCGAGGAGACCGCGTCCGAGGGGGGCCACGCATGAGTGCCGTGCTCCTCGCCCTCGTCCTCCTCCTCGGCAATGCGTTATTCGTCGGAGCCGAGTTCGCCCTCGTGGCCGCGCGCCGCACCCAGATCGAGCCGAAGGCGGAGGCCGGCTCGGCGCTTGCCCGCACCACGCTCAAGGCGATGGAGAACATCTCCCTCGTCATCGGCGTCAACCAGCTCGGCATCACCGTGTGCTCGCTGGTGCTCGGCGCGGTGGGTGAGCCGGCCGTGGCCCACCTGCTCGAGCCCGTGCTGCACGCGGCCCACGTGCCGCACGACCTGCTGCACCCGGTGTCGTTCGTGGTCGCCCTGATGGTCGTCGTCTACCTGCACGTCGTCCTCGGCGAGATGATCCCGAAGAACATCGCCCTGGCCGGGCCCGACCGGGCCGCTCTCATCCTCGGGCCGGCGGTCTGGGGCTTCGTGGTCGTCCTGCGTCCGGTGATCGTCGTCGTCAACGCGTTCGCCGCCGGGGTCCTCCGGCTGGTCGGTGTCGAGCTCCAGTCGGAGGTCTCCTCGACCTACACGCGCGACGAGGTCGCCGCCCTGGTCGAGGAGTCACGCGGAGAGGGCCTCCTGGAGGAGGACGAGTACGGACGGCTCGCGGGTGCCCTCGGCTTCACCGAGCGGACGGTATCGGCGGTGGTCTTGGACCCCGACGGCGTGACGACGCTGCCCCGCGGTGCTGCCGCATCGGTCGTCGAGGAGCTGTGTGCCGCCACCGGCTTCTCGCGGTTCCCGGTCACCGGCGACGACGGGGACTGGGTCGGCTACGTCCACATCAAGGACGTCCTGGAGACCGACGAGGTCCGGCGGCTGCGCCCGATCGACGACAAGTGGATCCGTCCCTTCGCCAGCGTGCGGCCCGACGACGTGCTCCACGACGCGCTCGAGACGCTGCAGCGCCGGGGTGCGCACATGGCGCGCGTGGTCACCGACGCCGGCGAGGTGGTCGGCCTGGTCACGCTCGAGGACGTGCTCGAGGAGCTCGTCGGCGAGATTCGCGACGCGGCTCACCACGACGAGGACTGACCCCGACTAGGGTCATACCGACCAGTGCAACGCGCCACGACGAGAGCGACCGGCAGGGGAGACGTGCAGGCAGTACGACGCAGCAACCGGGTGCTCACGCTGCCCAACGCACTGAGCTTCGTGCGGCTCGCCGGCGTTCCCCTCTTCCTCTGGCTGCTGCTGGGGCCGCACGCCGACTGGTGGGCGCTCGCGGTCCTCGCCCTCGCTGGCGTGACGGACTGGGCCGACGGCTATGCCGCGCGGAAGCTCGACCAGCGCTCGGCACTCGGCGAGATCCTCGACCCCGTCGCCGACCGTCTCTACATCCTCGCGGTCGTGGTCGGCTTCGCGGTGCGTGACGTGGTCCCGTGGTGGGTCGCGGTGCTGCTGCCCGCACGCGACCTGTTCCTGTGGTGCCTTGTGCCGTTCCTGCGCCGGCGTGGATACAGCGCCCTGCCGGTGCACTTCCTCGGCAAGGCCGCCACCTTCAACCTGCTCTACGCCTTCCCGCTGCTCCTGCTCGGCCAGGGCGAGTCGGTCGGTGCGACGATGGCCAACGTGTTCGGCTGGGCGTTCGCCTGGTGGGGCATCACGCTCTACTGGTGGGCTGGTCTGCTCTACGCCTGGCAGGTGCGCAAGCTGCTCGCCTCGCCCGACCCGAGGGTGGCGCGCTCCGATGCCTGACCGCGCCCCGCTGCCGCCGCACGTCACGATGCCGCTGCTCGACGTCGTCATCCGCAACTCGCTCGACGTCGACTACCAGCACGTGGCGGAGGTCCGGAAGGCGGCAGGCGGTTCCGGGGCAGAGGGCCCGCGGCGCTGGCGTTCCGCAGCCGTCGTCGCCGTGTTCGGCCTGCTCCTGGTCGTGGCCGCCGTGCAGACGCGTGCCTCGGCGGGTGCCGACGCGCTGGCACGGGACGAGCTCGTACGCCAGATCGACCTCAAGCGCGACGGCCTCCGTGACGCCAACCGCCAGATCGGTGACCTGCAGGACCAGATCGCGTCCCTGACGACGCGCCAGCAGTCGCTCACGCACACCGAGAACTCGCTCGCCGCCCGCAACGACGAGGTGGGCGCGCTCGCGGGCTACCACGCCGTGCACGGCGGGGGAGTGAAGGTGACCCTCGACAACGCGGCCGACGGCTCGTCCGACGGCGTGGTCCGCGACGAGGACCTGGCCACGCTCGTCGACGGGCTCTGGGCCGCAGGTGCCGAGGCGATCGCCATCAACGGCATCCGGCTGACCGTCACCACCGGCATCCGCACGGCCGGCAGCGCGATCCTCGTGCACGACCGCGCGCTCCGGCCGCCGTACGTCCTGCAGGCGGTCGGCAACGTCAACACCCTGCAGAGCCGCTTCGTCGAGACCTCGTCCGGCATCGACTTCCTGGGGCTCCGGTCCCGGTTCGGCTTCGTCTTCGCCATGAACAACCAGACCAACCTGCGTCTCCCGGCAGCCGCACGCCCCGACCTGGTGCGGGCGAAGCCGGTGGACGCCAAGACCGAGGAGGTCGCCCCGTGATCGCTGTCCTGGGACTCCTGGCCGGCGTCGTCGTCGGACTGCTGCTCAAGCCCGATGTCCCGACGCCGTTCGTGCCGTACCTGCCGATCGCCGTCGTCGCCGCGCTCGACGCGGTCTTCGGCGCCCTCCGGGCATTCCTGGACGGCATCTTCGACGACAAGGTCTTCGTCGTCTCGTTCGTCAGCAACGTGCTGATCGCGGCCGCGATCGTGTTCCTCGGGGACAAGCTCGGCGTGGGTGGGCAGCTGACGACCGGTGTCATCGTCGTCCTCGGCATCAGGATCTTCTCCAACGCCGCGGCCATCCGGAGGCACGTCTTCCATGCCTGAGGAGCAGCAGGACAACGCGCGCGACCGGATCCGCACCTCGTTCTTCGGTCGCCCCGGCCGGGGGCACTGGATCGTGGCAGGACTCCTGTTCGTGCTCGGCTTCGCGGCGGCCACGCAGGTGGCGAGGCAGTCCACCGACGACCTCAGCGGGCTGCGGCAGACCGACCTGGTCCGCGCCTTCGACGGACTGGCCGCGAGCACGGAGAGGGCCGAGAAGGAGATCGACCGCCTCAAGAGCGACCGTGACCGCCTGAAGACGAGCACGAGCAGCCGGGAGACGGCCGTCGACCTGGCCAGGCAGGAGGAGACCGCACTGGGCATCCTCTCCGGCACCGTCGCCGCACACGGTCCCGGCGTGCGGATCACGATCACGGACCCTGACTCGAAGGTGAGCGCCGCGATCCTCCTCGACATGGTCCAGGAGCTCCGCGCGACGGGCGCCGAGGCGATGGAGTTCAACGACCGCGTGCGGGTCGTCGCGCAGACCTCCTTCGAGGACTCCGCCGAGGGCATCCGTGTCGGCGGCGAGCTCGTCACGGCGCCCTATGTCATCGACGTGATCGGCGAGTCGTCGGCGCTCGAGGGCGCCCTCGACTTCCCGTTCGGCCCCGTCGAGCGGGTCGAGGACGCGGGCGGCACGCTGACCACGACCAAGGACGACGACATCGTCGTCGACGCGGTCGTGCCGGTCGGCGAGCCCAAGTTCGCCCAGCCTGATACCGACCGCTAACCTGCCCGTGAAACCGGCCCCGCATGATGGTGCGGACTACTCCCGAGGAGTCGCAGTGATCCCCGACGACCTGAAGTACACCAGCGAGCACGAGTGGGTCCGGACTCCGGGCGAGGCCGCCGGTTCGGTGCGCGTCGGCATCACCGACTTCGCCCAGGACGCGCTCGGCGACATCGTCTACGTCTCGCTCCCGGAGGTCGGCGACACGGTCGAGGCGGGTGCCGCGATCGGCGAGCTCGAGTCGACCAAGTCCGTCTCCGACGTGTACTGCCCCGTGGCCGGCGAGATCGTTGCGCGCAACGAGTCCCTCGAGGCGACCCCCGAGCTCGTCAACTCCGACCCGTACGGTGAGGGCTGGCTCTTCGAGGTCGTCCCGTCCGACCCGTCGCACGTCGACGGACTGCTCGACGCCGCGGCCTACGAGGCAACGCTCCAGGGCTGATCGAGCCCGCGCGGAGCCGAGCCAGGCCCGGCTCCGCCGAGGCCATGACGGCCAGCAGCGCGAAGCGTTGCCGGGCTGATACGTTGAAGGCAGTACCCTCGACCTCCCGTTGAGGGTGATGCCGGATCAGGGAGGGTGGCAGAGATGCCCTATTGCACGAACTGCGGTCACCAGAACCCCGCCGAGGCGCGGTTCTGCTCCCAGTGCGGCACCCGTCTGGCGCCCTCGGCTGCCCCGGCTGCGGAGAGCGCGAGCGAGACCACGGCGACGATCACGTTCGATGCGGCTGAGCGCGGCATCGGTTCGGCGGAGTCGGCGGCCGTCGACGCCCTGCCCGAGGGCCAGGCGCTCCTCGTCGTCCAGCGGGGTCCGAGCGCTGGCTCGCGCTTCCTCCTCAACGCCCCCGTCGTCACGGCCGGCCGCCACCCTGACAGCGAGATCTTCCTCGACGACGTCACCGTCTCCCGACGCCACGCGGAGTTCCGCCGCGAGGGCTCGGCCTACACCGTGTCCGACGTGGGCTCACTCAACGGCACCTACGTCAACCGCGACCGCATCGACTCCGTCACCCTGCAGGACGGCGACGAGGTCCAGATCGGCAAGTACCGCCTGGTCTTCTTCGCCGGTCACGCCGAGGCCTGAGCATGGGGGCGATGCCGGGAGCATCCGCCGCCGCGCGGATGAACATCGGGCAGGTCCTCGACCTGCTCCGTGACGACTTCCAGGTCACGATCCCCAAGATCCGCTTCCTCGAGGCGGAGGGGCTGATCAAGCCCGAGCGCACGG
The DNA here is from genome assembly GCF_030580915.1 of Nocardioides jiangxiensis. Lineage (NCBI taxonomy): Bacteria > Bacillati > Actinomycetota > Actinomycetes > Propionibacteriales > Nocardioidaceae > Nocardioides > Nocardioides jiangxiensis. The sequence continues at coordinate 55,112 of NZ_JAUQTA010000001.1, forward strand.
CGTCCGGCTACCGCAAGTTCTCCCACGGCGACGTGGAACGGTTGCGCTACATCCTGAAGATGCAGCGCGACCACTACCTGCCGCTGAAGGTGATCGGGGAGCACCTCGACGCGATCGACCGCGGCCTCGAGCCCCCGCCGATCGCTGCAGTGGTCCCGACCGTCCCGACGGTCGCGCTCGCCCCCGACGGCATGCCCAGTGCCGAGTCCTTCCAGCAGCGCGGTGACGTGCGCGTGTCGCGCAAGGAGCTGGTCAAGATCGCCGGCATCTCCGAGGAACAGCTCGCCGAGCTCGAGCAGTTCGGCCTGGTGCGCCCGCGCACGGGCACCAGCCTGTACGACGACGATGCGCTGCTGATCGCACGCACGGCGGCCGAGCTCGCCGAGTTCGGCATCCAGCCGCGACACCTGCGTGCGTTCAAGGCTGCTGCCGACCGCGAGGTCGGCCTGGTCGAGCAGGTCACGGCACCTCTTCGGAACGGCCGCGACGCCGCCGCATCCGCACGTGCGGACGAGGCCGCCGCCTCGGTCGCCGCGCTCTCCGTCCGGCTCCACGCGACGCTGGTCAAGAGCGGCCTGCGCCGTAGCCGCTGACCCGTCTCGGCTGCGCGGGTAGTGTGGTTGACGTGCACGAGGTCGACGTCGTCGGAGTGAGGGTCGAGATGCCCTCCAACCAGCCCATCGTGCTGTTGCGCGAGGTGGCGGGGGACCGCTACCTGCCCATCTGGATCGGTGCGGTCGAGGCGACGGCGATCGCGTTCGCCCAGCAGGGTGTCGTGCCGCCGCGCCCCCTGACGCACGACCTGCTGCGCGACGTGATCGCCAGCACCGGCAACGCGCTGACCGAAGTCCGCATCACCGAGATGCGTGACGGCATCTTCTACGCCGAGCTCGCGTTCGAGTCCGGGGTCGAGGTGAGCGCGCGGCCGTCCGACTCCATCGCGCTCGCGCTGCGTACCGGCGCGCGGATCGTCTGCGCCGAGGAGGTCCTCGCCGAGGCGGGCCTCGCCGTGCCGGAGGAGCAGGAGGACGAGGTCGAGCGGTTCCGGGAGTTCCTCGACCATGTCACCCCCGAGGACTTCGAGGGCTGAGCCCGCCCGGGCAGACCCTCACGTTCAACTTGAGGGTGAGACACGCCGGGGTGTCGCGTTGACCCGGTCCGTGAGCCGCCTTACCTTTGAGTGTCTTCGTTGTAACTCCACCGCTGTGGTCCCCACCACCTGCGGACCTTCCCCCGGGAGTTGCGTTGGACGGAGCGAGACGACGGAGGTCGACGTGGAGCTGAACGAAGGTGTGAAGGACACCGCCGCTGCCGAGATGGCAGCCGGCGAGGCCGAAGAGCAGGGGCTGCTCTTCACCGACGACGTGTCCCCGCTGCCCAGCGACCAGGGCTACCGCGGCCCGACCGCGTGCAACGCCGCCGGCATCACCTACCGGCAGCTCGACTACTGGGCGCGCACCGGCCTCATCGAGCCGAGCGTCCGGGGCGCGTCGGGCTCGGGCACGCAGCGCCTCTACTCCTTCCGCGACATCCTCGTCCTCAAGGTCATCAAGCGACTCCTGGACGCCGGCATCTCGCTGCAGCAGATCCGTACCGCAGTGACGCAGCTGCGTGAGCGCGGCACCGAGGACCTGACCCGTGTGACGCTGATGAGCGACGGCGCCTCGGTCTACTACTGCACCAGCAACGACGAGGTCATCGACCTCCTCCAGGGTGGGCAGGGCGTCTTCGGCATCGCGATCGGCGGCGTCTGGCGCGAGATCGAGGGCACGCTCGCCGAGCTGCCCAGCGAGCGTGCCGAGGACTCGGCCCCCGCTGCCAACGCCAACGACGAGCTCGCCGCTCGCCGCGCCCGCAAGATCGGCTGACCTCCGCCGACTCCCGCGTCGTCCTGACAGACGGCCCGCACCCCGCCGGGGGAGCGGGCCGTTAGTCTTTCCAGCCATGGAGCGCACCGAGGAACACCAGTCCGCCACACCGCTCGAGCTCTTCTTCGACCTGGTCTTCGTCTTCGCTCTCACGCAGGTCACGGCGTTCATGGCCCACCCGGATCCGCTGCGCTGGCTGGCGGTCGCGCAGGGCATGTTGGTGCTGGCGCTCTTCTGGTGGGGCTGGGTCGGGTACTCGTGGCTGTGCAACCTGGTCCGCGCGGACGAGGGGGAGATCCGGCTGATCCTCATGCTGGCGATGGCGGTGATGTTCCTCGTCGCCCTGGCGATCCCCGAGTCGTTCCACGACCTCGACGGTGGTCTCTCGGGTCCGTACGTGATCGCGGCAGGCTACTTCGCCTTCCGGATCACGCACCTGCTGCTGTTCTGGGCCTACGCCCGTGACGACGCAGGCCTGCAGCGCCAGCTGATCCGGTTCTTCCCGACGATCATCCTCAGCACCGGCTTCCTGGTGCTCGGTGCCGTCACCCACGACGAGGTGCATCGCACCCTCTTCTGGGTGGGGGCGGTCGTCTCCGACTACGGCGGCACGTTCCTCGGAGGTGCGAGCGGCTGGCGGCTCCGCTCCGCTGGCCACTTCGCCGAGCGTCACGGTCTGATGGTCATCATCGCTCTCGGCGAGTCGATCGTCGCGATCGGCGTCGGCACCAACGAGCTCCCGATCTCGTGGCCGATCGTGGCCGCCGCCGTCGCCGGCATCGCCCTCGCGGCCGGCCTGTGGTGGCTCTACTTCGACATCAGCGCGATCAAGGGCGAGGAAGCCCTGGCCGCGGTGCTCCGGGAGGGCCGGTCGGTCTCCCTCGCCCGCGACGCCTACTCGCTGCTCCACCTGCCGATGATCGCGGGCATCGCCCTGCTCGCGCTCGGCCTCAAGAAGGCGATGGCGTACGTCGGCGACCCGGCGCACCACGACCTCTCCGAGCCGCTCGGGACGATCGCGGCGGCAGCCCTGTTCGGTGGTGTGATGGTGTACCTGCTGGCGCACATCGGCTTCAAGCTCCGCACGCTCCGGACGTTCAGCAAGCCCCGCGCCGGGCTCGTCGTCCTGGTCGCCGTCGGGTGGGCCGTCTCCGGCGACGTACCCGCGCTGGCACAGGTCGTGATGCTCGCGGTCCTCGTCTGGCTGCTGGCCGGCTTCGAGACGGTCCGGTACGCCGAGGAGCGGGCGCGCGTCCGGCACGCCGGTCACGCCCATTCCTGAGCCGCTCCTGAGGTAACCTTGCCCCGCTGCTGACACCGCGCGGGAGAGTCTCCGCGTCAGCGGAGCGCCGAAGGGGCAATTCCTCCCCGGAACCTCTCAGGCGCCAGGGACCGTGCGGACTGAGGCAACTCTGGAGCGCTTTGCACCGGCGTGACAGAGGGGGAGGCGAGACCGACCCGTCCCGTGGGGACGCTTCCGATGGAGATCGCCTTGACCGACCTGCCCAGCCTGCACGACCTCGATCGCGCGCTGCCCTTCGTCGACCGCCACATCGGTCTGACGCCGTCCGACATCGAGTCGATGCTCGCGACGCTGGGCCACGACACGCTCGAGGGCCTGATGGACGCCGCCGTCCCGGCCGGCATCCGGCCCGCTGCGGACCTCTCGCTGCCGCCGGCGATGACCGAGGCCCAGGTCGGCGCACTCGCGCGCGAGCTGGCCGGCCAGAACTTCCCGGGCGAGCCGCTCATCGGCCTCGGCTACCACGCGACGATCACGCCGCCGGTGATCCGGCGCAACGTGCTCGAGGACCCGTCCTGGTACACCGCGTACACGCCGTACCAGCCGGAGATCTCGCAGGGCCGCCTCGAGGCCCTCCTCAACTTCCAGACGATGATCGGCGACCTCGCGGGCCTGCCGGTCGCCAACTCCTCTCTGCTCGACGAGGGCACGGCTGCTGCCGAGGCGATGACCCTCGTGCGCCGCGCCAACCGCAAGGCCGCGGGCCCGTTCGTCGTCGACGCCGACGCCCTGCCGCAGACCATCGAGGTCGTTCGCACCCGCGCCGAGGCGATGGGTATCGACGTGGTGGTCGCCGACCTGACGCAGGGGCTTCCGGAGGGCACGGTCTGCGGGACGCTCATCCAGTACCCGGGTGCCTCCGGTCGCGTGCTCGACCCGCGCGCCGTCATCGAGGCCACCCACGCACAGGGCGGCCTCGCTGTGGTCGCGGCGGACCTGCTGGCCCTCACCCTGCTCGAGGCGCCGGGTGCGCTCGGTGCGGACGTGGTCGTCGGCTCGTCGCAGCGCTTCGGCGTCCCGCTCTTCTACGGCGGCCCGCACGCCGGCTACATGGCGGTCGCGAAGGGCCTCGAGCGCCACATGCCGGGTCGTCTCGTCGGCGTCTCCATCGACTCCGAGGGCCGTCCGGCGTACCGCCTGGCACTCGGCACGCGCGAGCAGCACATCCGCCGCGAGAAGGCGACCTCCAACATCTGCACCGCACAGGTGCTCCTGGCCATCACCGCCTCGATGTACGCCGTGTACCACGGCCCGGCGGGCCTGACCGCGATCGCGACCCGCACCCACCGCTACGCCGCCGTCATCGCGGCCGGCCTGAAGGCGCTCGGCTACACGCTCGGCTCTGAGACGTTCTTCGACACGCTCACCGTCGCGACCCCGGGCCGCGCCGAGGCGGTCGTGAAGGCCGCCCGTGCCGCGGGCCTGCACCTGCGCCTCGTGGACGCCGACACGGTCGGCCTGTCGACCTCGGAGGCGACCACGCACGAGACGGTCGAGAAGGTGCTCGCCGCCTTCGGGCCGACCGTCGAGGGCACCACCGCCCTCGACCTGGACGAGCTCGACCGCACGACGCCCGATGCGCTGCCCGACGAGCTCGGGCGCCGGACGGCGTTCCTCACCCACGAGGTGTTCCACACGCACCGCAGCGAGACCCAGATGCTGCGCTACCTGCACAAGCTCTCGGCGCGCGACTACGCCCTCGACAAGGGCATGATCCCGCTCGGCTCCTGCACGATGAAGCTCAACGCGACCGCGGAGATGGAGCCGATCTCGCTCCCGGGCTTCGCCGACCTGCACCCGTTCGTCCCGGCCGAGGACGCGCAGGGCTACCACCGCCTGGTCGCCGAGCTGGAGGGCTGGCTGGCCGAGGTCACCGGCTACGCAGGGGTCTCCATCCAGCCGAACGCCGGCTCGCAGGGCGAGCTCGCCGGCCTGCTCGCGATCCGCGCCTACCACCTCGCCAACGGCGACACCCACCGTGACGTCTGCCTGATGCCGGCCTCGGCCCACGGCACCAACGCTGCGTCGGCCGTCATGGCCGGCATGCGCGTGGTCGTGGTCAAGTCCAACGACGACGGCACCGTCGACCTCGACGACCTGCAGAAGCAGTGCGACGAGCACTCCAACGACCTCGCCGCGATCATGGTGACCTACCCCTCGACGCACGGCGTCTATGAGGAGGGCATCACGCAGCTCTGCGAGATCGTCCACAGCCACGGCGGCCAGGTGTACGTCGACGGAGCGAACCTGAACGCCCTGCTCGGCCACGCCCGCCCGGGTGAGTTCGGCGGAGATGTCTCGCACCTCAACCTGCACAAGACCTTCTGCATCCCGCACGGCGGCGGCGGTCCCGGCGTCGGCCCCGTGGCGGTCGGCGCGCACCTCGTGCCGTACCTCCCGACGCACGCCCAGCACCCGCTGGCGGAGAAGCGCTCCGGTATCGGTCCGATCAGTGCTGCGCCGTACGGCTCGGCCGGCATCCTGCCGATCTCGTGGGCCTACGTCCGCCTCATGGGGGCTGCCGGCCTGACGAAGGCCACCGCGACCGCGGTGCTCTCCGCCAACTACGTCGCGGCCCGGCTCGAGGAGCACTACCCGGTGCTCTACAAGGGCGAGAACGGCCTGGTCGCGCACGAGTGCATCCTTGACCTGCGTGGCATCTCCAAGGAGAGCGGCGTGACCGTCGACGACGTCGCCAAGCGCCTGATCGACTACGGCTTCCACGCGCCGACGATGTCGTTCCCGGTGGCCGGCACGCTCATGGTCGAGCCGACCGAGTCGGAGGACCTGGCCGAGCTCGAGCGCTTCATCGACGCGATGATCGCCATCCGCGGCGAGATCGCGAAGGTCCAGGCGGGGGAGTGGAGCCACGACGACAGCCCGCTGGCCCGTGCCCCGCACACGTCCCGGTCGATCGTCGGCGACTGGGAGCGTGCCTACTCCCGCGAGGTGGGCGTCTTCCCGACCGGCATCGACCCGGACAAGTACTGGCCGCCGGTCGGTCGCATCGACAACGCCTACGGCGACCGCAACCTGGTCTGCGCGTGCCCGCCGCCGGAGGCCTTCGCCGACTGAGCGACGCGACTGAAACGTGAGACGGGCCTTGTGCCGGGGAATCCCGGCACAAGGCCCGTCTCGGCGTCGGGGAGCAGTCGCTCAGCTGAGCGTCATGTTGGGCTCGCCGTAGGCGTTGAGGCCGTTGGCCCCTCGGACACAGGTGCCTCCGCGGGGCGTGCCGCCGTTGTATGCCTGGGCCACACAGTTGGAGAGCGCTCCCTGACCCCAGTAGTTCGGGTGCAGGGACTCCTGGATGTAGTAGTTGCCGGTCGCCGTGGCCGTGCGGATCGTGTTGATCCACTCCGTCTGGTCGACGGCGCCCGGGGACTGCCAGCTGCTCAGTCCCTTCTCCTCGAGCAGGCCGACCGTGTTCTCGCAGAGGCGGCGTCCGTTGAACGCGTTGCTGAGGTTGAGGGTCTTCACGTTGGTCAGCCCGGCGTCGGTGGCTGCGCCGAAGACCGCGTTGTTGATGGTCGGGAGGAGGGTGCCGTTGGCGTAGTCGGCGTCAGCGTTCCAGAAGCCGCAGCCACCGGTGCTCTGCCGGGTGTAGCCGCTCTCGGCGTAGCGGATCCCCGTGCCGTTGGGGAGTGGCGACATGTAGTTCTGGACCAGCAGCGTCCAGCTGTTGTCTGCATATCCGGCGTTCTGCATGGCCGTGCGGATGTTGAGGAACGCGTTCTTGATCGCGGCCCGGCGGGCGGTGACGTTGGAGGCGGCCATCGCGCTGGTGACGATCGAGTCGTCCTTGCAGTAGTCCTTCCAGAGGTACGAGGAACCGAGGAAGTCGGTCACGCACTGCTGGACGATGCCGGCGAAGTTGAAGTCGTTGCCGCCGATGGAGACCGCGACCATCTTGACGTTGTGGGTGCTGGCGAAGTTCTGCAGCATGAGCGCCTGGCCCTGGCCGGCAGAACCGTTGTAGAAGTCGAGGCCGGGCTTGAAGTTGCCGCTGCTGTCCGAGGCCACGGTCGCGGTCTTGGCGCCGGAGCACGCCAGGTTCGCCGAGTTCACGCCGCGTCCGATGTTGATCTCGGCGGTCCACGCGCGGTGGCAGCGGTTGATCACCTCCGCGGTGTGGCTGGCGTTGTCGAAGTACGTCGTGCTGCCACCGGCGTCGTGGAGCGACTCTCCGTTGTTGGTGTTCCCAGCCCAGCGGCCGGCTTCACCGGAGATGTAGGAGTCGCCGACGGAGACGATCCACGGGGATCCGACCCCGGGGCCGTCCGCCATCGCGGGGGAGGGGACCGCGGCCAGTCCGGCCACGACGATCGAAGCAGCCCCGCATGCGGTGGCCACTGCTCGGGTGAGACGCATCAACAGCTCCTGGGGTGTGACGAGGATTACATCCGCAAGATACTGACGAGTAGCCTCCCTGCATAGAGGTTGGACGTCCAAGGTTTCCGCTGTGGCTTTCGCCCGGAATCGGCACAACTGGGCTTCCCGATCCGTCTATCCTTCTGCTGGGAAATCGCGGGAGGAGCGACGACAGCGGTGGACGAGAAGCGCTGCGAGTGGTGTGGCACGTTGTCGCCTGTCGACGCCGTGAAGTGCACCCTGTGCCGGATCCCGTTCGGCGCGCCCGTGCCGCCGCCGCAGGACTGGAGTCACCTGACGGGCAACATCCCGGTGATCACTGCGCCGCTCCTGGAGACGCCGGCCGCGCCGAACGTCGCCGTCCCGAGTCCCGCGCCCGCTGCTGATGCGGCCGCGACGCCCATGCCGGCGACCGTGCCGGTCGCAGCGCCGGCGGCCATGCCGGGTGTCGCGGCCACGGCGACGTCTCAGGTGTCGGATTCGCAGGCGCCCGCCTCGGCCGGCTCCGCCGCGCAGCCTGCCGCCGCTGCCTTCCAGCAGCAGAGCCCACCTGCACTGCCCACTCAGCGGGTCGCTGCCGAAGCCGTCGTGGGTGCGGCGGCCGTCGACAGGCCGGACGACATGGCACTCCCCGGTTGGCGGGCTCCCGATGACCCGACGCTGCGCGTCTTCGCGGACAAGCTCGAGGAGCGTGAGCGTCGTCGCCGAGGTGCAGCCCGGTCGTCCGCCCGACGTTCCCGGGGTCGGCGTCGCGCCGCGAGGCTGCTCGTGTGGCTGCTGGGCATCGGTCTGATCACGGCGTTCCTGCTGCTCGCACCCGCGCGCCTTCCCGGCTTCTGACGGTCGCAGTCGGGGCCGGGGCTTCCCGGATCAGCCGGTGGCGCTGGAGTCGTCGACCACTTCTGCGTCCACCGCGTCATCGACGTGCAGGGGAAGCTCGTCTCGTGCGACGTCGCGGAGCGCCTCGAAGTCGGCGGCCACGATCCGCTTCGGGGTCTTCTCGATGAGCGTGGGGGAGGGGAGGAGCTTCGCCTCGTCCACCTGGTCGAGCTTGCGGGCCGTGACGAGCACGCGCGACTCCAGCGAGCTGGCGAACGAGTTGTAGTGGTTGACCGCGCTCTCGAGCGAGCTGCGCATCTTCTCGGCGTGGCCCGCAAGCGTGCAGATGCGCCGGTAGAGCTCCTGGCCGAGGTCGAAGAGGCGCTTCGCGTCCTCCGTGAGGACGTCCTGGCGCCACGTGTAGGCGACCGTCTTCAGGACCGCCCAGAGGTTGGCGGGCGTGGCCAGCACGACGCCCTTGGCGAATGCGTACTCCATCAGCGAGGGGTCGACCTCGAGGGCAGCGTTGAGGAGCTGCTCGTTGGGGATGAACGCAACCGTGAACTCCGGGCTCGCGTCGAGGCCGGTCCAGTAGCTCTTGCCGGACAGGGCGTCGACGTGGCCGCGGATCTTCCGGGCGTGGTCGACCAGCAGGCGGTGGCGCTCGGCCGGGTCGGCCGATGACCGGAACGCCTCGACGAAGGAGGTGTACGGCGCCTTGGCGTCGACCGCCATCTGCTTGCCGCCCGGGAGGTTGACGACCATGTCGGGACGACGTGCGCCCGAATCGGCGGTGATGGACGCCTGGGTGGTGAAGTCGACGCGGGGGAGCAGGCCTGCGGACTCGACCAGCGTCTTGAGCTGGGTCTCGCCCCAGTATCCGCGGGTGGCGTTGTTGCCGAGGGCAGAGGCGAGGGTGTCGGCCGCCTTGCGGGACTCCTCGGCGGTACGCCGGGTGGTGCGCAGCTGCTCGGCGAGCTCGCCGTGCTGGAGCGCACGCTGCTGCTCGAGCTCGTCGACCTTGCGCTGCATCGCGAGCAGTTGCTGAGCCACGGGCGCGAGGGTCTTCAGGACCTGGGTCTGGCCGGCCTCGGCCCGCTGGCGCTCGGCCTGGTCACGACGCTGGCTCTCGAGCAGCGCCTGGTGGTCGTCGCGTGCCGTCACGAGCGCCTGCTGGAGCCGGGCGACCGTGTCGCGCAGGCCGGCGACGGTCGCCTCGGCGTGGGCCACCTCGGCCTGGAGGGTCGCGCGGACCTCGGCCTCCTCGTGGCGGATCGCGGCGATCTCCGCCCGGTGGTGGGCGGCCGCGACCTCGGGGTCCTCGACGACGGGCGTGGGGAGGGCGGCAGCCGCGGCATCCAGCCGCACACGGGCCGCGAGCCAGCCCAGGGCCGCACCGACGAGAAGTCCGAGGAGGAGTCCGATCAGGAGCATGTGCCCATCCAAACAGCGACCTCCGACAGAACCCTGCGCACACGCCGGGTGCCGCCGGACGGCGCGCGTAGTCTCGGCCCATGAGTGACACGCATCGTGAGGTCGGGCTGGAGAAGATCGGTCCCGCGCGGTTCAGGGCCACCAATGCGCGCGGGGGCGTGATCACCCTTGGCGGGGGAGACGACCCGGACTTCACGCCGGTCGAGCTGCTCCTCGCAGCGCTCGCGGGCTGCGCCGCGGTCACGGTGGATCCCATCACGGCGCGCCGCGCGACGGCGACGGTGTTCCGCGTGGCGGCTATGGGAGAGAAGGTGCGCGACGAGGTCGGCACCCGCATGCAGAACCTGACCGTGACCTTCGATGTCGAGTTCCCGGAGGGCCCGGAGGGAGATGCTGCACGCGCGATCCTCCCGTCGGCCATCGCACGCACCCATGACCGGCTCTGCACCGTCAGCCGGACGGTCGAGACGGGAGAGCGGGTTGTGATGGGTGTGGCGACAGGACGGTGAGGGCTACTTGATCGAGGAGATGTCGACGGCGGGTGAGGGCGCCACGCCGTCGGGTCCGTTGCCGCCCTTGTTGATCTTCGCCAGGACCTTGAGGCCGGCGGGATCGACTTTGCCGAAGACCGTGTACTGCGCCTGAAGCGGGTAGTCCGCAACCATCATGAAGAACTGCGACCCGTTGGTGTCCGGCCCCGCGTTCGCCATGGCGAGGGTGCCCAGCGGGTAGGTCTCCTTACCGGTGAGCTCGTCGGGGAAGGAGTAGCCGGGGCCACCCATGCCGGTGGCGGACGGATCGCCGCACTGGACCATGAAGTCGTTGATGAAGCGGTGGCACGTCGTCTTGTCGTAGTAGCCCTGGCGTGCGAGCGACACGAAGGAGTTGACGGTGCAGGGAGCAGCATCGGCGTCGAGGGTGACCGGAATGTCGCCCTGGCTGGTGTGGATCGTGAGGTGCTGGGCGCCCTTCACGGTCGGCTCCGATTCCGGCAGGGTCGCCGGCTTTGCCGCCTGCCCGGACTTGGCGTAGGTGCACGTGGAGTCGGCCGTGGGCTGTGCGGCCGGAGCGCCGTCGGCGTCCTTGCTCGCGCCGCACGCGCTCAGTGCGGCAGCCGGGATCAGAAGCAGCGAGGCGGCGCCCAGCGCCGTACGGGTCAGCATGCGGGCGACTGTAGCCGGGAGGGGGAGGAAGGGTTGGAGGAGCTCACGGCCACACGGAATGACATAATGTCCATTATCGGAACTGTGCCGGGAGTCGGCGAGAGGGGCTTCCCCGGCCCGCATGTCGCCGATCTCCCTGCCGTTCTCCGTGCACAGCCGGCGTGTGTGGCGTTCGTGTGCGCGTCCGCTCCGTCGTGACCGCTCGTGCGGTCGCTGTCGGCGCCATCCGCGCGTCCTTCGTGCCGTCTCGCTGCCTCCGTTGAGCCGAGCCCGTCGCCATGGCCATCCGGTTCGCCCGAAGCCGCTCTGACAGCACCCGCTCAGAACGGCCTGCACGGAACCTGTCCGGGACGGCGGCGCGGCACGCGCTCAGAACGGCGCTCACGCAACTCGCCTGGAGAGCTCGTCGAAGTCGCGACACCCAGGAGGCGGCGTCCGTCGACAGCCGACCTCCGACGGCCGTCGAACCTCCGCTGTCGGCACCGGCCAGCAGCCACAGGTTGACGTAACGTCAGTACCAGCCGAACTTCTCCGAGTGCGCCCACGCGGCGTGCGGACTTCCGTACCGCGCTCCGATGTACGCCAGGCCCCACCGGATCTGGGTCTCCGGGTTGGTCCTCCAGTCCGGACCGACGGCGGCCATCTTGCTCGCGGGCAGGGACTGGGGAATCCCGTACGCGCCGGACGAGCGGTTCTCGGCCACCTGGCTCCAGCCGGACTCGCGCTGCCAGAGCGCATCCAGCGCGGGCCACTCGGAAGCGGGCCACCCGAAGTCGAGGAGCAGGTGGTAGCCGAGCGCCCGGTTGGTGCCCGGCTGGACGCTCGTCGGTGCCGGCACGGAGCCGCCGCCGGCTGCCAGGTTCTGCGCGATGCGCTCGGCGGTGTTCGCCAGCTGCCGCATGATGTCGCCGTCGGACACGCTCATGCGGGCCTGCGTCATCGCCGACAGCTGAGCCGGGGTCAGGGTCCGGTCCTGCCCACGGGAGACCGCCGTGCGCTGGGAAGGCGTCGGCGACGCCGAGGCCGTCGCCGGCCGCGAGGCAGGTCCACTCCCCTGGGCCGGCGCGGCCGTCTCGAAGAGGGGTTCGCAGGCGGTGAGCACCATGCAGGCAGACGCGATCACAAGTGCGGCCCGCCGTGTCCTCATGCCGCGACGCTAACCCAGGGCGGCCGCCCGGCGGGAGGCTTCGCTCGGTATCGTCGCCGCATGCCGCACATCCACGTCCTCGCCACGGGCGGAACGATCGACAAGGTCTACTCGCTCTCGGGTGAGCTCGAGATCGGTACGCCGGCGGTCGAGACGTTGCTCGCTCCGGTGCTCACCGACCTGACGTACGACGTCACCCCGGTGCTCGCCCTCGACAGCCTCGACATGACCGACGCGGACCGGGTCGTGCTGTGCCAGGCGGTCGACGCGTTGCCGGGGCGTCACGTCGTGATCACGCATGGCACCGACACCATGCCGGAGACCGCGGCCTTTCTGGATGCGCACCTGGCGGCTGCGGACCAGACGGTCGTGCTGACCGGCGCCATGCGGCCGTCGGCGATGGCCAGCAGTGACGCGGCGTTCAACCTCGGCGCGGCTTTCACGGCAGTCCAGCTCCTCCCGGCCGGCGTGCACATCGTGATGAGCGGCCGGGTCTTCTCCGCCGGGAAGGTCGCCAAGGACCGCGAGCGCGGGGTCTTCGTCGACCAGCCGTGACGGATTTCTGACAACTGCCCAGAAACTCACGTCATGTCCTCGCGTGGCCCCCGTCTCACCGGTGTCGGACACGTCAGAGGAGCAGGTCATGTGGGACACCGTCGAGGAGAGCACCGTCCACCTCGCACACGATCGTCCGTGTACGGGATGCGGGCACGCCGTGCACGTGTACCTGCCGTGTGACCTGTGCAGCTGCACTCCCCCGGACGTTCCCGGCGCGACCCGCTTCTGAGGCCGGCTCCCGACCGGTCCGGTTCACGAGTTCGTCATGAACCGGACCGTCGACGTCCGTACGCTCGCGTGCGTGGACCGTAGGACCCGCCTCCTGTACGCCGGCGCCGGACTGGCCGCGCTCTCCGCGGCGGTGGCGCGCCTTCCCTTCGTCGACGGCGTCGCGAGCCACGACGAGGCCGGCTTCCTGGTCCTCGCCCGCCAGTGGAAGCCCGGCAGCAGCCTGTACGGCGACTACTGGGTCGACCGGCCGCCCCTGCTCCTGCTCCCCTACCGTCTTGCCGACTCCCTCGCCGGGGTCGTCTTCCCGGTCACCGCCCTCCGCCTCTTCGCCTGCGCGGTCGTGATCGTCACGGTCCTGCTGACGGCGGCGACGGCGCGGAGGGTGGCCGGCCCGCGGGCGGTCCTTCCCGCGGCCCTCGTGGCGGCGGTGCTGCTGGCCAACCCGCGCAGCGGCGCGCAGGTCGTCGACGGCGAGCTCCTGGCCGCACCGCTCGTGGCCCTCGGGGTCTGGGCCTGGACGGGCGCTCTCCGCGCTCACCCGGTACGCCGCGGGCTGCTGGCCGGCGCCGCGGCCGCCTGCGCGGTCCTGGTCAAGCAGAACATGATCGACGTCGGTGTCTACGCCGTCGTGCTCCTCCTGCTGCTCGTGCTGCGGCGGCCCGATCTCCGGGCCGACCTCCGGACGGTCGCGGGCAGGGCGGTCCCGGCTGCCGCGGCCGGAGCCTCGGTCGCACTCGCGGTCGTGCTGGGCTACGCGGTCCACGCCGGCACCGATCTCGGCGCCCTCTACGACGCGATGTTCCCCTTCCGGGTCGAGGCGCACGCCGCCGCGGCGCGCATGTCCGTGGCGAACGGTCGGCCCGGCGAGCTCGTGCGGGTGGCGGTTCTGTGCGGGTTGCTGCCCGTCCTCGCCTGGGTGGCGCTCGTCCTGCGGCGCAGGCTCCTGGAACCGGCCCCCATGGCGCTCGTCGTCGTGCTCGTGTGGGACCTGGTCTCCGTCATCGCCGGTGGCGGCTACTGGACGCACTACCTCGTCCAGGCGGTCGTGCCCCTGTCGGTGCTCGCGGGCGTCGCCGGCGCAGCCGCATCCGAGCGGCGCCCGGTGACGCGGGTCGCGTGCGCGCTGGCCGCCGTCGTCCTGGTGGGCTCAGTGGTGCCGGGCCTCGCCTACGCGGTGCGGCACCCGATCCACTCACCGGAGATGCGTGTCGGCCGGTCGATCGCCGCGGTGGCTGCTCCCGGCGACACGGTCGTCAGCCTCTACGGGAGCCCGGAAGTCCTCCTCGGCACGGGACTGGAGTCGCCGTACCCGTACCTGTGGATCCTGCCGCTGCGGGTGAAGGACCCCGATCTCGCCGACCTGTCGGCGATCCTCGGCGGTGACGATGCGCCGACCTGGGTCGTGGTGACCAACGAGCCTGGCCGGATGGACCCGGTCCTCCGGGCCCGCTACCGCGATCTCGGCGACATCTGTGGGGTCGACGTACGGCTGCTGGCATCGGTGACGCGGCCGACGCCGACCTGCGTCAGACCGCGCGGGTCATGAAGACGGAGTGGGGATCCGGCACGTAGTCGGCGAACGGCGGGCACTCCACGAAGCCGTGCCGCGCGTAGAGGCGCCGGGCGGGAGCGAAGTAGTCCTCGACCCCGGTCTCGAGGGAGACGCGGGCAGCGCCACGGCGTGCGGCCTCGGCCAGCAGGTGCAGCAGCATCGCGGCACCCGTGCCCCGGCCGCGGTGCTCACGGACCGCCCGCATCGACTTGATCTCCAGGTGGCCGTCGCCGAGGTCGCGCAGTGCGCCGCAGCCGAGCAGGGTGCCGTCGTCCCAGGCGCTGTAGAAGGTGATGTCGGGTGCGCGCAGGGCCTCGAGGTCGAGCGCGTGGACCGAGTCCGCCGGCGAGGTGGCGTACATGTCGGCGAGGTGCTCGGCGAGCAGGGCCTGCACCTCTCCCCCACTGAGGTCGTCGGCGCGGATCTGCAGGCGCTCGCTCACGGCTGCAGCATCACCTTGATCGCCCGGCGCTCGTCCATCGCCTCGTAGCCGGCTGCGACCTCGTCGAGGGGCAGGGTCAGGTCGAAGACGCGGCCGGGGTCGATCGCGCCGTCGAGGACGAGTGCGAGCAGCTCGGGCAGGTACTTGCGGACCGGCGCCATGCCACCGGCCAGGCCCACGTTGCGGCCGAACATCGTCGAGACCGGCAGCACCACGCCGTGGGGTACGCCGACGAACCCGACGGTCGAGCCCGGACGGGCTGCGTGGAACGCGGTCTTCATCGAGTCGTCGGTGCCCACGCACTCGAGCACCGAGTCGGCGCCCGCTCCGCCGGTGAGCTCGAGGACCGCCGCCGTCGCCTCCTTGCCGCGGACGGCGACGATGTCGGTGGCACCGAACGCCGTCGCGATCTGCTGCCGCGGCGCGTGGCGCGACATCGCGATGATCCGGTCGGCGCCGAGCTGCTTCGCGGCCAGGACGCCGCAGAGGCCGACCGCGCCGTCGCCGACGACCACGGCCGTCCCGCCCGGGCGGACCCCCGCGGACACCGCGGCGTGCCAGCCGGTCGGCATCACGTCGGCCAGGGCCAGCAGCGACGGGACCAGGGACGCGTCCGGGGTGCTCGGGACCTTCACGAGGGAACCGTCGGCCTGCGTGACGCGGGCGTACTCCGCCTGGCCGCTGACGGTGAAGCCGAGGTTGACGCAGGCGGACTGCATGCCGGCGGCGCAGTGCACGCAGGTGTTGTCGCAGTGGTCGAAGGGGACGACGACGAAGTCGCCGACCCGGATGTCGCGGACGTCGCTTCCGACCTCCTCGACGAGGCCGATGCACTCGTGGCCGATCGTGTTGCCCGCGACGATCGGGTTCTCCCCGCGGTAGGGCCACAGGTCCGAGCCGCAGATGCAGCCGGCGACCACCTTCACGATGGCGTCCGTGGGCTTCTCGATGCGGGGGTCCGGGACCTCCGAGAGACGGATGTCGCGGGTGCCGTGGATCGTCGTTGCGCGCATGGTGCGATCCTTGCACGGGGCTGCTCGCGCCCGCGCTCCTCCGGCGCGTCCCGCGTGACCTTCCGTTGACGTATCTCATATCTGAGATACCTTGGATGCATGACCGAGGACTACCTGGGACGCATCGGCAACCTGATCCGCGACGCGCGGAAGCACCGTGGCCTGACGCAGCAGCAGCTCGCTGACCTGCTCGGGACCAGCCAGTCGGCCGTCAACCGGATCGAGAAGGGCCACCAGAACCTCTCCCTGGAGATGCTGGCCCGCATCGGTGCCGCTCTCGACTCCGAGATCGTCTCCCTGGGAGCCGGCCCGACGCACCTGCGGATCACGGGTCCGACGAAGCTCTCCGGCACGATCGCGGTGAAGACCTCCAAGAACGCCGGCGTCGCGCTGCTGTGTGCCTCCCTGCTCAACAAGGGCCGGACGACGCTGCGCAAGGTCGCTCGCATCGAGGAGGTCAACCGGCTGATCGAGGTGCTCGAGAGCCTCGGCGTGCAGACCCGCTGGCTCAACGAGGACAACGACCTCGAGATCATCCCGCCGGCCACGCTGGACCTCTCGAACATCGACGAGGCCGCTGCGCGTCGTACCCGCTCGGTGATCATGTTCCTGGGCCCGCTGCTGCACCGCGAGGACGAGTTCGCCCTCCCCTACGCCGGCGGCTGCAACCTGGGTGAGCGCACTGTCGAGCCGCACCTGTCGGCCCTGCGCCCGTTCGGCCTGACGGTGAAGACCACCGACGGCTCCTACAACGCCAGCGTCAACCGGGCCATCGAGCCGGGCAAGCCGATCGTCCTCACCGAGCGCGGCGACACCGTCACCGAGAACGCGCTCATGGCGGCCGCCCTCCACCCGGGCACGACGGTGATCCGCAACGCCTCCTCCAACTACATGGTCCAGGACCTCTGCTTCTACCTGCAGAAGCTGGGCGTCACGGTCGAGGGTGTCGGCACCACGACGCTGACCGTCACGGGTCTGCGCGAGATCGACGTGGACGTCGACTACGCGCCGTCGGAGGACCCGATCGAGGCGATGTCCCTGCTCGCGGCGGCCATCGTGACGGAGTCGGAGATCACCATCCAGCGCGTGCCCATCGAGTTCATGGAGATCGAGCTCGCCACCCTCGAGGAGATGGGGCTGCGCTACGACGTCTCGGCGGAGTACCTCGCCGAGAACGGCCACACGCGCCTGGTCGACCTCACGCCGAAGCCGTCCCGGCTGCGCGCGCCGCTGGACAAGATCCACCCGCTGCCGTTCCCGGGTCTCAACATCGACAACCTGCCGTTCTTCGCGGTCATCGCCGCGGTGGCCGAGGGGCAGACCCTGCTGCACGACTGGGTCTACGAGAACCGCGCGATCTACCTGACCGAGCTCACCAAGCTCGGCGGCAACGTGAAGCTCCTCGACCCGCACCGCGTGCTCGTGGAAGGCCCCACGCACTTCTCCGGCACCGAGATCGTGTGCCCGCCGGCGCTGCGCCCGGCCGTCGTCATCCTGCTGGCGATGCTGGCCTCGAAGGGCACGAGCGTGCTCCGGTCGACGTACGTCATCCACCGTGGCTACGAGGACCTCGCCGAGCGGCTCAACGAGCTCGGCGCCAACATCGTCACCTTCCGCGACATCTGACCGGATGCACGACGAGCCCGTCACGACCCTGGTCGTGGCGGGCTCGACTGCGTGTGGGTCAGTCGAAGAGCGTGGCGATCCACGCCTGGGCGCGCGGAGGCCGCGGCGGAGGCGCCGTCATGTCGGCGGTGATCCGCGGGATCGCCATGGTGTGCCGGCCGTCGGACTCGTGCCACGCACGCTCGGCGTCGATCAGCTCGGCCAGCTCGTAGCGCGCCAGGAAGATGCCGTGCCCGTCCGGGCACTGCTGGATCTCGATGCGGCCCACGCCGCGCTGCACCATCCCTGCGCCACACCGGGGGCAGGCCATCGACTCCGCGTCCATGGAGCGAACCTACTCCCCCGATGCCCTGTTTTGAGCAGGTCGCACCATGGCGCGTCACGGGTTCTTTGCCACGATGGCTGCATGATCCCGTTCGCGCACCGTGGCGGCGCCCTCCACCCGGAGCTCGAGGGCCTCGAGAACACGCTGGCCGCCTTCCGCCACGCCTATGCGTTGGGCTACCGGCACCTGGAGACGGACGTCCACGTGACCCGCGATGGCGTCCTGCTCGCGTTCCACGACGAGCGGCTGGACCGGGTCACCGACCTGACCGGTGCCCTCGCCGACCTGACGTACGCCGAGGTCCGCACGGCCCGCGTGGGCGGCCGCGAGCCGGTGCCGACGCTGGCCGACCTGGTCGACGCCTTTCCCGAGGCCAGGTTCAACATCGACATCAAGTCGCGCCGTGCAGCGGCTCCCCTGGCGCGCTTCCTGACGGACCGCGGCGTGGAGGATCGCGTCATGGTCGGCTCGTTCTCGCCTGCCGCGCTGCGCGAGTTCCGGCGGCTCACGCGTGGCGCGGTGCCGACGTCGGCCCATCCCCTGGAGGTGGCGGCGTTCCTCGCCTCCCCGAGCGGGCGGGTTGCCGGGCGGCTGACGATGGGGCGCCCACGGGCCCTGCAGGTGCCGGTGCGGCACGGGCGCGTCCGTGTCGTCACGCGTCGGTTCGTCGAGAAGGCACACGCGGCCGGACTCGAGGTCCACGTCTGGACGGTGGACGACCCGGCGGAGATCCGCAGGCTCCACGAGCTCGGCGTGGACGGGATCTTCACCGACCGCACCGACCTCCTGCGTGACACGTTGACCGAGCTGGGCCTGTGGCACTCCGTGGAGGACTCATGAGCACGTTCGCCGACCTGCGCCCCCTGGAGCGGGCCCGCGAGCAGCGGGCGTGGTACTTCTACGACTGGGCCAACTCCGCCTTCGCCACCACCGTGCTCGGCGCCCTGTTCGCGCCGTACCTGATCGCCGTGGCCGAGGACGCGGTCGGCGAGCACGGCCGCCTGCACCTGCTCGGCCTGGCCATCGCGCCCGGAGCGCTGCCGTCGTACACGATCACCGTGTCGACCCTGCTGGGGGCCGTCCTCTACCCGCTCGTCGGTGCCGTCGCGGACCGCAGTGCCCGCAAGCCCGGGATGCTCGCGGGGTATGCATGGCTCGGGTCGGGTTCGGCCGCTCTCCTCTTCTTCCTCACCCGCGACACGGTCTGGCTCGGCGTGGTCGCCTTCCTCGTCGCGAACCTCTCCTTCGGCGCCTCGATCGTCATCAACGACGCGATCCTCCCGCTCATCTCCGAGGAGCACGAGCGTGACCGGGCCTCCTCGACGGGTTGGGCCTACGGCTACGCCGGGGGCGGACTGCTCCTGGCCATCAACTTCGCCATGGTGAAGTTCCACGACGGGATCGGCCTCACGGAGTCGATGGCGGTGCGCCTGAGCCTGCTCTCCGCAGCGGCGTGGTGGGCGGCGTTCACCCTCATCCCGTGGCGAGGGATCCGCCGGCACGCTCCGGTCGACGTGGAGCGGGTCGAGGGCGGCGTGCTGCACCGCTCGTTCGGCCAGCTCGCACACACGCTGCGCGACCTGCGGAACTACCCGGTCGCCGTGACCTTCCTCGTCGCCTACCTCTTCTTCAACGACGGCATCCAGACCGTGGTCGCGTCGGCGTCGACGTTCGGGGTGGAGGAGCTCGGCTTCGCGACGGGCGACGTGCTGCTCGCCTATCTGGTCGTCCAGTTCGTCGCGGTCGGTGGTGCCATCGGGTTCGGGCGGCTGGCGGCACGCGTGGGAGCGAAGCGGACGGTGCTCACCGGCATCGGCGGCTGGATCGTCATCGTGACGGTGGCGCTGGTCGTGCCCGACCGCAACTTCCCGGCCTTCCTCGCGCTGGCCGCAGCGATCGGCATCGTGCTCGGGGGCACGCAGGCGCTGGCGAGGTCCTACTTCACGCTGCTGATCCCGCGCGGAAAGGAGGCGGAGTACTTCAGCTTCTACCACGCGATGGACCGGGGCACCTCGTGGCTCGGCACGCTGACGTTCGGCCTCGTCTACCAGCTGACCGGGTCCTACCGCCCTGCCATCTTCGCGCTGATCGTGTTCTTCGTGGTGGGTGGCGCCCTCCTCGCGCGGGTCGACACCGCGCGCGGTATGCGGGACGCTGGAACCGTCTGACGACTCGGGCCGGTCGGGGAATCCTTGCCCGTGCCCGTACGTTTGATGACAACGACACCAACTGGTGTCGGCTCCTCGCGTCATGGTGACGGCTCCCGTGCGTCCCATCAGCGAGAGCCACATCAACGGGAACCACCCCACGTCATCCGGAGGTAGCAATGGCAGAGCGCACGCTGCGCGGGGCTCGTCTCGGAGGCCAGAGCTTCGAGGACGAGCGCGGGATCGAGTTCGCTGCACGGCAGCAGGTCGGTTACAACTGCCCGCAGGGGCACTTCTTCGAGATCACGATGTCGGTCGAGGCCGACATCCCGGCCCAGTGGGAGTGCCCGCGCTGTGGCACCGTCGCGCTGAGCGCAGCGGGCATCCTGCCCGAGGAGAAGGCCGAGAAGCCTGTACGCACGCACTGGGACATGCTCCTCGAGCGTCGCTCGGTCGAGGAGCTGGAGGACATCCTCACCGAGCGGCTGGAGCTCCTGCGCGGTGGCGAGATCGGACCGGCCCACCTGCACCGCCCGAGCAAGGCCAAGAAGAAGGCCAACGCCTGAGCCGATGCACCGCCGAGCCCGGCTCGGTCAGTCGTCGACGACCTCGCCCTGCACCACGTCGTGGTGCCCCCGGCGGGGTCGTTGCTCATTTCCGCCGAGGTCGGGACCACCGGCCAGCGGTCGCGACGGCAGCACGACCAGGCGCGCTGCGACGAACCGGGTGAGCACACCGCGTGCGATCGGGCGCGTGAAGGGCAGGATGCAGAAGAAGCCGACGATGTCGGAGAGGAACCCGGGCGTGAGCATCAGTACGCCGCCCACCAGGATCAGCATGCCGTCGGCGATCTCGCGAGCGGGCATCCGTCCGGACCCGAACGCCGCGCCGAGTGCCGCGAGCGCGCGCCGACCCTCGCGCTTGAGGAGCCACGCGCCGAACAGGCTGTCGGCGACCAGCAGGAGGATCGTCCACCCGACCCCGACCGTCTGGCCGACCCGCACGATCACGATCAGCTCGAGCAGCGGCACACCGATGAAGAGGACGGCCAGCAGCCAGCCGGGGACGCTGCGTACGGAGGTGGTCACACCCTCAGCGTCGCATGCCGCCCAAGGCGCGGAGCACCTGGCCCCACCTCTGCTTCAGCCCCCACCAGGTGATGCGCTGCAGTGACTCCACAGCCACCGCCCGGCTCATCTTGGAGTCACCCCGTTCGCGCTCGACGAACTCGATGGGGACCTCACGCACGGTCAGGCCCGACTTGAGGGTCCGCCAGGCCATGTCCGTCTGGAAGACGTAGCCGGTGACGTTGACCGTGCCGATGTCGATCTTCTCCAGCGTCGTGCGCCGGAACAGCCGGTAGCCGGCGGTGGAGTCGTGCACGCGGATCCCGAGCAGGAGCCGGACGTAGAGGTTGCCGAAGGCCGACAGCAGCCGTCGGAAGAGCGGCCAGTTCACGACGGACCCACCGGGGACGTAGCGAGAGCCGATCACGAGGTCGGCGTCGAGGAGCGCCGACCGCAGGCGGTAGAGCTGCTCGGGCTGGTGCGAGCCGTCGGCATCCATCTCGCCGATGACGTCGTAGCCCTGGGCGAGCGCGACCTGGAAGCCGTGCAGGTACGCCGCGCCGAGGCCGGCCTTCTCCGTGCGGTGCACGACCTGGACCTGCGGGTCCTCGGCCGCCAGCGCATCGGCGATCGCACCGGTGCCGTCGGGCGAGCCGTCGTCGACGATCATCACGTCGACCTCGGGCTCAGCGGCCCTGAGCCGTCCGACGATCCAGGCGAGGTTCTCGGCCTCGTTGTACGTGGGAACGACCATGACGGTACGGCCGAGCCCGTCGTTCACGTCACTGCGTCCTTCGCTGTTCACGCCTGCGACGATACGCGCGGGACGTGAACGCGAGCCCAAGCAACGTCAACGCCACGGCGACGGGACCGAGGACAGGTCCGACCCAGAGCGACGGGGGCCTGCTGTCGTAGAGCTGCACCGGCTGGACGAGGACGTCCCTCGTCCGCGTCTGGGCAGTGTCGACGAGGTCGCCGTCGGCGTCGATGAAGCCGGTCCGCCCATTGGTGGAGGCAACCGCGACGTCCCGGCCCAGCTCCTTCGCGCGCACCCGCGTGATGGCGAACTGCTGGTCGATCTGCCGCGTGTTGATGAAGGTCGCGTTGGACGTCTGGACGACGACCATCCGTGCACCGCGACGGACCTCGTCGGCCAGCGGCTGGCTGAACGCGACGTCGAAGCAGATCGCGTCGGCGACCTCGGTCCCCGCGATGGTGAGCGGCGTCCGGCGGGTGCCCGCCTCCATGTCACGGCGGACCAGGCCGAGGTCCTCGGTGAACCGCGTGCCGAAGACGCCGCGCCACGGCACGAACTCGCCGAACGGCACCGGATGGGCCTTCACGTAGGTCTCCCCTGGGCCCGTGGCCGGGTCCATGACGATGCCCTGGTTGATCACCCGGGTGCGGTCGCGGGGGTCGTCGGAGATGGCTCCGACCAGCACGGGACGGCCGACATGCGCGAGGGCGCGGCTGATGTCGCGACGCACTCGCGGGTCGGCCTCGGGATCGACCGCCGTGGAGTTCTCCGGCCAGACCACGAAGTCCGGCATGGGCGCACGGCCGGCCCGGACGTCGTTCGCAAGGCGGACGGTGAGGTCGGAGTGCGAACGGGTGACCTCGTAGTGGTGGGTCGCGACGAGGGTGCCGTCGCCGGGCACGTCCCCCTGGACGAGTGCGACCGTGGCGGTCCCTGTGCCGTGGCGGGGCGGCTGGACCCAGGCAGGCAGGACCAGCAGCGCGACGAGCCCCGCGATGACGACCAGCGCTCCCCTCCCCCGACCCTCGGTGAGCAGCCACGCGAGCCCGGCCCCGAGGCAGGCCACCACCAGGCCCGCGCCGGGTACGCCGATCCACGGGAGCCAGTTCGCGACCGGGGTGTCGATCACTCCCAGACCGAGGTCGCCCCAGGTGAAGCCCCCGAGCGGCAGGTGACCCCGTACGGTCTCGGCGGCGAGCCAGGCGACGGCGTACCAGGCCGGCCAGAGGCGGAGCGTTCCCAGACGGGCCAGGACCACGGCGAGGACGACGAGGAAGGCGGCCTGGAGGAGGGTGATCGCCACCCACGCATCGTTGCCGAGCGTGCGCATCCAGAGCAGGTGCGTGCCGAAGAAGGCCAGGCCGAAGGCACCGCCAGCGGCCGCGGCGCGAGTCGGGGTCGCGCCGCGGGCCGCGAGGAAGTAGGCGGCAAGCCCGACCGGCATCAGCCAGGCCCATGTCACCGGCTCGAAGGCCAGTGCGGTGACCACACCGGCCGTCGTGGCGACGAGGAGGCGGGTGGGCACGGCGGCTAGGTTACCGGCGTGCCCGCACCCCTCCCTCCGCAGGCGAAGGAGTGGCCCGACCCTTCGGGCCCACCCGGTGCGCTGCTGGCTGCGACGGCCGGGAAGTTGTCTAGGGAGTCGGGTTCCTGCGCGTCTGCCCCCGAAGCGGGTCCCCGACTGGCGGACACCGCACTCGTTCGGAACTGGTGGGGACCCGAGGAGTACGGCGCCTTCCGGCCGGTTCGGCCGCGACGGCTGCGCGGGCGGACTGCCCGAATGTGCTGGTTTCCGGCGTCGATGTCAACCCTCGTCTGACCAGCGCGAACGCACGAACCCGCAGGTCAGCGACAGGCCCGCGTCACGGTTCGTTTGCCGGGATTTTCCAGACGATCGGCGTGTCGGTCTGCGACACGCCGGGACCGGTGACCGACGTCCTCACGCCGAGGCGGCGGCCTCACCCCTGACAGCGGACCAGGCACGGTCCGCCCATGCCGCGAGCGCCCCGACGGCCTCCACCGCTTCCGGCACGACGGACGCCGCCTGGAAGACGTGGACCTGTCCCGGCCAGACGTGCAGGTCCGTGGGGACGCCTGCTTCCTCGAGCAGCTGCGCGAAGCGGGCCACCTGACGGTAGAGCGCCTCGCTGGAGCTCACCTGCAGCAGGACCGGCGGCAGGGTGGCGAGGTCGCAGTCGACCGGGGTGCGGACCGCCCCGGGTGCGCCGCCGACCACGCGGCCGAAGGTGCGCAGCGCACGCGGCCCGAAGACGTGGTCGCCTCGACGCGTGCGGCCGACCGGCGTACGGATGAAGTCGAAGTCGATCAGCGGCGACATGCCGACCAGTGCCCGCGGCATCGGAAGCCCGGCCTCGCGGGCGGCGTCGGCCACGGTGAAGATGAGGAAGCCGCCCGCCGAGTCGCCCATGAAGACGATCTCCTCCGGGGACACGCCCTGGGCGAGCAGGTGGCGATAGGCCGCCAGGCCGTCGGCGGTGGACTGGGTGACCGAGTGTCGGGGGAACTGGCGGTACTCCACGGAGGTGACCGTCGCCCCCGTCGCCGCTGCGATCCGCGACAGCAGCCCGCCGTGGAGGTGCCAGCCGCCGACGAGGAACGCGCCGCCGTGGAAGTACAGGACGTGCCGCCCGGGCCGGGCCGACCCGTGGCGCACGACCCGCGCGCGGATGGGGCCGATGCGGGACTCCTCGAACCGGGTTCCGGGGACCTTGCGCTGCAGCTGGCCGAGCTGGTCGACCACGCCGTAGGGCCACGGCAGGGACGGGGCCCAGGCCCAGGCGTCGATGATCCGGCGCGCGCTGTGGCGCAGCACCAGGCCGAGGACCTGGGACTGGAGGGAACCGCCTCCGAAGTCGGTGCGCATGGATGTGACGGTACCCACAAAGGCCACCGGTGGTTGCCATTTCGCGATGTTTTCTGGACAGCTGCCCAGAGGGCCTCGTCGGGGACGTCCGGCAGAATCTCCGCCGTGACCCAGCGCCTCATGCTCCTCGACACCGCGTCGCTCTACTTCCGTGCCTTCTTCGGGGTGCCGGACTCGATGCGGGCGCCTGACGGCACGCCGGTGAACGCCGTGCGCGGCCTGCTCGACTACATCAGCCGCCTCGTCGAGGAGTACTCCCCCACCGACCTGGTCTGCTGCTGGGACAACGACTGGCGTCCGCAGTGGCGGGTCGACCTCATCCCGAGCTACAAGGCGCACCGGGTCGTCGAGGAGGTCGCGAGCGCGCCTGACGTCGAGGAGATCCCCGATCCCCTGCTCGTGCAGGTGCCGGTCATCCGCGAGGTCCTCGCTGCGTACGGCATCGCCGTGGTCGGTGCCGACGGGTACGAGGCCGACGACGTCATCGGCACGCTGGCCACCGGCGCCGGCATGCCGGTCGACATCGTCACCGGCGACCGCGACCTCTTCCAGCTCGTGGACGACGCCGCGGCGGTCCGGGTCCTCTACGTGGGCCGCGGCGTGAGCCGTCACGACCGCGTCGACGAGGCCTGGGTGCGCGACAGGTACGCCATCGAGGCCCGGCAGTACGCCGACTTCGCGACACTCCGCGGCGACGCGTCCGACGGCCTCCCCGGCGTCAAGGGCGTCGGTGAGAAGACGGCCGCGACGCTCCTGCAGCGCTTCTCCGACATCCCGACGCTGGTGGCGGCCGTGGAGGACCCGGCCAGCGACCTCGGACCGGGCCCGCGCGCCAGGCTGCGTGACGCCGAGGCCTACCTGGCGGTCGCCCCGAAGGTGGTGGCTGTGGCCCGCGACATCGACCTCGGTGAGCACGACACGGTCCTGCCGGGCGCGCCGCGCCATCGTGACGTGCTCGACGCCCTCGTGGAGCAGTGGGGCCTGGGCGCCTCCGCGGAGCGCCTCTCCGCGACGCTGGCGCGCGTAACAGGGATTTAATTCCATTCGGTAATAACTGAAACGCCTGCTTCCTACGGTCAGGGCCACGAGAGCACATCCGTGCTTCACCGAGTGGTCCTACCGAGAGGTCTTACCAAGGTGTTCAATTCCCGCAACCGCACGCTGTCCGTGACGGCTGCCGCGCTCGCGACGGGTCTTCTCCTGTCCAGCTGCGGTGGCGCCACCACGAAGGACGCGGCTCCCTCCGCAGCTCCGAAGTCCTGTGTCGACACCTCGGGAGACACGATCAAGCTCGGCTTCCTCAACTCGCTCACCGGCGGCATGGCGATCTCGGAGAAGACCGTCTCCAAGACGCTGCACATGGCGGCCGACGAGATCAACGCCTCGGGCGGCATCCTGGGCAAGAAGATCGTCCCCATCCAGGAGGACGGAGCCACTGACTGGCCGACCTTCGCCGAGAAGGAGGAGAAGCTCCTCACCAAGGACTGCGTCGCGGCTACCTTCGGCGGCTGGACGTCCTCCTCCCGCAAGGCGGTCAAGCCGGTGGTCGAGAAGTACAACGGCCTCTTCTTCTACCCCGTCCAGTACGAGGGCCTGGAGTCGTCGAAGAACATCTACTACACCGGTGCCACCACCAACCAGCAGATCATCCCGGCGATGGACTTCCTCAAGAAGCAGGGCGTGAAGACCCTCTTCCTGGCCGGCTCCGACTACGTCTTCCCGCGCACCGCCAACGCGATCATCAAGCTGTACGCCAAGCAGCTCGGCATCAAGATCGTCGGCGAGGAGTACGTCCCGCTGGACAAGGCCGACTGGACGACGCAGGTCGCCAAGATCGTGAAGGCGAAGCCGGACTTCATCTTCAACACCATCAACGGCTCCTCCAACGTCGGCTTCATCAAGGCCTACTACGACGCGGGCCTGTCGCCGAAGACGACGCCGATCATCTCCGTCTCGATCGCCGAGGAGGAGGCCCCCGCCATGGGCCACGACGTCTCGGGCAACTACGCCTCGTGGAACTACTTCCAGTCGCTGAAGACCCCGACCAACCCGAAGTTCATCGCCGACTGGAAGAAGTACCCGGGCAGCTCCGGCGTCACCTCCGACCCGATGGAGGCGGCGTACGACTCGCTGTACCTCTACAAGGCGCTCGTGGAGAAGGCCGGCTCGTTCGACGTCGACAAGATCAACGCCGCCGCCAAGGCCAACAAGATCACCTTCAACGCACCCGAGGGCATGATCACGCTCGACGGCGACAACCACCACATCTACAAGCCCGGCCACATCGGCCGGATCAACAAGGACAACCAGTTCGACATCGTCTGGTCGTCGCCGGAGTTCATCAAGCCGGACCCGTACCTCGAGGGCTACGACTGGTTCCCGGCCGCGACGCGCGACGCGCTCGTCAAGGCAGCCGGCTGATCCTGCTCCACCCGGGAGGGGCCCCGTGTGTCGCACACGGGGCCCCGCTCCCCCGCCTCTTCGACGCATCGACGTCGTCACCGGAAGGTCCCCTGCGTGGATTCCCTCATCGCTCCGCTCCTCAACGGCACCGCAGACGGTGCCCTCCTGCTCATCGCCGCGCTCGGCCTGGCGCTGACGTTCGGCCAGATGGGCGTCATCAACATGGCGCACGGCGAGTTCCTGCTCGCCGGGGCACTGACCGGCTACGTCATCCAGCAGGCGATCTCCAGCACCAACGGCTCGATCCTGGTGGCCCTGCCGGTCGCGTTCGTCGTCGCCGGCCTGCTGGGCGTCGCCCTCGAGGCGACCGTGATCCGCTGGATGTACGACCGTCCGCTCGACACGCTGCTCGCGACCGTCGGTGTCGCGATGATCCTGCGCCAGGTCGTGCTGGACACCTTCCCGAGCCAGGGCGTCGGCGTGGTCACCCCCGACTGGCTCGACCACCAGCTCGACGTCTTCGGCTACGAGTGGCCGCTCCGGCAGCTGTTCACGATCGTCCTGGCGGCCGCCTGCCTCACCGCCCTTGCAGCGCTGCTCAAGTTCACGGCGTTCGGTCGCCAGATCCGGGCGACGGTGCAGAACCGCGCGCTCGCGGAGACGCTCGGCGTCTCCACCCGCCAGGTGGACCGGATCACCTTCTTCGTGGGTTCCGGCCTCGCCGGCGTGGCCGGCGTCGCGATCTCCCTGATCGCCGCCACCGACTCGACGCTCGGCACCAAGTACATCGTCTCGGCGTTCCTGGTCGTGGTGGCCGGGGGTCTCGGCCAGCTCAAGGGCACCATCATCGCGGCCTGGGTGGTCGGCGTGTCGACGGCGTTCTTCACCCAGTGGACGACGGGCAGCATCGCGCAGGTGATCGTCTTCGTCCTCGTCGTGATCTTCCTTCAGGTCAGGCCGCAGGGCCTGTTCACGGTCCGCACCCGGGGGCTCGCATGACCACCAGGCTCAAGTCACTCCTGCCGCTCGTCGGCATCGCTGCGCTGGCCATCGCGCTCCTGGTCGTGGCGCCCGCCGTCCTCAGCGACCTGCGCCTCAACAACCTCGCGAAGTACTGCTGCTGGGCGATGGTCGCCGTCGGCATCGGCCTGGTCTGGGGCCGCGGCGGGATGCTGGTGATGGGCCAGGGCGTGTTCTTCGCGCTCGGCGCCTACGCCATGGGCATGCACATGCAGCTCGAGTCCGTCGGCGAGGGTGGCATCCCGACGTTCATGATCCTCTACGACCCGCTCGCTCCCCTGCCGGCGTTCTGGGAGCCCTTCCGCAGTGGTGCGTTCACGATCGCAATGATCGTCGTGGCTCCGGTGGTGGTCGCCTCGGTGCTCGGCTTCGCCATCTTCAAGCGCCGGGTCAAGGGTGCCTACTTCGCGATCCTGACCCAGGCACTCGCGGTCGCGCTGGCGACCCTGATCAGCGGCACCATCAAGTACACCGGTGGCGACACGGGCCTCTCCGGGTTCACCTCGTTCTTCGGGTACACCCTCGACGACCCGCTCAACCGCCGGCTGATCTTCACCATCACGGCCTCGCTGCTCGTCGGCTGCCTCGTCGTGGCCTGGCAGCTCTACCGCAGCCGCTTCGGGGAGCTGCTGGTCGCCACCCGCGACGCGGAGGAACGGGTCCGCTTCCTGGGCTACGACCCAGCCAACGTCAAGCTGGTCGCCTTCGTGGTGGCCGCCGTGATGGCCAGCATCGGCGGTGCGATGTTCGTGCCGATCGCGGGCATCATGGCGCCGAAGTCGATGGACGCGGCAGCGTCGATCTTCTTCATCGCCGGTGTCGCCCTGGGTGGGCGTGCGGCGCTCTTCGGCCCGGTGCTCGGGGCCCTCGCCGTCGGCTACGGGCAGTCCACGCTCTCCGAGCGGTGGCCCGGCGCGTGGATCTACCTGCTCGGACTGCTCTTCATCGTGGTCACCATCGCCCTCCCCGGCGGCATCGCCTCGCTCGGCAGCCGGGGAGCTGCCGCCCTGGCCCGCGTGCGTCCCCCTCACCGGAAGGCGGAATCGGCATGACCGATCGTCACCTGCATCCTGAGGCCCTGCTCGTCCGGGACCTCAGCGTCGCCTTCGACGGCTTCAAGGCCGTCTCCGGCGTCGACATCACGTTCGCTCCGGGCGAGCTGCACTTCCTGATCGGCCCCAACGGCGCGGGCAAGACGACGCTGGTCGACGCCCTGACCGGCCTGGTGAAGGGCACCGGCTCGGCGTCGTACGGCGGGAAGGAGCTGCTCGGCATGCGGTCGCACAAGATCGTCCGCGCAGGCATCGGGCGGACCTTCCAGACCGCCACGGTCTTCGAGCAGCTGTCCGTGCTGCAGAACCTCGACATCGCAGCGGGCCTGCACCGACCCGCGTGGAAGCTCGCGTTCGCCCGACACGGCGTTCCGGCGAAGGTCGAGGAGGCGCTCGAGACCATCGGCCTCTCCGACCTGCGCCACCGGCCCGCGGGCGTGCTCGCCCACGGCCAGAAGCAGTGGCTCGAGATCGGCATGCTGCTCGTCCAGGACGCGCGCGTGATGTTCCTCGACGAGACGGTCGCGGGCATGAGCGCGGAGGAGCGTGCCGGTACCGGCGACCTGCTGAGGCGGATCGGGGGCGACCGGACCATCGTCGTCATCGAGCACGACATGGACTTCGTGCGCACGTACGCCGACCTGGTCACCGTCATGCACGCCGGCAAGGTGCTCGCCGAGGGCACCGTCGCCGAGATCCAGGCCAACGAGGCCGTCCAGGAGGTCTATCTGGGCCGGACGGCGAAGGGACAGGTCCATGCTTGAGCTGAAGTCGGTGACGGCCGGCTACGGGCGCACCATGGTGCTCGACGACGTGAGCATCAGCATCCCCACCGGCCAGGCCGCTGCGATCATGGGCCACAACGGCGCCGGCAAGACCACGCTCCTCCGGGTCGCCTGCGGCCTGCTCCCGGTGAAGCGGGGCCAGGTGCTGCTGGACGGCGAGGACGTGACGAGGCTCCGGCCGAGCGCCCGGGTGCGGCGCGGTCTGGGCTACGTCCCGCAGGGTCAGCTCTGCTTCCCGCAGATGACGACTCTCGAGAACCTGCACCTCGTCAGCACCGAGCGGGCGGCGGTGGACGGCGTCCTCGACACGTTCCCCGCGCTGCGCGCGCAGCTGGGGAGGCGTGCTGGGCTGCTCTCGGGCGGCCAGCGCCAGCAGCTCGCGATCGCGCGCACCCTCCTGACGCAGCCGCGGCTGCTGATCCTCGACGAGCCGACCGAGGGGATCCAGCCCAACGTCGTCGAGGAGATCGAGCAGGTGATCACGCGCCTCGCCGAGCGCGGTGACCTGTCGGTGCTGCTCGTGGAGCAGCACGTCGGGTTCGCGCTTCGCGTGACCGACCGCTACTACGTGCTCGAGTCCGGCCGGATCACCTCGACCGGCGACGGCGGTGACGGCGCCGAGGGTGCCGTCCGGGCAGCGATGGCGGTCTGACATGCACCTCACGCAGAGTGACACCGAGAAGCTGCTCCTCTC
This sequence comes from Nocardioides jiangxiensis, assembly GCF_030580915.1. Lineage (NCBI taxonomy): Bacteria > Bacillati > Actinomycetota > Actinomycetes > Propionibacteriales > Nocardioidaceae > Nocardioides > Nocardioides jiangxiensis. The sequence continues at coordinate 85,773 of NZ_JAUQTA010000001.1, forward strand.
CGTCGCGGGCATGGTGGCCCGCGACCGGCTGGCGCGCGGTGTACGGCTCAACTACCCCGAAGCGGTGGCCTACCTGTCCACGTGGGTGATCGAGCGGGCGCGTGACGGCCTCAAGGTCTCGGACCTCATGGTCCTCGGACGCGAGGTCCTCACCCGTGACCAGGTGATGCCCGAGGTCGCGTCGATGCTGCGCGACGTCCAGGTGGAGGCCACGTTCCCGGACGGCCGCAAGCTCGTCACGATCCACCAGCCGATCGCCTAGGAGGACCCATGGCCATCTCCACGACCGGACCCGGCTCCTTCCGGGTCACCGACGGCACCCTCGAGCTGAACGCCGGGCGGCTGCGCCGCACGCTCGTCGTGCTGAACACCGGCGACCGCCCGATCCAGGTCGGCTCGCACCTGCACCTCCCCGATGCGAACAGCGCGCTGGACTTCGACCGTGAGGCCGCCCGCGGCTTCCGGCTCGACATCCCCTCCGGGACCTCACGCCGGTTCGAGCCCGGTGCGTCACGCGAGGTCGACATCGTCGCCCTGGGCGGTCCCGGCCTCGTTCCCGGCATCCAGATCAAGGAGTCCTGAGTGGTCTTCGTGACGCGCGAGCAGTACGCCGCGCTCTACGGCCCGACCGTCGGCGACCAGGTCCGCCTCGGCGACACCGACCTGTGGATCGAGGTGGAGCGGGACCTGACGTTCGGCGGCGACGAGGCGGTCTTCGGCGGCGGGAAGTCGATCCGGGAGTCGATGGCACAGGGCACGACCACGCGCGCCGAGGGTGCTCCGGACACGGTGATCACCAACGCGCTCGTGCTCGACCACACCGGCGTGTTCAAGGCCGACGTCGGCATCCGCGACGGGCGCATCGTCGCCCTGGGCCGCGCCGGCAACCCCGACATCAGCGACGGCGTGCACCCGCTGCTCCGGATCGGTCCGTCGACCGACGTGATCTCCGGCGAGGGCCGGATCCTCACCGCCGGTGCGATCGACGTGCACGTGCACTTCCTCTCGCGTTCTCAGCTGATGGAGGCACTCGCGACCGGCATCACGACGGTCGGAGGCGGTGGCACCGGACCCTCCGAGGGATCGAAGGCCACCACCGTGACGCCGGGTGCGTGGCACCTGCAGTCCGTGCACCGCGCGCTGGACTCGCTGCCGCTCAACGTCCTGCTGATGGGCAAGGGCAACACGGTCTCCGCGGCCGGCCTCGCCGAGCAGGCGCTGGCGGGAGCTGCGGCGTACAAGGTGCACGAGGACTGGGGCTCGACGCCCGCGGCGATCGACGCGGCCCTGCGGGCTGCCGACGAGCACGGCCTCCAGGTCGCGCTCCACTCCGACAGCCTCAACGAGGCGGGCTACCTCGAGTCGACGGTGCGTGCGATCGGCGGGCGCTCCATCCACGCCTTCCACGCGGAAGGTGCCGGAGGCGGACACGCCCCGGACATCCTCGAGGTCGCGTCGCTCCCGCACGTCATCCCGGGCTCGACCAACCCGACGCTGCCCCACACCGTCAACACCGTGGCCGAGCACCTCGACATGCTGATGGTTTGCCACCACCTCAACCCCCGTGTCCCGGAGGACCTCGCCTTCGCCGAGTCGCGGATCCGGGCGACGACGATCGCGGCCGAGGACCTGCTGCACGACATGGGCGCCCTCTCGATCACCTCCTCCGACGCGCAGGCCATGGGGCGTATCGGCGAGGTGGTCTGCCGGACCTGGCAGGTCGCGCATGCCATGAAGAACCGGCTCGGCCCGATCGGCGGTGTCGCCGACAACCTCCGCGCCACGCGCTACGTCGCCAAGTACACGATCAACCCGGCCATCGCCCACGGCATCGCCGACGAGGTCGGCTCGGTGGAGACCGGCAAGCTGGCCGACCTCGTGCTGTGGGACCCGCGCTTCTTCGGGATCCGTCCGGAGGTCGTGATCAAGGGCGGCATGCTGGTCTGGGGCGCACTCGGCGACCCGAACGCGTCCATCCCGACCCCGCAGCCCCAGCTGATGCGGCACACGCTCGTGGATCCCGCCGACGGAGCGGGGGCCGACCACGCCGTCACCTTCGTCGCGCCGTCCGCGATCGAGGACGGCCTGGCCGAGCGGCTCGGACTGCGCCGGCGCCTGGTCGGGGTGGCGCCGACCCGCGACATCGGCAAGGCCGACATGGTGCACAACGACGCGCTGCCGCGGATCGAGGTCGACCCGGAGACGTTCGCGATCTCCATCGACGGCCAGCGCGTGGTGCCCCTGCCCGCCGAGCGGCTGCCGCTGGCGCAGCTCTACACGATGTTCTGAGCCATGACGTCTCCCGCCACCGCCAGCGACCTCGTGCTGATGCTGCTCGCCGACGCGCGCCTGCCGGTCGCCGGCCACACCCAGTCCGCAGGGCTGGAGCCGGCGGTGGCAGACGGGCTGCGCGACGTCCCCGGGTACATCAGGACGCGGCTGCACACCGTGACCAGGGTCGATGCGGCCTCGGCCGTCGTCGCGCTCCACCGCCTGCGCCAGGGCATGGCACTGGACGAGGTCGAGACGGCCTGGGCCGCCCGCACGCCGAGCGCGGCGATGCGCCGTACCTCGCGGGGCCAGGGGAAGGCCCTGCTCCGCCTGGCCCGGCGTCTCTGGCCCGATGCCGCCGTGATCGGCACGGTCGCGTCCCTGGACGCGCCGTCGCGTCCCCTCGTGCTGGCCGCCTGCGCGGCCGTCACGGGTCTCGCGCCGCGCTCGCTGGCCCGCCTCGTCGGCTACGACGACGTCCAGACCGTCGGGTCCGCCGCACTCAAGCTGCTGCCGCTCGATCCGGCCGACGTCGCCTGCTGGGTGTACGACGCCCTGCCGGACGTGGAGGCGATGGCCGACGCGGTGGCCGCGCTGCTCGACCCCCACGAGATCCCCGCTGCGGGGGCCCCGCAGCTCGAGGCATGGGCCGAGGCCCACGCCCGCACCACGAGGAGACTGTTCAGTGCGTGATGACTTCGCCCCCACCTTCGCCTGCGACTCCCGGGCCCTGCGGCTCGGCGTCTGCGGCCCCGTCGGCACCGGCAAGAGCAGCCTCATCGCCCTGCTGTGCCGGGAGCTCGCCGGGTCGCTGCAGCTGGCCGTGGTCACCAACGACATCTACACCGACGAGGACGCACGCATGCTGCGGGCCGCCGGTGTGCTCGATCCGGACCGGATCCGGGCCGTGGAGACCGGCGCCTGTCCGCACACCGCGATCCGTGACGACATCACCGCCAACCTGATCGCGGTGGAGGAGCTCGAGGCGGACTACGTCGACCTCGACGTGGTGCTGATCGAGTCCGGGGGCGACAACCTGACGGCCACGTTCTCACCGGCGCTGGTCGACGTGCAGGTCTTCGTCCTCGACATCGCCGGCGGCGGCGACGTGGCACGCAAGGGTGGGCCCGGCATCGAGCGCGCGGACCTGCTCATCGTGAACAAGACCGACCTGGCGCCCCACGTGGGCGTGGACCGTGACCGGATGGTCGCCGATGCCAGCGCGGCCCGCGACGGCCGACCGGTCATCGCCCTCGCGCGGACCGACCCGGACGCGATCGCCGAGCTGACGGCGTGGGTCCGGCACCAGCTCCAGCATCACCGGGAGGGTCTGCTGGTCCCGCAGGACCCGGGGCCGATGGCAGCCCACAGCCATGGTGACCATGTCCACGTCCACTGAGGTCGCGAGCAGCACCACCGTCCGCGTGGAGCTCGCCGGCGACCGGGTGCGGGTCCACCTTGCCTGCGACGCGCCCGTCGGCGCGCCCCAGGTGCGGCCCCTGCTCCTCGGCAGCGACGCCCGGTCCGCGCGCGTGGCACTGGTCCCCGACGGTGCGCTTCTCCTGGCCGAGGACCACGTGAGGATCTCCGTGGAGGTGGGGCCCGGGGCCGCGCTGGAGCTCGTGGAGCCAGGCGGCACCGTGGCCTATGACATGGGCGGCGGATGGGCTCGCTGGGATGTCTCCGTGGCGGTCGGAGCCGACGCCTCCCTGATCTGGCACGGCGAACCGTTCGTGGTCAGCGGCGGCGCGGGGGTCCGTCGTACGACGCGGGCGGTCGTCCACGAGCGGGCGCAGGTCGCCGTGAGGGAGGTCCTCGTCCTTGGCCGCCACGGCGAGGCGTCCGGGCGGCTGGTCCAGACAGTCGTCTGCGACGATCCGGCCGGCAGGCCCCTACTCGTGGAGGGGCTCGACGTCGATGCCCGGCGTGCAGCGGCACTCCTCGGCGGGAACGCCGTGATGGTGTCGGCCGTCGTGCTCGGCGCTCACTCGTGCGATGCCGGGCCCGCGACGGTGCGCTACGACCTGGAGGCCGGCGGCCACCTGTACCGCGCCTGCGCGGGCTCCGTGCACGAGGCGATCGACCACGCGCTCTGGGATCAGGTCGTGCGCGCGATCCGCTCGCGGACCTCGAACTCCATGCCCACGGCCTCGGCGAGGTAGACATCCTGGTCCACGAGGTTGCCGTCGAGGCGGAGCAGGCCACGCGGACTGGCGTAGGCGTGGCCGGTCTGGAGCGCCTCGACTGCGCGCACGTCGAGGCTGCCGCACACGTCGGCTACCCGCTCGAGGAAGTGGATCGCCTCGTAGCAGGACTCACCGACCGCGTTGAGCACCGGCGCCCAGCGGCCGAACCGTGCGTAGTACGCCGAGGCCAGGTTGGACCCGGCGGCCGTCGGGTGACCGTCGAAGTAGGCGGCCGCGGCGAAGAGCCCCCGGTGCGAGTCGGCGCCCCCGGCGAGCAGGGTGTTCTCCTCGACGGCCGGGCTCAGCCGATGGAGCCGGTCATCGAGGCCCGCGCGGGCGAACTGCCGGTTGAAGTGGACCGCGTCCTGTCCCATCAGCAGCATCATGACGCCGTCGACCGCGCTGCCCTCCAGCTCGCGGAGCACCTGCCGGAAGTCACGCGTGCCGAGTGGCACGTAGGTCTCGCTGACGATCGCGGACGGGCCCCCGTCGAGGGCGAGGCGAGCGGTGGCTCCGGTGACCCGCGGGAACACGTAGTCGTTGCCGATGACCGCCCACTGGCCGGTGCCGAGCTGCTCGCGCATCCAGTGCGCGGCAGGCAGCAGCTGGTTGATCGGGCGCTCGCCGAGCATGAAGACGCCGGGGGTGTCGTCGCGGCCCTCGTGCATGGCGGCGTACGCGTAGACGACCTGGCCACCGATGCGCCGCGTGATCGCCTGGCGCACCGCCGAGATGTGCCAGCCCGCGACCGCCTCCACGGCGCCCCGCTGGACCAGCGATGCCACCTCGGAGGCGACGACCTCGGGATCCCGGCCGCCGTCGACGATGGTGAGCTCGACCTCGCGCCCGAGGATGCCCCGTGCGGCGTTGAGCTGCTCGACCGCGAGCTGGCCCGCCGCGAGACAGGAGGGACCGTAGATGCCCGTGGGCCCCTGGAGAGGCACCACGAAGGCGATCGGCAGCGTCGCGTTGCGCTGCGTCGCGCGCGATGCCTCTGCCGTCATGTCGCCTCCGCACGTCGGGCCGTGGCGCCTACGATATCGGCATGAGTGAGCTGTCGACGGGGTCTTTGCCCGCGATGGACGCAGCGACGGGGCCCCGGGGTGCGGGCCTCTCGCTGCTGCTCAAGCACGCCGAACAGGCAGTGCGCCAGCGGCTGCAGCCTGCGCTGGACGAGCACGGGCTCACCTACGACCACTGGCGGATCCTCGCGGTGCTCGAGCTGCAGCCGGGGCTGACCATGAGCACCATCGCCGACGCGGCCGTCGTTCCCGCGGCGACGCTGACCCGGCTCGTCGACCGTCTCACCGAGTCAGCACTCGTGGTGCGACGGATCGACCGGGCGGACAAGAGGCGTGCCCTCGTCGCCCTCTCGCCCCGCGGCGAGGACGTGACCCGCGAGCTGCGTGCCATCGAGGACCGCCTCGCGTCAGAGGTCGCCGCGGCTCTCGGGCCTGATCGGGCGGCCGCGCTGCACCGCGACCTCACCGTCCTCGCACACGTCGTCGACCAGTAGCGGTCGGGTGTCCGACCGTTCGCTCAGTCGTCGTCACCCAGCGTCGAGAACGCGACCACGCCGCGGCGCATGCGGGCGCCGGCCTCGCGGGCGACCGTACGCATGGCACCGTCCCCGGTCGCAGCGGCGACCTGGTCGGTGAGGTCGAGCAGCTGCTTGGTCCAGCGCACGAAGTCACCCGCCGCCAGACCGGTCTCGCGCAGCACGTCGTCGAGGTCGTCGCCCTCGGCCCAGCGCCAGGCAGCCCAGGCGAACCCGAGATCGGGCTCCCGGAGGAAGTCGAGCCGGTTCTCCTTCTCGAGCACGTCGAGCTTCGCCCACAGGTGCACCATCTCGCCCACCACGTCCTTGACGATGCCGCCGGGCAGCCGCGGAGCCGCCGAGTCGTCGGCCCGGCGCCCCTCGAAGACGAGGACCGAGAGCACCGCGGCGAGCTCGGAAGGATCCAGCTCGTCCCAGAGGCCGGCACGCAGGCACTCGGCCGCGACGAGGTCCATCTCGGTGTGGATCCGCATGAGGTGGCGACCCTCGTCGGTCACGACCGTCGTGCCGTCCTGCTCCTCGAGGTAGCCCAGGCTGGAGAGCACGTCGCAGACCCGGTCGAACTGGCGGGCGATCGTGTTGGTGCGCGACTCGATGCGCCGCTGGAGCGTGTCGGCGTCGCGCTGCAGCTTGAAGTACCGCTCGGCCCACCGGGCGTGGTCCTCCCGGTCGTCGCAGCCATGGCACGGGTGCTGCTTGAGCTGTCGCCGCAGGGCGTCGGCCTCGTCGGTGGCGTGGTGCCGGGAGCCCGAGCGCGGACGGGTGCCCTGTCGGTCCCCGCGCTGCTCCTCCGGGAAGCCGTAGAGCGTCTTCTCGCGGAGGGCGGAGGCGAGGTCACGGCGCTGCTGCGGGTTGCGCCCGCTGAAGCCCTTCGGGATCCGCAGCCTCGCGAGGGGCGCGACCGGCGTCTGGAAGTCGATCAGGGCCAGGCGACGGGCCTGGCGGTCGAGCGTCACGACGTAGGGCCGCGGGCCCTCGGTCGAGATCCCGGGATCGACGACGACGGCGTAGCCGGCGAACTTCCCGTTGGGCACCCGGATCACGTCGCCGGGACGGAGCTTCTCGAGCGCGGCGACGACCTCGTCGCGGCGATCGGTACGCCGGTCGCGTGCGGCCGCCTTCTCCACGTCGGAGATGCGGCGTCGGAGCGCGGCGTACTCCATGAAGTCGCCGAGGTGGCACTGGGCCGCCTCCTTGTAGCCCTCGAGCGCGTCCTCGGCCTTCCGGTGCTGCCGGGCGAGGCCCACGACCGCCTTGTCGGCCTGGAACTGCGCGAAGGAGGCCTCGAGCAGCTCGCGTGCGCGCTCGCGGCCGACCTGGTGCACGAGGTTGACGGCCATGTTGTAGCTGGGCCGGAACGACGACCGGAGCGGGTAGGTGCGGGTCGAGGCGAGACCGGCCAGCTCCTTCGGGTTGGTGCCCGGCTGCCACAGGACCACGCCGTGCCCCTCGACGTCGAGGCCCCGGCGCCCGGCGCGGCCGGTCAGCTGGGTGTACTCCCCCGGCGTGATGTCGGCGTGGGTCTCGCCGTTCCACTTGGTCAGCTTCTCGATGACGACCGTGCGCGCCGGCATGTTGATGCCGAGCGCGAGGGTCTCGGTCGCGAAGACGACCTTGCAGAGGCCCCGCTGGAAGAGCTCCTCGACGCACTCCTTGAACGTCGGCAGCATGCCGGCGTGGTGCGCAGCGACGCCGCGCGTGAGGCCGTCGAGGAACTCGTGGTAGCCGAGCACCTGGAGGTCGGCCGCGGGCAGGTGGCGCACCTTCGCCTCGACGTACGCGAAGATCTCGTCGCGCTCCTCCGGGCTGGTCAGCCGCAGGTTGGCGTCGAGGCACTGGGTGACGGCTGCATCACAGCCCACCCGGCTGAAGATGAAGGTGATCGCAGGCAGCAGCCCCTCGCGGTCGAGGCGCTCGATCACCTCGACGCGGCTGGGGATCCAGACACGCCGGCCGTTGCCGACGTTCTTCTGGCCCGGCTTGCGCTTGTCGCGCGGCGTACGCCGGTCGCGGGTGCGGCTGGAGGCCCAGTCGTCGCGGGCCACCCGCATGAGCTGCGGGTTGACCGGCGCTCCCTCGCGGACGAAGCCGGCCTTCGCGTCGACGTCGGAGTCGGCGAAGAGGTCGTGCAGGTGGCGGCCCACCATGACGTGCTGGAAGAGCGGTACCGGGCGCTTCTCCTCGACGATCGTGGTGACCTCGTCACGCACCGTGTTGAGCCACTCGCCGAACTCCTCGGCGTTGGAGACCGTGGCGGAGAGGGCGACCAGGGCCACCGAGTCGGGCAGGTGGATGATCACCTCCTCCCACACGGCGCCGCGGGAGCGGTCGGCGAGGTAGTGGACCTCGTCCATGACGACGTGGCTCAGGCCCGCCAGCGTGCGGGAGCCGGCGTACAGCATGTTGCGGAGCACCTCGGTCGTCATCACGACGATCGGAGCCTCGCTGTTGACGCTGTTGTCGCCGGTGAGCAGGCCGACCTTCTCGGGGCCGTAGCGCTCGACGAGGTCGTGGAACTTCTGGTTGCTCAGCGCCTTGATCGGCGCGGTGTAGAAGCACTTGCGGCCCTGTGTGAGCGCCAGGTGGATCGCGAACTCGCCCACGATCGTCTTGCCCGAGCCGGTGGGCGCGGCGACCAGGACGCCGCGGCCCCGCTCCAGCTCGTGGGCCGCGCGGACCTGGAAGTCGTCGAGCGGGAAGTCGTACAGCGAGGCGAACTCGGCGAAGACCGGGAACTCCTGGCGCTTGCGGAATGCGGCGTACTGCTCAGACGGCGAGGTCACACCACGACCCTAGTCCGCTGCCGGATCAGATCGGTGACGCCTCGTCGGGCGACAGGCCGGCGAAGGGGTCGGCCGCGACCTTGCGCCGGTCGTGGACGCGCGCGACGCCCTCGGAGACGAAGAAGAGCAGGCACATCGGGATCGCCATGGCCGTCATGGTGAACGGATCCGTCGACGGCGTCGCGATCGCCGCGAAAACGAAGACGAAGATGATGATCCAGTGCCGGTACGCCGCGAGGGTCGCGCCCTTGACCACGCCGGCGAGGTTCAGCAGCACCACGAAGACCGGGATCTCGAACGCGATGCCGAACATCAGCAGCGTGCGCGTGAAGAAGGTCAGGTAGTGGTTGAAGTCGACCAGGTTGGTGAAGTTATCCGGCGTGAAGCCGATCAGGATCTCCAGACCCTTGGGCAGCGTGTAGTAGCCCAGGGCGACGCCGGCGAGGAAGAGCGGGCCGGCGACGGTCACGAAGATCGCGGTCCACTTCTTCTCGTGGCGGTGCAGTCCGGGCAGCACGAAGGCCCAGAGCTGGTAGAGCCAGAGCGGCGCGGTCAGCACGGTGGTCGCGAGCGCCGAGAGCTGCAGGTAGACCATGAGCGGCTGGCCGGCCCCCTGGATCACCGGCTCCGTCGTGCCCTTCGGCAGGGCCGCCTGCGCGTCGAGGTAGGGACCGAAGACGACGTCGAGCAGCTGCTCGTGGAAGACGAGGGAGAGGCCGAAACCCACCAGCCAGATCAGCGCGATCTTGAGCAGGCGCGCCCGGAACTCGCGGAAGTGGTCCGACAGCGCCATGCGGCCGTCGGCGCCGACGGGGTGGACCGGGGCGCCACGGAAGAGCCGGACGATCCCGCTCCCGTACATGACGGGGCGGTCCTTCAGTTCGTCTCGGTGGGCTTGTCGCCGTCGACGACCGTGCCCTCCACCGTCGACGTGTCGGCGTTGTCCCCCTCGCGCAGGCCCTTGGTCTCGGCCTTGAAGATGCGGAGCGCCTGGCCGCTGTTGCGCGCGAGCTCGGGGAGCTTCTTCGCGCCGAAGAGAAGCACGACGACAGCGAGGATCAGGAGCAGCTCCCAGCCACCGGGGAACTCAAGCAGGGAATACATGGTCGTCCTCATCGCATCGGGTCGGGCGTTCGGCTGAATCGTACGCCTCAGGTGTACAACGCCCGGACCTCGGCCACCGTCTGGCGGTACGCCGCGGCGTACGCGTCAGGGGCGAGGACGCTGACGTGCGGGGTCAGCCGCAGCAGGAGCCGCTGCAGCCAGGCTTCGTCGGCCACCCGGAGAGTGACGTCGAGCGCCCCGTCGCTGCCCTCCGCGCGGCTCTCGACCGGGTAGTACTCCGCCACCCACCGCGCAGCCGGGGCGAGCCGCAGCGTGACCAGTGGCAGGTCCGCAGCGGGCCGGAAGATGCCCTCGGACAGGTCCAGCGGGGCGAGGTCGTGGTCAGCGGCGGGCGTGTCGAGCACGGTGACCGCGAGCATCCGGTCGAGCCGGAAGGAACGCCGGTCGTCGGCGCGGTGGCACCATGCGTCGAGGTAGTCCACTCCCCCGTCGGTCACGATGCCCAAGGGGTCGACCACGCGCTCGGTCACCTCGTCGCGCGACGCGACCAGATAGCGCAGGCCGACCTGGCGCCTGTCCCGGACGGCGCCCTCGAGCGTCGCCCGGGTGGCGGCCTGCGGCCCGGGGCGGACTGCGACGGACGCCACCGGGCGGGCACCGACGGCCTCCTCGATCTTGGCCACCGCGCGGTCGATCGACGGCAGCACGTCCTCGCCTGCGCTGCTGCGCAGGGTCTGGAGTGCCACCAGCAGCGCCGACGCCTCGGCGCGGCTCAGCCGCAGCGGCGCAGCGAGGTAGTCGGCGTTGGCGATCCGGATCATGCCGTCGCCGCCGGGCTCCAGGGCATCGAGGTCGACCTCGATCAGGTCGCCCGGGAGCCATCCGGGCCAGCCACAGAAGATGAGGACACGCAGGTCCGTCACGAGCTGCGCAGGGCTGACCCCGAGCAGCGCGGCGGCCTCGTCGACGTGGATCTCGCCGCGTCGCCGGATCAGCGGCACGAGGGCCAGCAGGCGGCCGACCTGGTCCTTGGCCGAGCTCATGCGGACTCCTGCACCGCGTCGAGTCGCCGCACGACCTCCGTGACCAGCGCGTCGGGCGCCTCCGCGCGTACCGCGGTGCCGTGGGCGAGCACCTCGTCGGCCAGCCAGCGGAGCGACGAGACGGTGAGCGTGACCCGGTCCCAGCCGGTGCTGCCGTCGGGGCCGGTCACACCGGCCTCCACCACGTCCCCGGTACGCCGCAGGGACGCGCCGCTGCCCTGGCGGACCAGCAGCGTCGCGGCCTCGGTGCGCGGGCCGGGGCCGAGGCGCCGGGTGAGGCTGCGCAGGTCGACACCGGGCGGCACGGCGTACGAGCCCGCGCGACCGATCTTGGTGATCCGGCCCTGGATCCGCGACAGCCGGAACATCCGCTCCGCGTCCCGGTCGAGGTCGCGACCGACGACGTACCACCGGCCCGAGGTGGAGACGAGGCCCCACGGCTCGAGCGTGCGCTTCATCGCCGCGGTCGCGCCGGCCCGCTGGTAGTCGAAGCTGACGCGCTGACGGTCGAGCGAGGCCTGCCACAGCGCGTCGAACGCCGGCTCCTCGGCGCTGATCTCCGGTGCGAGGACGTCCAGGCGCCCGCGGTCCACGTCGATGCCCGCGGCCGCCAGCTTGGCCAGTGCGTCGCTGGTGTGACCCGCCAGCCCGGCGTGGCGCCACACCCGCGTCGCGAGGCCGAGCACGGCGGCCTCGTCGGCGGTCAGCTCGATGCCCGGCAGGGCGAACTCGTCCGCCGGGATCCGGTAGCCCGGCTCGTCCTCGAAGAACCCGTCGACGTAGCCGGTCTCGACGGGGACGCCGAGGGCGCGCAGCTCTCCCTTGTCGCGCTCGAACATCCGCTCGAAGGCCTCGTCGGGGGCGTCGCGGTAGTCGTCGATGAGCGCGCGGATGCGCGCCTTGCCGACGTAGCGGCGCTGCACGAGCAGCAGGATCAGGAGGTTGAGCAGGCGCTCACTCTTCTGCACGGAACCTCCGTCCCGGATCAGGAGCCGCTGACGATGTCCATCACGAAGACGAGTGTCGAGTTGGCCGGGATGTCGGTGCCCTTGGCCTGGGCGCCGTAGCCGAGGTCCGCGGGGATCACGAGCTCGATGCGGCTGCCGACCTTGGCGCCGACGAGCCCGAGGTCCCAGCCCTGGATGACGCCACCGGAACCGACCGTGACCGAGATCGGGTCCCTGCCCTTGCTGAACGTCTCGTCGAAGACCTTGGAGGACCCGTAGACGCTGCCGAGGTACTTCACCTTGACGGTCTGGCCGGCCTTGATCGGCTCGCCGGTGCCGGGCTTGAGCGTGGCGCGCAGCAGGTCGGTCGACGGCTTCTTCGGGGACGCCGAGAAGTCGAAGCCCGCGGGCACGCCGCCGCCCTTGCCGAAGAGCTTCGGCACGGCGGAGCGGTCGACGTCCTTCGGACCGACCTTCTTGATGATGTCGATCACGAAGACCGTCGTGTCCTTGTTGCCGATGTTGAGCGAGGAGTTGCCCCCGGCCGGACCCCAGGTGTCGTCGGGCGCCGCGATGACCTCGATGCGCGAGCCGACGGTGGCACCGACCACGGCCTTCTTGATCGCCTTCAGGGTGTTGTCGTCGGCGGTGACCGAGGACGGCGACTCGCCCTCGTCGAACGTGCTGAACGCCTTCGCGCCGGTGTAGCCGTCGCCGATGTACATGTCGAGGCTGACCGAGTCACCTGCGGCGACAGTCGGGCCGTCGCCCTTCGAGAGCACCTTCACCTCGGTCTTCTCGCGCACCAGCGTGCCGTCGTAGGTGACCTTCGGGGCCGTGCCGAACGCTCCGGAGACGGTGACCTTGCCGGTGTCCGTGGAGTCGGTGCCGCCACAGGCGGCGAGGCCGGCCGTGGAGAGGGCGAGGACGGTGGAGGTGACGACGAGGCGGCGCACGGGTTCCCCTTGCAGGTGCAGGATCTTTGTCGCGGGCAGCCTAACCAACCCGGCTGAGTGGCACCTGAACGGCACTCACATCCCGTCGATCAGTCGCTGCACGCGCTCGTCCACGGCCCGGAACGGGTCCTTGCAGAGCACCGTCCGCTGTGCCTGGTCGTTGAGCTTGAGGTGCACCCAGTCCACCGTGAAGTCACGGTGCCGGTCCTGTGCGGCCTTGATGAAGTCCCCGCGCAGCCGGGCCCGGGTCTCCTGTGGCGGCACGGTCTTGGCGCGGAAGACCGCGAGGTCGTCGGTGACCCGCGCCACGGCACCTCGCCGGTCGAGCAGGTAGTAGAGACCGCGGTCGCGGCGGATGTCGTGGTAGGCGAGGTCGAGCTGGGCGATGCGGGCGTGGCCGAGCGGCAGGTCGTGCTTGGCGCGGTAGCGCTCGATCAGCTTCCACTTGATCACCCAGTCGATCTCGCGGTCGACGAGCGACAGGTCACCGGACTCGACGGCCTTCAGGCCCCGCTCCCAGAGGTCGAGGGTGCGGTCGATGACCGGCGTACGGAGGTCGCGGCGGTCCACGAAGTCGCGGGCCCGCGTGAGGTACTCCAGCTGGATCTCCAGCGCGCTCGCCTCGCGGCCGTTGGCCAGCCGCACCTTCTTGCGCCCGGTCATGTCGTGGGCGATCTCGCGGATCGCCCGGATGGGGTTCTCCATGGTGAGGTCGCGCATGACGACCCCGGACTCGATCATCCGCAGCACCAGGTCGCAGCTGGCGACCTTCAGCATCGTCGTCGTCTCCGACATGTTCGAGTCGCCGACGATGACGTGCAGCCGGCGGTAGCGCTCCGCATCGGCGTGGGGCTCGTCGCGGGTGTTGATGATCGGCCGGCTCCGCGTGGTCGCGGACGAGACGCCCTCCCAGATGTGCTCGGCGCGCTGGCTCACGGAATACGACGCTCCCCGCGGGGTCTGGATGATCTTGCCGGCGCCGACGATGATCTGCCGCGTCACGAGGAACGGGATGAGGACGTCGGCCAGCCTGCTGAACTCTCCCTGGCGGCTGACCAGGTAGTTCTCGTGGCAGCCGTAGGAGTTGCCTGCGGAGTCGGTGTTGTTCTTGAAGAGGTAGATGTCGCCGGCGATGCCCTCTTCGTGCAGGCGGTGCTCGGCATCGACGAGGAGCCCCTCGAGGATCCGCTCCCCCGCCTTGTCGTGGGCGACCAGCTCGGCGACGTCGTCGCACTCCGGCGTCGCGTACTCGGGGTGGCTGCCGACGTCGAGGTAGAGCCGGGCGCCGTTGCGGAGGAAGACGTTGGAGCTGCGTCCCCACGAGACGACCTTGCGGAAGAGGTAGCGCGCGACCTCGTCAGGACTCAGGCGACGCTGCCCGTGGAAGGTGCAGGTCACGCCGTACTCGTTCTCGATCCCGAAGATCCGACGGTCCATGACCCGACACTAGACCCGCATCCCACACGACGTGGCGGGTACGACACACCCATGTCGCATGCATTCTGGAGCTCTCCGTCCCTGCCGGACCGTCCCGCCCTGGCCGCCGACGCGACGTACGACGTCGTGGTGGCGGGTGGCGGGGTCAGTGGCCTGCTCGTCGCCGTGCTGCTGGCGAGGGCCGGGAGGCGTGTGGCGGTGCTCGAGGCGCGGCGCGTCGGCGACGGCACCACCGGCCACAGCACAGCCAAGGTGTCGATCCTGCAGGGCAGCCGGCTCGCGACGATCATGGAGCACCACCCCTCCGACCTCGCGCGCGCCTACGTCGACGGCAACCGCGAGGGGCAGGCGTGGCTGCGCCGCCACCTCGAGGAGAACGAGGTCCCGCACCGCGCCGCGACGGCCTGGACCTACGCCACCACGGACGAGGGCGCGGTGAAGGTGTCCGCGGAGGCCGACGCCTCGCGGGCCGCAGGGCTCGACGTCCTGCGCACCGCCGACATCGGCCTCCCCTTCCAGGTGACCGACGCGATCGGCCTGGCCGACCAGGTGCTCATCGACCCGATGGACCTCGTGCGCTCCCTCCTGGCCGAGCTCGAGGCGCACGGAGGCGTCGTCCACGAGGGCACGCGGGTGACCGGAGCCGACGCAGACGGTGACTGGCTGGGCGTGACCACGGACGGCGGCCACCACGTGCGCGCCCGCCACCTGGTGCTCGCCACGGGCTGCCCGGTGCTCGACCGAGGGGGCTGGTTCGGACGCCTGACCGCTCATCGCTCCTATGCGCTGGCGGTCGAAGGCGTGTCGCCGCCTGTCGGCATGTACCTCTCGGTCGATCCGACGACGCGGTCGCTGCGCCCTGCCGGCGCCGACGGAGAGGTGCTCCTGGTCGGCGGCAACAACCACGTCACCGGGCGCGGTCCGGACGAGGCGGAGCAGCTCGAGAAGCTGGCCTCATGGACCCGGGACACCTTCCCGGGCGGCCGGATCACGCACCGCTGGTCGGCCCAGGACTGGCACGGGCCGAGCGGGCTGCCCTACGCCGGACCGCTCGTGCCGCGCGATGACCGCGTGCACGTGATGACCGGTTACGCCAAGTGGGGCTTCACCAACGCAGCAGCCGGGGCGCTGGTGCTCTCCAAGCGGATCCTCGGCGGCGAGCTGCCGCCGTGGGAGCACGCGTGGGCGACCTGGTCCGGAGCGGACCTGCGGGGAATCCCCGACGTGCTCAAGGCGAACGCGATGGTGGCCGCCGAGATGGTCGCGGGCCACGTCACGCGGGGGCCGTTGCAGCGCCTGACCGGGAGTCACGACGACCCGGCGCCGGTCTGCACGCACCTCGGCGGACGGTTGCGCTGGAACGACGCCGAGCAGAGCTGGGACTGTCCCCTGCACGGATCGCGCTTCGCGGCCGACGGGAGCGTGCTGGACGCTCCCGCCTGCCGCGCGCTCGATCTGTAGGAGCAGGTCAGGCAGGCGGCGCCGGCGGCGGGGTCGAGGGCCCCACCGGCGGCAGCACCTGGGTGGGCTGGTCGGGTGCTCCCGGCTCGCCCGTGAGCGGGTTCTCCAGGGGCGGGACGTCGCCCCCGGGGAGGTCGGTCGGGTCTGCCACGTCGTCGGCCGGGAGGTCGCGGGCGGCGCGGCCCGGGTCGGTGTCCTCGGCCTGGGGGCCGTCGTGCGCCTCCGGCCCACGGGGTCCGAGCAGGTCGGTGAGCTGCTGGCCCCGGATCCGCTTGAACTTCCGCGGCTGCGAACGCGTGCGGTCGAGCACGGCGACCTCGAGGTCCTCGTCGGGCACGACGCGGTCGCCGGCCTCCGAGTGGCCGAGCGCCGCCACGGCCAGCCGCAGGGCGGAGGCGAGGTCGGCCCCGGGCGCATAGCGCTCCTTCAGGTACGCGGCGACGACGTCCGCGGCGCCGCCCATGACGGCATAGCCCTGCTCGTCGGCCACCTGGCCGTCGTAGGTGAGGCGGTACAGCTGGTCACCGGCCGCCGTGTCACCGATCTCCGCGACGAAGATCTCCACCTCGTAGGGCTTCTCTCCCCCACTGCTGAAGATCGTGCCGAGGGTCTGGGCGTAGGCGTTGGCGAGCCCGCGGCCGGTGACGTCGCGCCGGTCGTAGGCGTAGCCCCGCATGTCGGCCAGGCGGACGCCGGCGATGCGGAGGTTCTCGAACTCGTTGTAGCGGCCGACGGCGGCGAAGGCGATCCGGTCGTAGATCTCCGAGACCTTGTGCAGCGCCTGGCTGGGGTTCTCCGAGACGAACAGGACCCCGTCGGCGTACTGCACGGCCACGACGGAGCGGCCCCGGGCGATGCCCTTGCGCGCGAAGTCGGCCCGGTCCTTCATCATCTGCTCGGGCGAGACGTAGAACGGCATGCTCATGGGCTCAGACCTCCAGGGCTGCGGCGGGGCCGTCGGGCCGGCGCATGCGGCCGTCGATGACGCGGTCGGCGATGGTGGCGACGTCCTCGTGAAGCAGTCGCTGGCCTCCCTCGGCGGTGATCACCTGCACGACCGGGAAGATCCGGCGCGTCACGTCGGGACCGCCGGTCGCCGAGTCGTCGTCCGCAGCGTCGTACAGCGCCTCGACGACGGCCTGGACGGTCGCCTCGGCCGTCAGGTCGTCGCGGTAGAGCTTCTTGAGCGAGCCACGGGCGAAGAGCGATCCGGACCCCACCGAGTGGAAGGCGGTCTCCTCGTAGCGGCCGCCGGTCACGTCGTAGGAGAAGATCCGGCCGATGCCGGCGTCGAGGTCGAAACCCGCGAACAGGGGGACGACCGCGAGGCCCTGCATCGCCAGCCCGAGGTTGCCGCGGATCAGGGCCGCGAGGCGGTTGGCCTTGCCGTCCATCGACAGCGTCGAGCCCTCGATCTTCTCGTAGTGCTCGAGCTCGGTCTGGAAGAGGCGGACCATCTCGACGGCGAGGCCAGCCGTGCCCGCGATGCCGACGCAGGAGTACTCGTCGGCAGGGAACACCTTCTCGATGTCGCGCTGGGCGATGATGTTGCCCATCGTCGCGCGACGGTCGCCGGCCATGACCACACCGCCGTTGAACGTCGCAGCGACGATCGTGGTGCCGTGCGGAGCGAGGTCGCCCGCACTGCCGAGGCCCGTCGCGCGGGAGCTGGGCAGCAGGTCGGGCTGGTGCGTGCTCAGGAAGTCGGTGAACGACGAGGTGCCGGGCGCCATGAACGACGACGGCAGCGCCGCACCCCGGTCGAGGGCGCTCATTCGCCGCCCTTCTGGATGAACGACTTCACGAAGTCCTCGGCGTTGGACTCGAGCACGCCGTCGATCTCGTCGAGGATCGCGTCGATGTCCTCGTCGAGCTGCTCCTTGCGCTCGGCGACCGTCTCGTCAGAGGTCGTCTCCGCGACTTCCTCGACGGACTCCTCCGCCGACTTCTTCGGGTGCTTCTGCTCCTGGGCCATGCCTCGACACTAGCCGGATCAGCGGGTCAGTTCACGGAACAACTGCTCAGCAGTTGCGCAACGATCCAGCAGCGCCTCGACATGGTGCCGGGTCCCTCGCAGCGGGTCGAGCGTCGGGATGCGGTGGAGCGTGTCGTGGCCGGGGAGGTCGAGGATCACCGAGTCCCACGAGGCGGCGGCGATGCCGTCGCCGTAGCGCTGGAGGCACTGGCCGCGGAACCACGCCCGGGTGTCCTCCGGCGGCTGGTGCACCGCGCGCTCGACGCTCGCGGGGTCGACCAGGGTGACCATCCGGCCCAGTGACACCAGCCGGTGGTACAGCCCCTTCTCGGGACGGATGTCGGCGTACTGCAGGTCGATGGCGTGGAGCTTGGCATCGGACCAGTCCAGCCCGTCGCGGTCGCGGTAGGACTGCAACAGCTGGAGCTTCGCCACCCAGTCGAGCTCGCGCGCGCAGAGCATCGGGTCGCGCTCCAGGCGGTCGAGGACGGACTCCCAGCGGTGCAGGACGTCGCGGGTCTGGGCGTCGGCGTCGACGCCGTAGCGGTCCTCGACGTACTTCCGGGCGAGATCGAGGTACTCGAGCTGGAGCTGGACCGCCGTGAGGTGCCGGCCGTCCTTGAGTGGCACGGCGAGGGTGCAGGTCGGGTCGTGGCTGATCGCCCGCAGGCTGGCCACCGGGGTCGCGAGCTGGAGGTCACGGTCGACGAAGCCGTCCTCGATCATCGCCAGCACGAGCGACGTCGTGCCGAGCTTGAGGTACGTCGAGGTCTCGGCGAGGTTCGCGTCGCCGATGATCACGTGCAGCCGCCGGTAGACGGCCGGATCTGCGTGCGGCTCGTCGCGGGTGTTGATGATCGGTCGCTTGAGCGTCGTCTCCAGCCCGACCTCGACCTCGAAGAAGTCCGACCGCTGGGTGATCTGGAACCCGTGGCCCGCGCCGTCCTGACCGATGCCGACCCGGCCCGCGCCGCACACGACCTGGCGGCTGACGAGGAACGGCGTCAGGTGCCGCACGATCGCCGCGAAGGGCGTCGTGCGCCGCATCAGGTAGTTCTCGTGGGCGCCGTAGGAGGCTCCCTTGTTGTCGGTGTTGTTCTTGTAGAGCTGGATCGGAGCCGCGCCGGGCACCTGGGCAGCCAGCCGGCTGGCCTCGAGCATCACCTGCTCCCCCGCGCGGTCCCAGCGCACGACGTCGAGCGGGTTGGTGCACTCGGGGGTGGAGTACTCGGGGTGGGCGTGGTCGACGTAGAGCCGGGCCCCGTTGGTGAGGATCACGTTGGCGAGCCCGAGGTCCTCGTCGGTGAGCTGGCTGGCGTCGGCCGTCGCGCGCGACATGTCGAAGCCACGCGCGTCACGCAGCGGCGACTCCTCCTCGAAGTCCCAGCGCGCACGTCGGGCACGGAGTGTGGCCGAGGCGTAGGCGTTCACGATCTGCGACGAGGCGTGCATCGGGTTGGCCGTGGGCTGACCCGTCACCGAGATGCCGTACTCCACCTCGGTGCCCATCACGCGGACGACGCTCATGGCACGCTCCCCTCCGCCGGGGCTCAGAGGTACTGGCCGGTGTTGGCGACCGTGTCGATCGAGCGACCGGGCTCCGTGCCCTGCTTGCCGGTGATCAGCGTGCGGATGAAGACGATCCGCTCGCCCTTCTTGCCGGAGATGCGGGCCCAGTCGTCGGGGTTGGTGGTGTTGGGGAGGTCCTCGTTCTCCTTGAACTCGTCCACGCACGCCTGGAGCAGGTGCTGCACGCGCAGCCCCTTCTGGTCGTGGTCGAGGAGGTCCTTGATCGCCATCTTCTTCGCGCGGTCGACGATGTTCTGGATCATCGCGCCGGAGTTGAAGTCCTTGAAGTAGAGGACCTCCTTGTCTCCGTTGGCATAGGTGACCTCGAGGAAGCGGTTCTCCTCGGTCTCGGTGTACATCCGCTCGACCGCGGCACGGATCATCCCGTTGACGGTCGCGGCCCGGTCGCCGCCGAACTCCGCCAGGTCCTCGGCGTGCAGCGGCAGGTCGGCCACGAGGTACTTCGAGAAGATGTCGCGGGCGGCCTCGGCATCGGGACGCTCGATCTTGATCTTCACGTCGAGGCGGCCGGGACGCAGGATCGCCGGGTCGATCATGTCCTCGCGGTTGGAGGCACCGATCACCAGGACGTTCTCCAGCAGCTCGACGCCGTCGATCTCGCTGAGCAGCTGCGGGACGATGGTGTTCTCCACGTCGGAGCTCACCCCCGAGCCACGGGTGCGGAAGAGCGAGTCCATCTCGTCGAAGAAGACGATGACGGGGGTGCCCTCGGAGGCCTTCTCCCGCGCGCGCTGGAAGACCAGCCGGATGTGGCGCTCGGTCTCGCCGACGTACTTGTTGAGGAGCTCGGGGCCCTTGATGTTGAGGAAGTAGGACTTCCCCTCCTGGCCGGTCTTCTCCGCGACCTTCTTGGCCAGGCTGTTGGCGACCGCCTTGGCGATCAGCGTCTTGCCACAGCCCGGAGGGCCGTAGAGCAGCACGCCCTTCGGCGGCTTGAGCTGGTGCTCCTTGAAGAGCTCCGGGTAGAGGTAGGGAAGCTCGACCGCGTCGGTGATCTGGTCGATCTGGGCACCGAGTCCGCCGATGTCGGAGTAGTGGATGTCGGGGACCTCCTCGAGGACCAGCTCCTCGACCTCCGACTTCGGCACCTTCTCGTAGACGTAGCCCGCGCGCACGTCGAGCAGGAGGGAGTCACCCGCGCGGAGCTTCTCCGCCTTCAGCGGCTCGGCGATGCGGACGACGCGCTCCTCGTCGGCGTTCGCGATGACCAGGACGCGTTCGGCGTCGGCCAGCACCTCCTTGAGCATGACGACCTCGCCGACCTGCTCGAAGGCCATGGCGTCGACGACGTTGAGCGCCTCGTTGAGCATGACCTCCTGGCCACGCTGCAGCGCCTCCGCGTCGACGTTGGGGCTGACGTGCACCCGGAGCTTGCGGCCCCCGGTGAAGACGTCGACCGAGCCGTCGTCGTTGCGCTGGAGGAACGTGCCGAAGCCTGCCGGCGGCTGCGCGAGCCGGTCGACCTCCTCCTTGAGCGTGACGATCTGGTCGCGGGCGTCGCGCAGCGTCTGCGCGAGCCTCTCGTTCTGCGCGGTGACAGCAGCGAGTGACCGCTGTGCCTCCAGGAGCCTCAGGTCCGGGTCGGATGCCGACATGTGCGCCACCTCCTTGCTGCGACATTACCCAGATCCACGCCAGGGGAAAGGGATTAGCCGCGCAGAGGCAGCAACTTCATCGACCTGTTACGCGTCGCGCTCCTCCAGCGACTGCTCGCTGAGGTCGGCGGGACGCGGTCCGAAGTAGTCCGCGCCGTAGGCCCCGGGGGCTGGACGACGGGTCTTGCGGGGCGGCTTCTCCCCCGGCGCCATGCGGCGCGCGGTGCACAGGAACGCCGTGTGGCCGATCATCTTGTGGTCGGGGCGCACCGCGAGGCCCTCGACGTGCCAGTCGCGGTTGAGGGACTCCCAGGCGTGCGGCTCGGTGAAGCCACCGTGCACGCGGACCGTCTCGACGAAGCGGCTCAGCTGGGTCGTGGTGGCGACGTACGCGATGAGGATGCCGCCCGGGGTCAGCGCGTCGGCCGCGGCGTCGACGCACTCCCAGGGGGCCAGCATGTCGAGGATGACGCGGTCCGCGCGGATGCCGGAGGCCGGCAGCGCCTCGGCCAGGTCGCCGAGCCGCAGGCTCCACGACGGGTGCTCGCCGCCGAAGAACTGCGTGACGTTCTTGCGGGCGACGTCGGCGAACTCCTCCCGGCGCTCGAAGGAGTGCACCTGCCCGTAGGGCCCGACCGCGCGCAGCAGCGAGCAGGTCAGTGCGCCCGAGCCGACACCGGCCTCGACCACGACTGCGCCCGGGAAGATGTCGGCCATCGCCACGATCTGCGCCGAGTCCTTGGGGTAGATCACCGCGGCACCACGCGGCATCGAGACCACGAACTCGCTCAGCAGAGGCCGGAAGACCAGGTACTCGGCGCCACCGGAGGACCGGACCGTGAAGCCCTCCTCCCGCCCGATCAGGTCGTCGTGCTCGAGGTGGCCGCGGTTGCTGAAGAACCGCTTGCCCTCCACCAGCTCGAAGTTGTGCTTGCGCCCCTTGGAGTCGACCAGGCGCACCCACTCGCCGGCACGCAGCGGGCCACGGTGCACGCCGGACCAGGCCGCGGAGGCGACGTCGGCCAGCGGTGCCGTCGTCGGCGCGACCTCCGGAGCGGGCGTCTCGGCGGGCGTCTCGGGAGTCGTCTCGGCGGCGTCAGGCATGCGGGCCAGCCTATCGGCGTACGCCCGGCCCTCCGGTCAGCGGTGGCGCTCGCGGAACGCGCGGTCGACGTCGGCCGTCGCCAGCACGCCGTAGATGCTGCCCTCGGGGTCGACCAGGAGGTACTCGTGCGCGGGCAGGAACGTGATCGCGCGGATCAGCTCCTCACCCTTGATGTCGACCGGCAGGGTCATCCCGGGCACCAGGCTCCGCGCCACGGCGGACGACGGGACCCACGGCCGGCGGTCCTCCGGCGTCGCCTGGACGGCCGCCTCGTTGACGATGCCAACAGGGCGGCCCTCGGCGTCGACGGTCACGATGCTGCCGGCCTCCGCCTCCTGGGCACGGCGTACGGCCTCGGCGATCGGCAGGTCAGCAGGTACGGCGAGCGTGCGTCGGGCCAGCCGGCGCGCCACCAGCGAGGGCAGCGTCCGACGCAGCCGCGCGCCCTGCATGGCGGCGGTCGCGCCGGTCCAGATGAAGGCGGCGAGGATCGCGGCGAAGGCCCACGACGTCACGTCGGCGGGCACGTCGTACCACCGGTCCATCGCCAGCGGCAGGAAGAGGGTGAGCACCGCGACGAGCCGGCCCGCCCAGCCAGCGACCAGCGTGCCGCGGACCTCGTTGCGCGTGGCTCCCCAGACGAGCGCCTTGAGCACGCGGCCGCCGTCGAGCGGCAGGCCGGGCAGGAGGTTGAAGATGCCGATGACCAGGTTCGCCCAGGCGAGGGTGTCGACCACCAGCCCGATCAGGCCATCGGGCAGCACCTGCGCGAGCAACCAGGCCACCAGCGCCACGCCGAGGGAGGCCAGCGGCCCGACGATCGACATGACCAGCTCCTGCCCCGGGCTGCGCGGGCCTCCGTCGACGCCGGTGTGGCCGCCGAGGAAGTGGAGCGTGATCGACTCGACGGGGTACCCGTAGCGACGCGACGCCACGGCGTGCGCTGCCTCGTGGACCAGGATGGTGAAGGCGTAGACGACCGCGATCACGAGGCCGGCGACGTACTTCCACGCACCGAGGCCGGGCTCGGCCTCCTCCACGACGGGCGCCATGATCACGGCGATCAGGGCGGCCAGCAGGAACCAGGTCCGGGAGACGTGGACGTCGACCCCGAGGAACCGGCCGAGCCGGAAGTGCCCGGGAGGGACCGGAGCGGGAGTCCGGCGCTCGGGCTCGCTCGGCGTCGGGACGTCGTGTGCTGGCACGGCCCGAGGCTAGCGGATCCCCGGTACGGACCAGCGCCGTCACTGTCGGGGGTCTCGCCTAGATTTCCTGCATGAGCTCGCCCGCGGACGTCCACTCCACCCCCGTCGACGGGGTGGAGGTCATCGGTGCGCTCTCCCCGAGCCGCGCCGGCGACTTCATGACCTGTCCCCTGCTCTATCGCTACCGGTCGATCGACAAGCTGCCCGAGGCGCCGTCTCCCGCGGCGGTGCGCGGCACGGTGGTGCACAAGGTCCTCGAGGACCTCTTCGACCTCGAGGCCACGGAGCGGACGCCGGAGCGTGCCCAGGAGATGGTGGTGCCGTCGTGGGAGGCGCTCCTCGCGGCCGAGCCGGGGCTGGAGGCGATGTTCGGAGACGACGGCCCGGAGGTCGGCGCCTGGCTCGCCGAGTGCCGGCGCTCACTGGAGAAGTACTTCACCCTCGAGGACCCCACGCGCCTGCAACCCTCCGAGCGCGAGCTCTACGTCGAGACCGTGCTCGACTCGAGGCTGCTGATCCGTGGCTTCATCGACCGCGTCGAGGAGGCGCCCGACGGCCGGGTGCGGATCAGTGACTACAAGACCGGCCGCAGCCCCGGGGAGCTTTTCGAGGCCAAGGCGCTCTTCCAGATGAAGTTCTACGCCCTCGTCTGGTGGAAGACGCGTGGCGTGGTCCCGGCGATGCTGCAGCTGATCTACCTGGGCAACGGGGAGACGGTGAGCTACGCCCCCGACGAGGCCGATCTGCGGGCGCTCGAGCGGAAGGTCGACGCCGTCTTCGACGCCATCCGCAAGGCCGAGCTGACCGGCGACTGGCGGCCCCGCAAGTCACGCCTGTGCGACTGGTGCTCCTTCCAGGAGCACTGCCCGGAGTTCGGCGGCGAGATCCTCCCGCTGCCGATGGTGCGCGAGGCGCTCGCGGCTGCGGGCGACCTGGGCACCGACCTGACCGACGACTGAGGCTCGGCTCAGTCCGGTGGTCAGGGCGCGAGCGTGAGCAGGTCCGCAGGGGTCAGGCCCTCCAGCGAGTCGCGGAAGACCCGCCGCTCCCCCGGCGCGACCGGCACGTGGCACTCGACGACCAGCACGGTGCAGCCGGCCGCCTCTGCGGAGGTCGCACCGGTGTTGGAGTCCTCGATCGCGAGGCACGTCTCCGGCGCGAGGCCGAGTCCGGCGGCGGCCTTCAGGTACGGCTCCGGGTGCGGCTTTCCCTGGCTGACCCGGTCGCCGGTGACGATCTCGGCGAACGCCCCGTCCGGCAGCTCGGCGAGGATGGGGTCGACGAAGCGCTGGTAGCTCATGGTCACCAGGGCGCACGGCACGCCCGCGGCGAGGAGCTCGGCCAGCAGGGCGCGGGCGCCGGGACGCCAGGGCACCGCGTGCTCGACCCGGGCGACGACGCCGTCGAGCAGCAGCTCCACGACCTCCTCGGGCGTGAGCCGCGAACCGGGCGACCCGGGGTCGAACATGTGCCGCAGGATGTAGCGGCCCGACTCGAGCAGGTCGTTGCCGACCAGCGCGAGGCCGTGCTCGTGCGTCCAGTGGCCGCCGTACCGCTCGGCGAGGTCGAACTCGGCCTCCATCCAGTAGGGCTCGGTGTCGACCAGGGTGCCGTCCATGTCCCAGAGGACCGCCGCGTGCTTCACGGAAGGATCCTAGGATCACGCCATGCGAGCAACGAGCACGGCCACCGTCCGGGTCAACATCGACGAGGCCTGGCGGATCCTGTCCGACCACGCCGGCATGACCGACTGGGGTCCGGGCGTGACCGCCGTCGTGACCAAGCCGGGCACCCCGGAGCCCAACGGCGTCGGCGCCGTCCGGAAGATCACCGCCCCGGGCCCCGCCCCGGCCATCGTCGAGGAGATCACCACGTTCGAGGCCCCCACGCGACTCGGCTACAAGGCGCTGGCCGGCGTTCCGTTCGCGGACTACGCCGGTGAGGTCAGCCTGGTCGCGACGGAGTCCGGCACCGAGATCACCTGGACGCTCAGTGCCCGTCAGCGCGTGCCCTTCGTCGAGCAGAAGGCGCTGAAGGCGCTCTCCCTGGGCCTGCTGCAGGCCTACGTCCGTCGCCTCAAGCGCGCCGCCTGACCCACCGTCCCTCGGCGATGCCGATCAGGACGGCCCTTCCCGGCTGGGCGCGGGCTGTCCTGGTCGGTGTCGCGGGTGCCCGCCTGCAGGTGCCGGGTACGGCTAGCGTGCGAGATGTGACGACGGCACGCTCGGTCCAGCGGACCTACCTCCTCCTCATGCTGGGCAACACGCTGGCGGCGTCGCTGATCTGGGGCATCAACACGATCTTCCTGCTCGACTCCGGGCTGTCGAACCTCGAGGCGTTCGCCGCCAACGCCGCGTTCACGGCCGGCATGGTCCTCTTCGAGATCCCGACCGGCATCGTGGCCGACACGGTCGGCCGGCGTGCGTCGTACCTCCTGGGGACCGTGACCCTCGCCGCCTCGACGCTCTTCTACGTCGGCCTGTGGCAGGTCCACGGGCCGTTCTGGCTCTGGCTGGCCGCATCGGTCCTGATCGGCCTCGGGTTCACCTTCTTCTCCGGCGCCGTGGAGGCGTGGCTGGTCGATGCACTCGCCGCCACGGGCTTCGACGGCTCGCTGGACAGCGTCTTCGGCCGCGGACAGATGGTCTCCGGGGCCGGCATGCTGGTCGGATCCGTGGCCGGCGGATGGGTCGCCCAGCACGCGAGCCTGGGCGTGCCGTACCTGGTCCGCGCCGGCGTCCTGCTGCTCATGCTCGTGTTCGCAGCCGTCGCGATGCGCGACCTCGGGTTCGCCCCCGAGCGCCATGGCACGGTCGGCCAGGAGGTGGCGCGGCTGGCACGCCAGACCGTCGACCTCGGCTGGCAGGTGCCCGCGATCCGCTGGCTCATGGTGCAGGCGCTGGTCACCGGTGGCGTCGGGCTCTACGCGTTCTACGCGCTCCAGCCCTACCTGCTCCAGCTGTACGGGGACCCGCACGCCTACCAGGTGGCCGGGCTGGTCGCAGCTGCCGTGGCCCTCGCCCAGATGGCCGGCGGCCTGGCCGCCGGGCAGGTACGCCGGCTCGCGCGCCGGCGCACGTCCGCGCTCATGCTCACCACGGCGATCGCGGTGGCGGCGATGCTGGCGATCGGGTCTGTCGACTCCTTCGGTGCGGTGCTGGCGCTCAGCGGGCTCTGGGGCCTGACCTTCGCCGCGTTCACGCCGGTGCGGCAGAGCTACCTCAACGGCCTCATCCCGTCCCGGCAACGCGCGACGCTGCTGTCGGCCGACTCGCTGATGAGCTCGGCAGGCGGGGTCTGGGCCCAGCCGGCGCTGGGTCGTGTCGCCGACCTCCGCGGCTACGCCGCGTCGTACCTCGTCGCCGCGGGGATCAGCGCGGTCGCGATCCCCCTGATCGCACTGTCACGGCGCACGGACGCCCCGGCCGACTCCTACGAGCCGACCGGGGCGTCCGGGTCAGACGGGTCCAGCGGCTGACGCCGCCTCCGGCCTAGTCCTCCGGGTCGTAGGCGAGGTTGGCCGAGAGCCACCGCTCGGCCTCGGCCAGCGTCCAGCCCTTGCGCTCGGCGTAGTCGGCCACCTGGTCACGCCCGACGCGGCCGACCACGAAGTACTGCGAGTCCGGGTGGCTGAAGTAGAAGCCCGAGACGGAGGCGCCCGGCCACATGGCCATCGACTCGGTCAGCTCGATGCCCGTGGTCGCCTCGACGTCGAGGAGCTCCCACAGGGTGCGCTTCTCGGTGTGCTCGGGGCACGCCGGGTACCCGGGCGCAGGGCGGATGCCGGCGTACTGCTCCTTGATCAGCGCCACGTTGTCGAGGTGCTCGTCGGGCGCGTAGCCCCAGAACTCCTTGCGGACCCGCTCGTGCATCCGCTCCGCGAACGCCTCCGCGAGGCGGTCGGCGAGCGACTCGAGCAGGATCGCGTTGTAGTCGTCGAGCCGCTCCTTGAACTCCTTGACCTTCTCCACCGAGCCCAGGCCCGCCGTCACCGCGAAGGCGCCGACGTAGTCCTTGAGCCCGGTGGACTTCGGCGCGACGAAGTCCGAGAGCGCCTTGTTGGCGATGCCCTCGCGGTGCTCGCCCTGCTGGCGCAGGTGGTGCAGCACGGTCCGCACCTCGGTGCGGTGGTCGTCGGTGTAGAGCTCGATGTCGTCACCGACCGCGTTGGCCGGGAAGAGGCCGATGACACCGCTGGCCGAGAGCCACTTCTCCTCGATCAGCTGGTCGAGCATCGCCTGCGCGTCGTCGTACAGCTTGCGGGCAGCCGGACCCGACGCCGGGTTGTTCAGGATGTCCGGGAACGACCCCTTCATCTCCCAGGCGTTGAAGAACGGCTGCCAGTCGATGTAGCGGCGCAGCTCGGTCAGCGAGTAGTCCTTGAACACCTTCACGTACTGGGTCGCGTGCCGCTCGCCGATGTTGGCGACCGCGCTGACGTCGTGGCTCTGCTGGAGCAGCAGGTGCGGACGCGGCGGGTGGTACGTCGACCAGTCGAGCTGCGGTGCGTTGGCGCGCGCTGCCTCGAGCGTCACCATCGGGCGGTCGTTCTTGGCCGCGTGCCGCTCGCGCAGCGCGTCGTAGTCGGCCTGGACCTCGTCCATGAACTTGGGGCGCTGCTCGTCGGAGAGGAGGGTCGCCGCGACCGGCACCGAGCGCGACGCGTCCTTCACCCACACCACGGGGCCGTCGTACTTCTTGTCGACCTTCACGGCCGTGTGGGCACGCGAGGTCGTGGCGCCACCGATCAGGAGCGGGATGTCGAAGCCCTGGCGCTGCATCTCGGTCGCGACCGTGACCATCTCGTCGAGCGACGGGGTGATCAGGCCGGAGAGGCCGATGATGTCGGCGTCGTGCTCCCGGGCCGCGTCGAGGATCTTCTGCACCGGCACCATGACGCCGAGGTCGATGACCTCGAAGTTGTTGCACTGCAGGACGACGCCGACGATGTTCTTGCCGATGTCGTGCACGTCGCCCTTGACCGTCGCCATGACGATCGTGCCGTTGGTGTCCTTGCCGGTGTTGCCCGACTTCGCCTTCTCCGCCTCGATGAACGGGATCAGGTAGGCGACGGCCTTCTTCATCACGCGGGCGCTCTTCACGACCTGCGGGAGGAACATCTTGCCCGCACCGAAGAGGTCACCGACGACGTTCATGCCGTCCATGAGCGGTCCCTCGATGACCTCGATCGGACGGCCGCCGGCCTGCTCGATCTCGGCGCGCAGCTCCTCGGTGTCGGCCTCGACGTGTGCGTCGAGGCCCTTCACCAGCGCATGGGTGATCCGCTCGCGCACCGGCAGGCTCCGCCACTCCTCCGCAGCCGCCTCGGCCTGCTCGCCGGAGCCCCGGTGGGCCTCGGCGAGCTCGAGCAGGCGCTCGGTGGCGGCCTGCGGGTCCGCCGCGCGGTTGAGGACGACGTCCTCGATGGCGTCGCGCAGCTCGGGGTCGATCGAGTCGTAGGTGACCAGCGCGCCGGCGTTGACGATGCCCATCGACAGGCCCGCCTTGATGGCGTGGAAGAGGAAGACCGCGTGGATCGCCTCGCGCACCGGGTTGTTGCCGCGGAACGAGAACGAGACGTTGGAGATGCCACCGGAGATCTGCGCTCCCGGGAGGTTCTCCTTGATCCAGCGGGCGCCCTCGATGAAGTCCACGCCGTACGACGCGTGCTCCTCGATGCCGGTGGCCACGGCGAAGACGTTGGGGTCGAAGATGATGTCCTCGGCCGGGAAGCCCTCCTCCTCCACCAGGATGCGGTAGGCGCGCGCGCAGATCTCCTTGCGGCGCTCGAGGTTGTCGGCCTGGCCCTCCTCGTCGAAGGCCATCACCACGACGGCCGCGCCGTACTTGCGGCACAGGCGGGCCTGCGTGCGGAACTCCTCCTCGCCGGCCTTCATGGAGATGGAGTTGACGATCGGCTTGCCCTGGATCGTCTTCAGGCCGGCCTCGATGACCTCCCACTTCGAGGAGTCGACCATGATCGGGACCCGGCTGATGTCGGGCTCGGACGCGATCAGCTTGAGGAAGCGGTCCATCGCGGCGACGCCGTCGATCATGCCCTCGTCCATGTTGACGTCGATGACCTGCGCGCCGGCCTCGACCTGCTGCGCGGCGACCTGGAGGGCGGTGTCGTAGTCGCCGTCCTTGATCAGGTTGCGGAAGCGGGCGGAGCCGGTGATGTTGGTGCGCTCGCCGACGTTGACGAAGAGCGACTCGTCGGTGATGTTGAGCGGCTCGAGGCCCGAGAGCCGCATCGCGGGGGCGACTGTCGACGGCACACGCGGCGTGAGGCCGGTGGTGGCCTGCTGGATGCAGCCGATGTGCTCCGGGGTCGTGCCGCAGCAGCCGCCGAGGATGTTCACCAGGCCGGAGTCCGCGAACTCCTTCACGACCGCGGCCATCTGCTGGGCCGTCTCGTCGTACTCACCGAAGGCGTTGGGCAGGCCGGCGTTCGGGTAGCAGGAGACGAAGCAGTCCGCGATCCGGGCCAGCTCCGCGACGTACTGCCGCATCTCGGCGGCGCCGAGCGCGCAGTTGAGGCCGACCGCGAGCGGCTTGACGTGGCGGATCGAGTTCCAGAACGCCTCCGTCGTCTGGCCCGACAGCGTGCGTCCCGAGGCGTCGGTGATCGTGCCGGAGATGATGACCGGCCAGCGGCGGCCACGCTCCTCGAAGAGCGTCTCCACGGCGAAGATGGCGGCCTTCGCGTTGAGCGTGTCGAAGATCGTCTCGATCAGCAGGATGTCCGCGCCGCCGTCGACGAGGCCGTTGGCCTGCTCGAGGTACGCCGCGACGAGCTCGTCGTAGGAGACGTTGCGGGCGCCGGGGTCGTTGACGTCCGGCGAGATGCTGGCGGTCTTCGGGGTGGGACCGAGCGCGCCGGCGACGAAGCGCGGTCGCTCGGGGGTCGAGTACTCGTCGCAGGCCTCGCGGGCCAGGCGGGCGCCGGCGACGTTCATCTCGTAGGCGAGCGACTCCATCTCGAAGTCGGCCTGCGCGATGGTGGTCGCGCCGAAGGTGTTGGTCTCCACGATGTCCGCGCCGGCGGCGAGGTACTCCTTGTGGATGCCGCGGATCATGTCCGGCTGGGTCAGCACCAGGAGGTCGGAGTTGCCCTTGACGTCGAGGTGGAAGTCCTTGAACCGCTCGCCTCGGTACTCCGCCTCGCCCGGGGTGTGGCGCTGGATCATCGTGCCCATGGCGCCGTCGATGACGAGGATGCGCTCACGCAGCAGCGAGGTGAGGGCCTCGGTGGCGTCGGGGCGGATGTTGGGCGTGGAGTTGGACACGGGTTCCCTTCCTCATCGGAAGGCGTCCTTGGTGGTCAAACCGAGCGTGGCGGGCGCGTCATCACGACGGGTCCCGTTGCAACGCCTCTCGGTCGCCACACAGTCTAGGGGGTTCGGTGTTGTGCGTCCCACCGTGTATCGCCGTGGCTAGGCTGGAGGCGTGATCGAGATCGATGACGTCCGCGACCTGGTCGACCCTGTGGTGATCGCCGCCTTCGAGGGCTGGAACGACGCTGCCGACAGCGCCTCGTCCGTCATCGACCACCTCATGGAGGTGTGGGACGCCGAGGTCGTCGGCGCCATCGACCCCGAGGACTTCTACGACTTCCAGATGAACCGGCCCAACATCGAGTCGGGCACCGACGGGCACCGCCGGATCGTCTGGCCCACGACGCAGATCGCGATCGCCTCTCCCCCGGGGCTGGACCGCGACGTCATCCTGATCCGCGGCCTCGAGCCCAACATGCGCTGGCGTCAGTTCTGCGCCGAGCTGCTCGCGGCCTGCGACGAGCTCGGGGCATCCCTGGTGATCACGCTCGCTGCGCTCCTCGCCGACACGCCCCACACGCGTCCGCTCCCCGTGACCGGCTCGGCCACCGAGCCCGAGCTGGTCGACCGGCTGCGCGTCGAGCAGTCGTCGTACGAGGGTCCGACGGGGATCGTCGGGGTCTTCCAGGACGCGTGCGGACGGCTCGACATCCCGGCGGTCTCCTACTGGGTGGCGGTGCCGCACTACGTGGCCCAGCCGCCGTGTCCCAAGGCGTCGCTCGCACTCGTGCACGAGCTCGAGGACCTGCTCGGCTGCGCGATCCCGCTGGCCGACCTCCCCGAGGAGGCGCGCGCCTGGGAGCGCGGCGTCGACGAGCTGGCCGAGGAGGAAGAGGAGATCGGCGACTACGTCCGTGCGCTCGAGGAGACCCGGGACACCGCGGACCTTCCGGAGGCGTCGGGCGAGGCGATCGCCCGGGAGTTCGAGCAGTACCTCAAGCGGCGCAACACCGAGTGAGGCCAGCGGCGCGGGGGCTCAGGCCTTGAGCCCCAGCCCCGCGTCGAGGACGGCCCGGATCTGGTCGGCGGCGTAGATGTCCTTGTGGTCGCCAGCGCTCGTCGCCGCAGCCCACGCGTCGATCGCCGCGACGGCCGCGGGGGCGTCGAGGTCGTTGGCGAGCGCCGCGAGCACCTGCTCGACGACCGGGCCCGCCGGCGCGCCGACACCGTGGCGCAGCGCCTCGCGCCACCGGTCCAGCATGTCCTCGGCGTTCCACAGGTTCTGGGCGGTCCACTCCCAGTCCTCGCGGTAGTGGTGCAGCAGGAGGCTCAGCCGGATCGCGGCCGGGTCGACCTCGCTGCGGCGGAGCTCGTTGACGAAGACCAGGTTGCCCTTGGACTTCGACATCTTCTCGCCGTCGTACGCCACCATGCCCGCGTGCACGTAGGCGTGAGCGAACCGCTCGCCCTCGGCGACCTGCGCCTCGCCGGCGCACATCTCGTGGTGCGGGAAGGACAGGTCGCTGCCGCCGGCCTGGACGTCGAACGCGTGGCCGAGGTGCTCCAGCGCGATCGCCGTGCACTCGATGTGCCAGCCGGGCCGGCCCTTGCCGAACGGGCTGTCCCAGCTCGGCTCCCCGTCGCGCTCGGCACGCCACAGGACGCAGTCGAGGGGGTCCTTCTTGCCGGGACGCTCCGGGTCGCCACCGCGCTCGCCGAAGAGCGCCAGCATCTGCTCCCGGTCCAGGCCGGACACCTCGCCGAACGCCTTGTCGGCGTTGACCTCGAAGTAGAGGTCGCCCTCGACGTCGTAGACCACGCCCTGCTCCTGCAGCTTCTGGATGAGGGCGATAACGAGCGGGATGGACTCGACTGCGCCGACGTAGTGGTCCGGCGGGAGGACGCGCAGCGCCTCCATGTCCTCGCGGAAGAGCTGGGTCTCGCGCAGGGCGAGCTCCTCCCACGGCACGTTGACCTTGGCGGCGCGCTCGAGCAGCGGGTCGTCGACGTCGGTGACGTTCTGGACGAAGGTCACCGCGTGACCCGCGTTGCGCCAGGCGCGGTTGAGCAGGTCCATGCCGATGTACGTCGCTGCGTGGCCCATGTGCGTGGCGTCGTACGGCGTGATGCCGCAGACGTACATGCGGGCCCCGGTCTCGGCGGGGCTCGTCTCGACCAGTCCGCCGGTGGCGGTGTCGTGGACCCGGACGACGGGTCCCTTGACCTGCAGAGGGGCGATCTCGGGAGCAGACCAGGCGCGCATGCTGGAACTCTAGACGGTCGGTGTGACGCTCAGAGCGCAGGCCACGGGATGGCGGGCCACTCGCCCGACGGCGGCGGGAAGACACCCGCGTCCAGCAGGGCGCCGGCCCGCGTGCGGAACGCCTCGATCTCGTCGTCGCTGAGGAGCCGGGAGAGCTGCCCGGTCAGGGCGCCGTCCGTGGCCACGTGCGCGACCGCTCGTCGTTCCTCCTCGGTCAGCGGTTCGCCGATCCAGCCCCACAGCACCGTGCGGAGCTTCGGATCCGTGTGGAAGGTGACCCCGTGGTCGATGCCGAAGCGCTCCGCGCCCCGGCTGAGCACGTGACCGCCCTTGCGGTCGGCGTTGTTGACCAGGACGTCCAGGAGCGCGATGCGACGCAGCGCCGCGGACTCCTCGTGGACCAGCAGCACCGGTCGGCCGGTCTCGTCGCGGGCCTCGAGGACGACGACCTGTCCCGGCAGCTGTTCGCCGGGCAGCACCACGTCCACGGCGGCCTGGCCCGGATCCTCCTCGATCCACTCCTGGAGCATCCCCGGTCCGTGCGGGCCGTCGTCCAGCCAGGTCCGGGGTACGACGTGCCAGCCGAGCGCCTCCGAGACCAGGTACGTCGCGAGCTCACGGTGCGCGAGGTGGCCGCCCGGGAAGTCCCAGAGCGGCCGCTCCCCCGCCACGGGCTTGTAGACGACCTGCAGGTCGCCGAGCCGCCCGAGGAAGGTCGCGTTGGAGGCGGTCGTCAGCCGGCCCTCGAGGACCAGCTCAGCCACGTCGCTTGAAGCCGTTGGCACGGACGCAGAGGTGCCCCGACGCGTCGATCGGCTCACCGCAGAACGGGCAGTCGGGCCGACCAGCACCCACGACCTTCTGGGCACGAGCCACGAACGCACGCGCCGTCGCAGCGGCCAGGCGGACCACGAGCACCTCGCCGGCGGCCTCCTGTGCGGGCTCGCCGCTCTCATCGCCCGCGTCGACGAGCGGATAGACCTCGATGACGATGCGCTCCTCCGCGGTGTCCCACGAGAGCGTCATGGTGCCGACGCGGAACTCCTCGTCGATGGGCTGCTCGAGCGGCCCGTCGTCGGCGAGGTCGAGCGGCGCCACGGCCGGGATGATCCCGCTCGTACCACCCTGCTGCATGAGCTCGTCGAGGAGCTCGTCCACGCGCTGCGCCAGCACCGCGACCTGCTGCTTCTCGAGCGCGACGCTGACGATGCGGCGGCCCGCGCGCGCCTGCAGGAAGAACGTGCGCTGCCCGGGCGCGCCGACCGTGCCCGCCACGAACCGCTCGGGCGGGTCGAACGAGTGCATCACCGGATCCATGACGCCAGCCTAGGACCCGGCCCCTCGGGCCGC
Source organism: Nocardioides jiangxiensis (assembly GCF_030580915.1). Taxonomy (NCBI): domain Bacteria; kingdom Bacillati; phylum Actinomycetota; class Actinomycetes; order Propionibacteriales; family Nocardioidaceae; genus Nocardioides; species Nocardioides jiangxiensis. The sequence continues at coordinate 119,840 of NZ_JAUQTA010000001.1, forward strand.
GGGGCCCGCTCCGCCACCGACCTCGGCGTCGTCCGGCCGCTCCACCGGCGCACGCAGCCAGCCCAGCTCGCCGGCATGCGTGTTCATCGCCAGGACCGTCGGACGCACGCTGCCGTAGCGGACGATCGAGACCGAGCCGGGGTCGACGTGGATGCGCTGGAAGTGGTCGAAGGGCAGGCCGAGCGCGTCGGCGAGGGCTGCCTTGATCGGGTCGCCGTGGCTCACCGCGACCCAGACGGCGCCGGCTCCGTGGGCGGCCTCGATCCGGGCGTCGTGCGCCCGCAGTGCGGCTGCGATGCGCTCGGCCATGTCGCCCAGGCACTCGCCGTCCGGGAAGGTCGCGGCCGACGGCGTCGCCTGGACCGTCCGCCACAGCGGCTCCTCGAGCAGCTCCTTGATGGCGCGCCCCTGCCAGGCGCCGTACCCGACCTCCTGGAGGGCCTCGTCGACGGTGAGGTCGAGACCGGTGGCGTCGGCGATCGGGGCCGCGGTCTGCAGGCACCGGTCCAGCGGGCTGACCGCGATCGCGACGGGGTGCGCGTCGGCGATCCGCCGGGCGACCTCCTCGGCCTGCGCTCGTCCGACGTCGTCGAGGTCCACTCCGGGCGCGCGGCCGGCGAGCACACCCGAGGTGTTCGCCGTGCTCCGCCCGTGTCGCACGAGGATCACCGTTGCCATGCCGGCGAGCGTACGCTCAGGCCGTGATCGTCGACAGCGCCCTCTACCGCGACGGCGTGCGCGTGCCCCTGGACCGGTCCCTCGACGACCTCACCGCGCTGCGAGACCAGTGCGATGCGGCCAACGAGTTCGTCTGGGTGGGGCTGCACGAGCCGACGAAGGACGAGCTCGCCCGGGTGGCGGCGATCTTCGACCTCCACCCCCTCGCGGTCGAGGACGCCCTCCTCGCCCACCAGCGACCGAAGCTCGAGCGCTACCCCCACTCGCTCTTCCTCGTGCTCAAGACGCTCTGGTACGTCGACGACACCGATGCGGTCGAGACCGGCGAGATCAACGTCTTCACCGGGCCCGACTTCGTCGTCACGGTCCGCCACGGCCAGGGCGCGGAGCTGCACAGCGCGCGCCTGATGCTCGAGCAGCACGCCTCGATCCTCAGCCACGGTCCCTCCGCGGTGGCGTACGCCGTCTGCGACCGCGTGGTCGACGAGTACCTCAAGGTCGCCGCCGAGCTCGAGGTCGACGTCGACGAGGTCGAGACCTCGGTCTTCTCCGAGGAGGAGACCGACGAGACCGAGCGGATCTACATCCTCAAGCGCGAGCTCGCCGAGGTACGCCGTGCGGTGCTGCCGCTGCGGGAGCCCATGAACCGGGCTGCCACCGGCATGGTGCCCGGCATGACGCCCGACGCAGCGCCGTACTTCCGCGACGTCGCGGACCACCTGGGTCGGGTGGCGGAGTCGATCGACTCGCTCGACTCGCTGCTGTCCTCGGCGTTCGAGGCGCAGACGGCGCGGATCTCGCTCCAGCTCGCGAAGGTGTCGGCACAGCAGAACGAGGACATGCGCAGGATCTCCGCCGGTGCGGCCCTGATCCTGCTGCCGACCCTGATCGCCGGCGTCTACGGCATGAACTTCGACCACATGCCCGAGCTGCACTGGCTCTTCGGCTACCCGATGGCCGTGCTGCTCATGATCGGTACGTCGGCCTACCTCTACCTGCGGTTCAAGCGCTCCGGCTGGCTGTGAGCGCCGACGTGGAGGCTCAAGTGGCCGACATGACCCCGCCGGCGAGCAGCGCCAGCAGCCCGGCGCCGAGCAGCAGGCGGTAGGGCACGAACGACACGATCGTGTGCCCGGCGACGAACTTCAGCAGCCACGCCACGGACGCGTAGGCCACCACGAAGCTGACGGCCGTGCCGACGAGGGTCTCCCCCACGCCGATGTGCGAGCCGACGACGTCCTTGAGCTCGTAGAGGCCGGCAGCGGTCAGCGCGGGGATCGAGAGGAAGAAGCTGAGGCGGGTCGCGGTCACGCGGTCGAGCCCTCGCAGGAGTCCGGCCGAGATCGTCGCGCCGGAGCGGGAGACGCCCGGGACCAGCGCGATGCACTGCACCGCGCCGACGACGAGCGCGTCCTTGAGCGTGAGCTTCTTCTCGCCACGCTCCTGGGTGCCCTGCTTCTCCGCCCACCACATGACCGCACTCCAGAGGATCAGGGCGGCGCCGACGACCCAGAGCGAGCGGAGCGGCCCGGAGATGAGGTCCTTCGCGGCGAACCCGATGATGCCGATCGGGATCGAGCCGGCGATGACGTACCAGCCCATGCGGTGGTCGAGCGTGCCGCGCTTCGCCGGGTCGACGATGCCGCCGAGCCACCCGGCCGCGATCGCCACGATGTCCTTGAAGAAGTACAGCAGCACCGCGGCGATGGCGCCCATCTGGATGACGGCGGTGTACGCCGTCACCGCGTCGTTGTCGATGGGCAGGCCGAGCGCCTTCTCGGCGATCGTCAGGTGTCCGGTGCTGGAGACCGGGAGGAACTCGGTGAGCCCCTCGACGATTCCGAGGATGACGGCGTCGAAGTAGTTGAGCACGGGCGGGAGCCTACGGGTGGATCCATGACGGGACCATGACGACACCCGCGAGCAGGACGATCGCGAGAGCCGCCCCGCCGAGCAGGCAGCGCCACAGCGACGGGCCGTCGCCGCGGGAGGGGGCTGCATCGCCGGCGACGAACGCGCGCAGCACCCGTCGCCGCTCCCACGCCTCCGCCTCGGCGCGCTCCCGGATGGTCGCCATGCCGCCGACCGTACGGCGGCCCGGCGGCGTGGCGCGCGCGGGCGCCCGTGTACCTGTGGATACCGTTTGCGCATGCAGCAGCGCACGTTGGGCTCCACCGGCCTCCAGGTCTCCAGCCTCGGGCTCGGCACGCTCACGTGGGGCCGCGACACCGACGAGTACGAGGCGCGCGAGCAGCTGACGTCGTTCGTCGCCGCTGGCGGCACCCTGCTCGACACCGCTGCGGGCTACGGCGACGGTGCCTCGGAGGAGCTGATCGGCTCGCTCCTGGGCGACGCGGTCGACCGCGACGACGTCGTCATCGCCACCAAGGCCGGCATCACCCGCCGCCGCGGCGAGCGCGAGACCAACGTGTCGCGGGGTCGCCTGATCGCCGAGCTCGACGCCTCGCTGCGTCGCCTCGGCGTCGACCACGTGGACCTGTGGCAGGTGCACACCTGGGTCGACGAGACGCCGCTGGAGGAGACGCTGTCGGCCCTTGACTACGCCGTGACCACCGGCCGGGCCTCCTACGTGGGCGTCTCCAACTACTCGGGCTGGCAGACCGCACAGGCAGCGACGTGGCAGCGCGCGGTCCCGGGCCGCGCGACGCTCGCGTCGACGCAGGTGGAGTACTCGCTGCTCAACCGCTCGATCGAGGCGGAGGTGGTGCCCGCCACCCAGGCGCTCGGTCTCGGCATCCTGCCGTGGTCCCCGCTGGGCCGTGGCGTGCTGACGGGCAAGTACCGCACCGGCACACCCGCGGACTCCCGGGCCGCCTCCTCGCACTTCGCGAACTTCGTCGGCGTCTACCTCAACGAGCGCTCCCAGCGGATCGTGGAGGCGGTCTGCCGGGCCGCCGACGGCCTGGGCTGGACGCCGCTCGAGGTGGCCCTGGTCTGGGTCCGCGACCGTCCCGGTGTCGCCGCACCGCTCGTCGGCGCACGCACCGCCGCCCAGCTCAAGGCGGCGCTCGGCATCGCCGACCTGGTCATGCCGCCCGAGATCACCGACGCACTGGACGACGTCTCAGGAGACTGAAGTGGCTGCACCCGCGCGCAAGGCACTCCGGCCCGGACTCGAATGGGAGTTCAACCAGTTCGTCCTGCCGCGCGACGTGAGCCGATCCTTCGTCACGCGTTACCTCGTCGAGCTCGCCGAGACCGAGGGCTGGGAGCTGGCGCGGCTCGGCATCGGCAACGACGGGATGCGGCGGATCACCGTGCGCCGGAAGATCATCCGGCAGCAGAGGTCGGTCTACGCCCTCTACTGAGGTCAGACCCGGTCGAGGAACCGGTCGAAGACCCGCGCACCGAACTCCAGGCCGTCCACGGGCACACGCTCGTCGACGCCGTGGAAGAGCGCGGTGAAGTCGAGCTCGGCCGGGAGACGCAGCGGTGCGAAGCCATAGCAGCGCATGCCGAGCCTGCGGAAGTGCTTCGCGTCGGTGCCGCCGCTCATCAGGTACGGCGCCACGAGCGCATCGGGGTCCTCGGCGATCAGGGACTGCTCCATCGCACGCACCAGCGAGCCGTCGTACGGCGTCTCCCAGGGCTGCTGGTGGGAGACGAAGTCGAAGGCGATGTCGGGTCCGGCCAGCTCGTGCAGGGTGGCGAAGAACTCGTCCTCGTAGCCGGGCAGGAAGCGGCCGTCGACGTGGGCGGTGGCCTCCCCCGGCACCACGTTGACCTTGTAGCCCGCGCCCAGCATGGTCGGGTTGGCCGTGTTGCGGATGACCGCGCCCAGCATGCGCGCCGCTCCCCCGAACTCCTCGACCAGAGCCGCGGCGTTGTCCGGGGTGGCCTGCACGCCGGCGAGGGTGCCGACCGAGGCGAGCAGCACCTCCATGGTGGGTGTGAGGCGGACGGGCCACTCGTACGAGCCGATCCGGGCCACTGCGCCGGCGAGCGCGGTGACGGCGTTGTCGTGGTTGATCATCGAGCCGTGACCGGCCCGGCCCTTCGCGGTGAGGCGCATCCAGGCCATGCCCTTCTCGGCCGCCTCGACCAGGTACATGCGCTGGCCGCGGACGGTCGTGGAGAAGCCGCCGACCTCACCCACGGCCTCGGTGCAGTCGGCGACCAGGTCCGGGTGCTCCTCGACCAGCCACTGTGCTCCGAGGTGGCCACCGGCCTCCTCGTCCGCCGTCATGGCCAGCACGATCGGACGCTCCGGCAGGCGTCCGGCACGCGCACGGGCGCGGATGACCGACAGCGCCATGGCGTCGAAGTCCTTCATGTCGACCGCGCCTCGGCCCCACAGGTACCCGTCCTGGATCTCGCCGCTGAGCGGGTGGACGCTCCAGTCCTCCGCCGCCGCCGGGACGACGTCGAGGTGGCCGTGCACGAGCAGCGGATCCCGGTCGCCCGAGCCGATCCGCGCGACCAGCGTCGTCCGGCCGGGGCGTGACTCGACGAGGGTCGAGTCGATGCCGACCTCGTCGAGGAGCGCCGCGACGTGCTCGGCTGCTGCGCGCTCCCCCGGGCCGGTGTCGGTGCCGTCGTTGGTCGAGTCGATGCGGATCAGGTCACGGCAGATGTCGACGACCTCTGCTGCCGGGTCGTACGACGGGCTCGGGTGCTCACCGGAGGACATGCGCCGATCCTTGCACGAAGGGCCCCGCCACCTGCCGGTGACGGGGCCCTCGCAGCTGTGCTCAGAAGCCCTGGCGGATCTTCTTCAGCGTCTGGGCGGTGACGATCGCTGCGGAGGTGGCTTCCCAGCCCTTGTCCTCCTTGGAACCCTCGAGGCCGGCACGGTCGAGGGCCTGCTCGTCGTTGTCGGTCGTCAGCACGCCGAAGCCGACCGGCACCCCCGTGTCGAGGGCGACGCGGGTCAGGCCGTCGGTGGCGGCGTTGCAGACGAAGTCGAAGTGCGGGGTGCCGCCGCGGATGACGACACCGAACGCGACCACCGCGTCGTAGCCCTTGAGGGCCAGCTCGCGGGCGACGATCGGGAGCTCGAAGGCGCCCGGGACCCGGACCAGCGTCGCGTCGCTGACCTGGTAGGCGTCGAGGCAGCGCTGGGCGCCCGCGAGGAGGCCGTCCATCACCTGCTCGTGCCAGGTGCCCGCGACGATCGCGACCCGCAGGTCCGAGGCGTCCGTGGGTGCTGCGGTGGGTGCGCCGGCGCCGCTCATGAGTTCCCCTCCAGGGTGTCCAGGTCGATGGTGTGGCCCATGCGCTCCGCCTTGGTGCGGAGGTAGGCCACGTTGTTCTCGTTGACGTGGGTGTCGAGCGCGACCCGCTCGGCCACGGCCACACCGTAGTCGGCGAGGCTCGTGCACTTGTCCGGGTTGTTGGTGATCAGCCGGACGTTGGTGACGCCGAGGTCGCGCAGGATCTGCGTCGCCGCGCCGTAGTGGCGGGCGTCGGCCGGCAGGCCGAGGTCGAGGTTGGCGTCGACCGTGTCGCGACCCTGCTCCTGCAGCGCGTAGGCCTGGAGCTTGGCGGCCAGGCCGATGCCGCGTCCCTCGTGGCCGCGGAGGTAGACCACGATGCCGGTGCCGTCCTCGACGATCTGCTGGAGCGACTGCTCCAGCTGCGGGCCGCAGTCGCAGCGCTCGGAGCCGAACACGTCGCCGGTCAGGCACTCGCTGTGCACGCGGGTCAGGACGGGCATGCCGGCCGCGACGGCCGCCGCGACATCGCCGCGGACGAGCGCCATGTGCTCGGAGTCGTCGACGGTCACCTTGTAGCCGAACGCCGTGAACTCGCCGTACTTTGTGGGGAGCCGCGTCTCCGCGACCCGCTCGACCAGCACCTCGGTGCGGCGGCGATGCCGGACCAGGTCCTCGATGGAGATCATCTTCAGGCCGTGCTCGTCGGCGAACTCGCGCAGCTCCTGGGCGCGCTTCATGGTGCCGTCGTCGTTGACCACCTCGACCAGGACGCCGACCGGCGTCAGGCCCGCCAGGCGGGCCAGGTCGACGGCGGCCTCGGTGTGGCCGCGCCGGACCAGCACGCCGCCCTCGCGGTAGCGCAGCGGGAAGACGTGGCCCGGGCGGGTGAGCTCCCACGGTTCGGTCGCGGAGTCGGCCAGCACCTTGACGGTGCGGGCCCGGTCGGCCGCCGAGATGCCGGTCGAGGTGCCGTCGCGGGCGTCCACGGAGATCGTGTACGCCGTGCGGTAGGCGTCCTTGTTGTGGGGCGTCATCAGCGGGATCTCGAGGCGGTCGAGCATCTCGCCCGGCATCGGAGCGCAGATCACGCCCGACGAGTGGCGGATCGTGAACGCCATCAGCTCGGGCGTCGCCTTGGCGGCGGCGAAGATGATGTCGCCCTCGTTCTCGCGGCCCTCGTCGTCGACGACGACGACGGCCTTGCCGGCGGCGATATCGGCGATGGCGAGCTCGACGTCGTCCAGGCGGACGCCGCCGTGCTGCTGCTCCGGCTGCGGGGTGTGGGTGGTGCTCACTGGTTCTGCTCCTTCATGAGCTTCTGCAGGTAGCCGCTGGTCAGCAGCTTCTCGACGTGCTTGGCGATGACATCGGCCTCGAGGTTGACCCGGTCGCCCGGCTGGCGGCGACCCATCGTCGTCCGGGCGAGGGTCTCGGGGATGAGGCTGACGGTGAACGTGTCGTCGTCGCGGGCCTCGACGACCGTGAGGCTGACCCCGTCGATCGTGATCGATCCCTTGTCGACGAGGTAGCGGCCCATGCCTGCGGGCGCCTGGAGCTCCACGATCTCCCAGTGCTCGCTCGGCGTCCGCGACACGACGTGGCCGACACCGTCGACGTGACCCTGCACGACGTGGCCGCCGAGTCGCTTGTCGGCGGTGACCGCGCGCTCGAGGTTGACGACGTCGCCGACCTGGAGGTCACCGACGGAGGTCTTGTCGAGCGACTCCTGCATGACGTCGGCGGTCCAGAGCTCGTCGGTCATCGTCACCACGGTGAGGCAACAGCCGTTGACGGCGATCGAGTCGCCGAGGCCGGTGCCCTTGAGCACCGTGCTGGCGCGGATCGTGAGCCGGATCGCGTCGTCCAGGCGGTCCACCGCCTCGACGGTGCCGAGCTCCTCGATGATGCCGGTGAACATCAGTCCTCCTCGTGCGTGGACAGCCCGTGCAGGGCAGTGCCGTGGGTCGTCATGGTGATGCGGACGCAGGTGTCCTCGCCGTCCGCCTCGATGACGGTGACGTCGGTGACGCGCAGGTGCGCTGCGTCGGTGATGGTGTGAATGCCGAGGTCGTCCACGGCATTCCGGCCGGCCCCGAGCAGCACGGGCGCGACGTAGGTGACGACCTCGTCGACGAGACCTGCGCGGAAGAACGCCGCCGCCAGCGTCGGGCCGCCCTCGAGGAAGACGTGGCGCCGCTCCCGCGCGAAGAGCTGGGCAAGCGCCTCGGCGGGCTCGTGGGTACGCAGGTGCACGGTGCCGGCACTGCCGTCGAAGACACGGCTGCGGGCGGGCAGCTCGCGCATGCCCATGACAGCGCGCAGCGGCTGGTCCGCGATGGGGCGGTCGTCGGCGTCCCGCACGGTGAGCTGCGGGTCGTCGACCTCGACCGTGTTCGTGCCAACGAGGATGGTGTCGGCCAGGCCACGCAACCGGTGGGTGTCGATGCGCGCGGCGCGGCTGCTGATCCACTTGCTCGTGCCGTCACTGGCGGCCGAGCGGCCGTCGATGCTCGTCGCGAGCTTCCAGGTGACGAACGGGCGCTGGTGCGTGAGCGCGAAGCTCCAGACGCGGTTGAGGTCCTCGGACTCGGCAGCCATCAGGCCGTGCTCGACGTCGATCCCCGCGTCACGCAGGGTCTGCGCTCCGCCGGCCGCCTCGGGGTTGGGGTCGGACTGGGCGAAGACGACCCGTCCGACGCCGGCACCGATCAGTGCCAGCGCGCACGGGCCCGTGCGCCCCGTGTGGTTGCAGGGCTCCAGGGTGACGACGGCGGTGGCACCGGTGAGGTCGATCCCGCGCTCCTGCGCGGTCGCGATAGCGGCCGCTTCGGCGTGCTTCGTGCCGGCACCCTCGTGGAATCCCTCGACGAGCGTGGTCCCGTCCGGCGCGAGGATCACGCAGCCGACCCGCGGGTTCGGCCCCAGCGGTACGCCGGCGGTCGCGGCGAGCTCGAGGGCGCGACGCATCGCTTCGTGCTCTGCTGTGGTGAAGGCCATGGCTCTCTGAAAGGTCCGTGTCGCGGACTCCAGGGGCTGCCGGCGCGGGCCTGGTCACCTGCGGCGCGTCCGGGACGGACCTCGGTGAGCGGGCGTCGTACCGCGTGCGCTTTCCATCCGGACTCTGACCGTCGGTCGAAGATTCTCACTTCGTCAACCGGCCGCTGGCTGCGGCCGGGTCGCGGACTTCTGACTCCCCACCTGGTGGAGGGGCCCCAGTCACCGCCGGTGCGGAATTTCACCGCCCCCAGTGCACGCGAGTGTTCAACTCGTCGGCGCAATACTCGCACATGGCTGACACCTCAACCATGTGGGGTGTGCCATGTGGCGCACGGGAATTCCGGGCGGGTGATCGGTCTGACCGGTCAACCGGCGCGGCTCAGGCGCGGACGGCCTCGGCCTTCGACCGGAGGTCCTTGACCATCGCGTCCGGGTCGGCGGCGCTGTAGACCGCGGAGCCGGCGACGAAGACGTCGGCGCCCGCCTCTGCGCACCGCTCGATCGTCTCCAGCGACACGCCGCCGTCGACCTGGAGCCAGGTCTCGACGCCGTGCTTGTCCATGAGAGCGCGGGCGCGACGGATCTTGGGCAGGCACATGTCGAGGAACTTCTGGCCACCGAAGCCCGGCTCCACGGTCATGATCAGCAGCATGTCCAGCTCGGCGAGCATGTCCTCGTAGGGCTCGATCGGCGTGGCGGGCTTGAGGGCCATCGACGCACGCGCGCCCTGTGCGCGGATCTCGCGGGCGAGGCGCACCGGGGCGGCCGCGGCCTCGACGTGGAAGGTGACCGACGCACAGCCCGCCTCGGCGTACGCCGGAGCCCAGCGGTCCGGGTCCGCGATCATCAGGTGGGCGTCGAACGGCAGCTCGGTGTGGGCCCTGAGCGACTCGACGACCGGGAGGCCGAGCGTCAGGTTCGGCACGAAGTGGTTGTCCATGACGTCGATGTGCACCATGTCGGCGCTGCCGATGCGGCGCACCTCGGCACCGAGGTTCGCGAGGTCGGCGTTGAGGATCGACGGGGTGATCTGCATGCACGTGGCCACGGGCGCAGTCTAGGTCCCTCCACAGGTCGCGGGTGCTCGAGGATCGGTGCTGGGCAGTGCGGGTAGTCACAGGCATGAGCGACGACTTCGCGGTAGCCACGACCGCCCTGACGACCCACGCCGCGAGCATCCGGTCGGTGCGTGAGGCGGTCGCCTGCCTCGCAGCGCCGCCGCTGCCCGACGCCGGAGAGTCCACCGGTCTGCTCGCCACCACCGTGGCCGGCATCCTGGCCTCGGTGGACGAGGCCGGTGCCGAGCTGACGGCACTCGGCGCAGCGCTCCTCGACGCCGCCCGGGAGTACGCCGCAGCCGACGCCGCGGTTGCGGGTGCGCTCGGCTCGTGGTCGGCGCCGTGATCCACCACTGGGACACACAGGTCGCCGCTGACCCGGCGCAGTGTCGGACGGCTGCCGCCGCGGTGCACCGGCTCTCGCGGTGCCTCGGGTCCGCAGCGCTCGACCTGGCGCCACGGTGTGATGGCGAGTGGACCGGCCCGGCCAGCACCGCAGCGTCCCAGCGGACCGTCGCGGCCGCCCGGCACCTCTCTGCTGCTGCGGACCGCTGCAGCGTGCTGGCGGCCGCACTCGACGGGTTCGCCCAGGCGCTCGCCACGGTGTGCGAGGACCTGCGCGTCGCGACGTCGGTCGCGCTCGATGCCGGGCTGACGATCGACCACAGCGGGTTCTACTCCGCGAGCGACCACCCGGCAGCGATCGCCGTGAGGCGGGCGCGGGCGGACGAGGCGACGGCGCATGCGGTCTTCCGGTCGCGGCTCCCGAAGCCGGCTGCGCCCGACGCCTGGACGGACCTGAGCCGCGCCCTCCTCGATGCACCGCCTCGTGGCGGTGACACGGCCGAGTGGCTCGCGTGGAGCGCCAGTCAGCCCGGAAGCCTCGCCGGGTTGCCGGGACGCAGGCTCTCGGCAGAGCTCGAGTGGTTCACCCGGTCAGCGGCTGCGTCCACACGACCGTTCATCGGACGGGCGGGCAGCCTTCTCGAGGCGGCGCGCCCGGCTGGAGCGCACCTCCTGCGGGAGCTCGGTCTCGCCGGGTCGGTGCTCACGGTCGGGCTCGATGCGCGGCACCAGTGGACTGCCGATGCAGCGCATCCATCGATGTCCGCCACCGAGCGGTCGCTCCGGGCCGGGGTCCGCGGAGCCGTGGAGGGCGGCATGACCCTCGCCTTCGCCGCGGGTGGCGCCGCAGCCCTGGCGGCCATGCCGGGCGGGGCCTACCTCGGCGGCACGCTCGGCGCGTGGGCCGGTCAGCGCGTCGGCGGTGCCGTCGCCGACGTGGCGGTGGAGCATGTCGACGACGTGCTCCGGGTGGCCGAGACCCTGGGTGACACGGGCAGCGACGTGGTCGACGCCGTCGGGCACGCCGCCGAGGCTGTCGACGACGCCGCCGATGCGGTGGGTGACGCCGTCGGGCAAGCCTCCGACCGGCTCTGCTTCTGGCACTGAGCCGTCAGCCCTCGTCCTCGGGTGCGGACTCCCCTGCCGCGGCATCGCGGTCCGCCCAGTCGAGCAGTGGTGCGATCTCCCACGGGTGCTCGTCGATCGCCGCGTGCAGGTCGCCGATCTCGGCGAAGCGAGCGGGCATCGTGTCCATGGTGAAGTCGTCGGGCTCGCAGTGAGGGATCTCGTCCCACGCCACCGGCGCCGAGACCCTGGCGTTCGGCACGCCCCGCACGGAGTAGGCCGCCGCGATCGTGTGGTCCCGCGTGTTCTGGTTGTAGTCGATGAAGAGCTGGGCCGGGTCACGGTCCTTGCGCCACCACGCCGTGGTCACCATCCCGGCCGCGCGTCGTTCGACCTCGCGGGCGAAGGCGTGGGCCGCGCGGCGCACCTCCCGGAAGCCGTGCTCGGGCGGGATCCTCACGTAGACGTGCAGGCCGCTGCCACCGCTCGTCTTCGGATAGCCGGTGGCGCCGAGCTCGTCGAGCACCTCGTGCACCACCCCGGCAGTGCGCTGCACGGTCGACCAGTCGCAGCCCGGGCCCGGATCCAGGTCGATGCGCCACTCGTCGGGCTTCTCGGTGTCGGCACGGCGGCTGTTCCACGGATGGAACTCGACCGTGCTCATCTGCACGGCCCAGATCACCGCGCCCAGCTCCGTGACGCAGAGCTCGTTCGCGGTGCGGCCCCAGCGCGGGAAGTACAGCTCGACGGTCTCGACCCAGGGCGGCGCCCCGGCCGGCAGCCGCTTCTGGTGGACCTTCTCCCCCGCCAGGCCCTTGGGGAACCGGTGCAGCATGCACGGCCGCTCGCGCAGCGCGTTGACGATGCCTGGGCCCACGCTGAGGTAGTAGTCGACGAGATCCAGCTTCGTCGCGCCGGTCTCGGGGAAGTAGACGCGGTCAGGGTTGGTCACCTTGACGACGCGGTCGTCCACCTCGATCTCGACGAAAGGACTGGCCATGGACCGACCCTAGGCCTCCGCGCGCCGGAGCACGGCGAAGTACATCGCGTCGGAGCCGTGGCGATGCGGCCACAGCTGCTCGGTGCGCTCGAGGGTGGTGTCGTCGCGGCCGGCCAGGACTGCGTCGACGACGTCTCGCGTCTCGGCGAGGACCGGCGAGCACGTCGCGTAGACCACGACGCCGCCGGGCCGCACGGAGTCCAGTGCCGTGGCGAGGAGATGCTGCTGCAGCGGCACCAGCTCCTGCACCTCGTCGGCCGTCTTGCGCCACCGCGCCTCCGGACGCCGACGCAGGGCGCCGAGGCCCGAGCAGGGCGCGTCGACCAGGACGCGGTCGAAGCTGCCGGAAGCCCAGGAACGCCGTGTCCCGTCACCCGTGATGACCCCGGCCAACCCGGCCGCGGCCGCGCGCGTGCCGTCGGCGACGAGCCTCGCCCTGTGGTGCTGGCGCTCGTTGGCGACGACCAGCGCGCCGCGCTGCGCGGCGACGGCCGCGAGCAGGGCGGTCTTGCCGCCGGGACCCGCGCACAGGTCGAGCCAGAGCTCGTCCCGACCGTCGAGGGGCGCCGCAGCCAGGGCGAGTGCGACGCGCTGGGAGCCCTCGTCCTGGACCCCTGCGCGCCCCTCGGCGACGGCCGGGATGGCGGAGGGGTCACCGCCGCCCAGCTCGACGGCGTAGGGCGAACGGCCGGTGGGCTCACCGCCTGCCGCGATGAGCTCGTCCAGCGTCGCCAGGCCGGGTCGGGCGACGAGCATGACCTTCGGAGCAGCGTTGTCGGCCGCCAGGAGCGCGTCGAGCTCGACCCGCATGTCCGCAGGCTTCGTCGCTGCGAGGGCCTCGGCCAGGGTGTCGACGACCCAGAGCGGGTGCGAGTGGGCGAACGCGGCGAAGGCGTGCACCTTCGTCGGTCCCAGGAGGCGGATCCACTCGTCGAGTGGGTGCTCGGAGACGCGCCGGAGCACGGCGTTGGTGAACCCGGCAGGACCCTGGCCCACGGTGCTGCGGACCAGGTCGACCGTCGTCGAGATCGCTGCGTGCGACGGCACCCTCATGGCGAGCAGCTGGTGGGCGCCGAGCCGGAGGGCGTCGAGCACCTTGGCCTCGATGCGTGCGACGGGCCGGTCGGCACAGGCGCCGATGATGACGTCATAGGTGCCCTGGCGTCGGATCGTGCCGCTCACGAGCTCCGTGACGAACCCGGCGTCACGGCCGCTGAGGCCGTACTTGCGCAGCACCTGCGGCAGCAGCAGGTTCGTGTAGGCGCCGTCGAGCCGGACGGCCGTCATCACGTCGTACGCCGCGAGGCGGGACGGGTCAGCCGCCGGGCGGGGCTTCGGCGGCCGACCGCCGGACGACGGGCCCGGACGGCCGCGGCGGCGCGGGTCCGCCACGTCAGTCCTCGCCGAAGCGTGCGTCGGCGGGGAAGTCGTGGATGCCCCGCGCCCAGTCGGCAGCCGCCATCTGCTTCTTGCCGAACGCCTTGACCTCCCCGAGCTTCACGACGGTGGATCCGGTGCCGACGTAGACGGCGTTCTTGGTGACCTCGATCTGGCCGGGGGCCAGGTCGGACGTCGCTCCGGGGGTCACGGGACCGATCTTGATGCGCTCGCCCTGGAACGTGCTCCAGGCCCCGGGGAACGGGCTGCACGCCCGGATCCGGCGGTCCACACCGACGGCGGGCTCGGTCCACACGATGCGGGCGTCCTCGACCAGGATCTTCGGTGCGTAGGACAGCAGGCCCTCGGTCTCCTGCTCCCGCGCCTCGAGCTGGCCGGCCTCGATGCCGTCGAGCGTGGCGACGAGGAGACCGGCGCCACCTTCGGCCAGGCGGTCGAGCAGGTCGCCAGCCGTGTCGGTGTCGCGGACGCGCTCCGTCATCATCCCGAACGTGGGCCCCGCATCGAGCTCCTTGACGATCCGGAAGGTGGTCGCCCCGGTGATCTCGTCGCCGGCCCAGATCGAACGCTGCACCGGCGCTGCCCCACGCCAGGCCGGCAGCAGCGAGAAGTGCAGGTTGACCCAGCCGTGCTTCGGGATGTCGAGCGCCTCCTGCGGGAGCAGCGCACCGTAGGCCACGACCGGGCAGCAGTCGGGATCGAGCTCCCGCAGGGTGGCCTGGAACGCCGGGTCACGCGGGTGTTCCGGCTTGAGCACCGGGATGCCCAGCTCTTCCGCGCGGAGCGCCACCGGCGACGGCAGCAGCTTGCGGCCCCGACCGGCGGGCGCGTCCGGTCGGGTCACGACCGCCACGATCTCGTGCGGCGAGGCGTGGATCGCGTCGAGGGACGGCACGGCGACCTCGGGGGTGCCGGCGAAGACGACGCGCATCAGAAGCCGAACCCGTTGGTCTTGTGCGGGGAGACCTTGATCTGCGGCTGGCCGGCCTCGGCGAACCAGTCGCTCTCGCGGATCTGCCGCATCGCCGCCTTGCGGTCGTCGGCGGTGAGCTTGTCGATGAAGAGCACACCGTCGAGGTGGTCGGTCTCGTGCTGGATCGCGCGCGCCAGCAGATCCGAGCCGTGGATCGTGACGGGCTCCCCGTGCATGTCGAAGCCCTCGGCCACCACGGACAGCGCGCGCAGGCAGTCGTAGGTCAGGTGGGGCAGGGACAGGCAACCCTCGGCACCGTCCTGAGTCTCCTGGGAGAGCTCGAGCGTCGGGTTGACCAGGTGCCCGACCTCGCCGTCGACGTACCAGGTGAAGACGCGCAGCGACACACCGATCTGGGGCGCCGCCAGCCCCGCTCCGGGCGCGTCCATCATCGTGTCCGTGAGGTCCTGGACCAGGCGCCGGAGCTCACGGTCGAAGGTGGTGACCTCGGCGGCGCGCTTGCGCAGCACCGGGTCTCCGAACAGGCGGATCGGCTGGACTGCCACGGAACTCCTTCATCGGGACGACAGGCAGAGTCTAGAGAGAAGTCAGAGCGACGGCGGATCGACCTGCACGCGCACAGGATCGAGGCGACGCGCGGACCTCACGCGCTGGAGCTCGCCGAGCGCGTCGGCGAGCGCCTGACCCGCCGCCCAGGGAACCCGCAGCACGGTCCGGTGCTCGGCGCCGTGCTCGGCCGGGCCGAGCACCTCCGTGCCCGCGGGCACCGCGAGCAGCGTCATCGCGTCGTCGACCGCGCCGAGCGACCCGGTCAGGGTGGCGACGGAGCAGGCCGGGGGCATGTGCGCCGACGAGCGGTCGGCCAGCTCGCGCTCGGCGTGACCGACGGGATCCCAGCGGACCAGTGCCTGCAGGGTCGGGTCCCCCGGATCGCCGACGGCGAGCACCCGGCCGCCCGAGCGCACCAGCGAGGCGGCGTTGAGCCAGCGCCGCAGGGCTTCCTCGCGCACCCGCAGGTCGGGGCGCGCGAGCATCAGCCAGGTGTCGAGGAGGACGACGGCCGCGTATCCCCCACCCTCGACCAGCGGCTCTGCGCCCGGCGTCGCGACCACGATCGTGCGGGGCGTCGGGGGAACGGTGTCGAGGATCCGGTCGCCTCCCGAGGAGACGACGCGGGCCCCCGGGAAGGCCCGCCCCAGCTCCTCCGCGGTGCGCACCTCCCCCACGACCGGCGCCCGCAGGCCCCGGTGCCCACACTCACAGCAGGCCCACGCCTCGTCGGCCCGCCCGCACCACGCGCAGGTCGGTGGGGCGGTCGGGGCCGCGAGCGCGAGCGGGCCGGCACAGGTCGCACAGCGGGCCGACGCACGGCACCGCTCGCAGGCGAGGGCAGCCGCGTAGCCGCGGCGCGGCGTCTGGACGAGCACCGGTCCGTCGTCGAGTGCCTCGCGGAGCAGCTGGTGCACCTGCTGGGGCAAGCGGCTCGACCGCGCGAACGGGTCACGCTCGAGCTCGCGGTCGGTGGCGCCCGTGACCGCTGTCGTCACCTGGCGCCGCACGACGTCGCGCAACGGGACCATCGTCTGGGCCAGCCCGGTGCGGACGAGCAACTGTGCGTCCGGTGTGCGGCTCGCCCCACCGACGAGCAGCGCACAGCCCTCGATCTCGGCCCGCAGGCGCAGCACCTCCCGCACGTGCGGGTACGGCGCGCGGGGCTCGGCGTGGGAGTCGTCGCCGTCGTCCCAGAGCACCACGAGGCCGAGGTCGCGCACCGGTGCGTACGCCGCGGAGCGGGTGCCGATCACCACGTCGACCTCGCCGCGGAGGACGGCCAGGAAGTCGCGGTAGCGCTGAGCCGGACCGGCATCGGCCTGGAGCACACGGTGCGCGACGTCGGAACGCGCCAGCGCCGCGCTCATGCTGCTCGCGTCGCGGGCGTCGGGGACCACGACGAGGGCCCCCCGACCACCGACACGCGTCGCGAGGACCGCGCTCGCGACCTGCGCGCACCAGACCGGCGTGCCGGAGAGGTCGCCGGGTGGGGCGCACCAGACGGCGTGCGGTGAGGCTCCCTCGGCCAGGGAGAGGACGTGGTCCCGGCCGCCCTCGACGCCGTCCCACGGAGCCACCCACCCCTGGAGGTCGACCCGCGGCGCCGGCCCGGCGGCAGCCCCCGGGGGCTCCTTCTCGACCGTCGCGTGCCGGGGTGGCACCGCGAGCCGCAGCAGATCGCCACGAGAGCCTGCGTAGCGCCGGGCGAGGCGGGTGACCAGCTCGACGATGCGGGGCTGCAGGACAGGCAGCGGGCTCACGACCCGACGGATCGGCTGGAGCCGGCCGTCGTGCTCGCTGGCGGCAGCACGACCGATCACGTATCCGTCGACGTCCTGCCCCGCGAAGCGGACCTTGACCCGGGCCCCGGGAACCGTGTCGGCGGCGAGCGTGGCCGGCACGAGGTAGTCGAAGGCGCGGTCCAGGTGTGCCAGCCCGGTGTCGACGAGCACCCGTGCGACCGGATCGACGGCAGCCGGCGTCACCGGAGCGGCAGCCCTGGCTGCGCGCGTCTTCGCCGCCTTGACCTGGGCGCGCACCAGCCCCGGGACCAGCTCTGGCTGGTCGTCGGCGGCAGGGCGATCGGGCATGCGGAGAACTCTCCCAGAGACGGCCGACACCACAACGGCCGCGTCGTCCCGGTGTGGAGACCGGGCCGACGCGGCCGTGGCGGATGAAGCCGGTGGATCAGACGCCGGCGGCAGCCTTGAGGGCCTCGGCGCGGTCCGTGCGCTCCCAGGTGAACTCCGGGAGCTCGCGGCCGAAGTGGCCGTAGGCGGCCGTCTTCGCGTAGATCGGGCGACGCAGGTCGAGGTCGCGCAGGATGGCGGCCGGGCGGAGGTCGAAGACCTCGAGCACGGCCTCCTGGATCTTCTCGTCCGGGACGACGCCGGTGCCGAAGGTCTCGACGAAGACGCCGACGGGCTTGGCCACACCGATGGCGTAGGCGACCTGGACCTCGGCGCGGCGGGCCAGGCCGGCGGCGACGATGTTCTTCGCGACCCAGCGCATGGCGTAGGCGGCCGAGCGGTCGACCTTCGACGGGTCCTTGCCCGAGAACGCGCCACCACCGTGACGGGCCATGCCGCCGTAGGTGTCGACGATGATCTTGCGACCGGTCAGGCCGGCGTCACCCATCGGGCCACCGACGACGAAGCGACCGGTGGGGTTGATGAAGAGCTTGTGTCCCTCGGACGGCACCGAGTCCTTGAACTGCTCCAGGACCGGCTCGATGACGTGGACGGTGATGTCCTTGGCCAGCGTCTCCTGGTCCACGTCCTCGGAGTGCTGCGTCGAGAGGACGACGGTGTCGACGCGGATGGCGCGGTCGTCCTCGTCGTACTCGATGGTGACCTGGGTCTTGCCGTCGGGGCGGAGGTACGGCAGCGTGCCGTCCTTGCGCACCGCGGTGAGGCGCTCGGAGAGCGTCTGGGCCATCTTGATCGGGAGCGGGAAGAGCTCCGGCGTGTCGTCGCAGGCGTAGCCGAACATCAGGCCCTGGTCGCCCGCGCCCTGGCGGTCGAGCTCGTCGCCCGAGCCGTCCACGCGCTCCTCGAAGGCGTCGTCGACGCCCTGCGCGATGTCCGGGGACTGCGCACCGATGGCGATCTGGACGCCACAGGAGTTGCCGTCGAAGCCCTTCTCCGAGGCGTCGTAGCCGATCTCGAGCACCTTCTGGCGGACCAGCTGCGCGATCGGCGCGTAGGTCGAGGTGGTGACCTCGCCCGCGACCATGACCAGACCGGTGGTGACCAGCGTCTCGACCGCGACCCGGCTCGTCGGGTCGTCGGCCAGGAGCGCGTCGAGGATCGTGTCGCTGATCTGGTCAGCGATCTTGTCGGGGTGACCCTCGGTCACGGACTCCGAGGTGAAGAGGCGTCCAGCCACAGTCGTTCCACTCCCATGCATTGGTGTGATGTCGAACTCAACGATAGACGGGCATGCTCGGCCCCCGACTGCCCGTCTCAGCCGCGAAGGTTAGCGGCAACCTGGTCCCAGATGGCGTGCGCCACGCTCGCCTTGGAACCGCGCGGCACATCGGCGCGCACGCCGGAGGTGGAGAGGATGACCGCCTCGTTGTCCGGGCTGCCGAACACGGCCCCGCCGCTGACGTCGTTGACGACCAGCAGGTCGCAGCCCTTGCGGGCGAGCTTGGCGGCCGCCAGCTCGAGCACCGAACCGGTCGCGTCACCGGTCTCCGCGGCGAAGCCGACGATGACCTGACCGTCGCGCAGGCGGTGCTGCGAGATCTCCTTGAGGATGTCCGGGTTCTGCTCGAGCGTGATCGCCGGGGCCGAGCCGTCGTCGGACTTCTTGATCTTGGCGTCGCTGACGTCGGTGGGCCGGAAGTCGGCCGGCGCAGCAGCCATCACCACCGCGTCGGCGGCAGGCGCCGCGGCGAGGACGGCGTCGCGCAGCTGCGCGGTGGTCTCGACGCGGACCACCTTCACACCGGCGGGGTCCGGCAGCGCGACGTTCGCGGCGACGAGGGTCACCTCGGCACCCCGTGCAGCCGCGGCGCGCGCGAGCGCATAGCCCTGGAGCCCGCTCGACCGGTTGCCGAGGAACCGGACCGGGTCGAGGTACTCCCGCGTGCCGCCCGCGGAGACGAGGACGTGGCGGCCGGCCAGGTCCGGCGCCGCCGCGCCGCGGGAGAGCACGTCGACGGCGAGCTCGAAGATCTCGCTCGGCTCGGGAAGCCGGCCCTTGCCGGTGTCCTTGCCGGTCAGGCGCCCCTCGGCAGGCTCGATGACCACCGCTCCGCGCTCGCGCAGCGTGCGCACGTTCGCCTGCGTGGCCGGGTGCTCCCACATCTCCGTGTGCATCGCCGGGGCGAACACGACCGGGCAGCGCGCGGTGAGCAGCGTGTTGGTGAGCAGGTCGTCGGCGAGGCCGTGCGCGGCCTTGGCCAGGATGTCGGCAGTCGCGGGCGCGACGACGACGAGGTCCGCGTGCTGTCCGATGTGGACGTGCGGAACCGCCTCCACGCGCGTCCAGACGTCGGCCGCGACGGGCTTGCCGCTGAGCGCCGCCCACGTCGGGGCACCGACGAACTCGAGCGCCGCGGCGGTGGGCACCACGGTCACGTCATGGCCGGACTCGGTGAAGCGCCGCAGCAGCTCGCACGACTTGTACGCCGCGATGCCGCCGCTGACGCCGAGGACGACCCTGGGTGCCGTGGCGCCCATCAGAACCAGCCTCGGGTCACTCGGCGTCGGTGAACGAGCCGGCGTCGGAGGCCGCGGCGGCCTTGGCGGCCTCCTCGGCAGCGAGCTCGGCCGGGTCGATGTCCTCGCAGGTCAGGAGGTCGTTGTTGATCTCGCGCAGCGCGATCGACAGCGGCTTCTCCTGGACGTGCGTGTCGACCAGGGGGCCGACGTACTCGAGCAGGCCCTCGCCCAGCTGCGAGTAGTAGGCGTTGATCTGCCGAGCACGCTTCGCGCTGTAGAGGACCAGCTTGTACTTCGAGTCCGTCTTGGACAGCAGGTCGTCGATCGACGGGTGGGTCACACCCTCGCCGGTGGGAGCAGACACAGATAACGCCTTAAAGATCGGGGATCCGGAGGACACGGAGCCGTGCCCGGACAGGCCTTGCTCAGGCCTGCATCAACTTTACCAACTCGGCGGCGGCCTCGTGAACTTCGTGGTTGACGATCGTCACGTCGAACTCCGTCTCGGCGGCCAGCTCGACCTTCGCGGTCTCCAGCCGGCGCTCGCGCTGCTCCTCGGTCTCGGTGCCCCGCCCGACGAGCCGGCGGACCAGCTCCTCCCACGACGGCGGTGCCAGGAAGACCAGCTGTGCCTCGGGCATGTTGGCCTTCACCTGACGGGCGCCCTGCAGGTCGATCTCCAGCATGGAGGGTCGTCCGGCCGCGAGGGCCGCCTCGACGGGACCACGCGGGGTGCCGTACTTGGCGTGGCCGTGGACGACGGCGTACTCGAGCATCTCGCCGGCCTCGACCATGCGGTCGAACTCCTCGTCGCTGACGAAGTGGTAGTGCTCGCCGTCGACCTCGCCCGGCCGCGGGGCCCGGGTGGTGCAGGAGACCGAGATCCAGACCTCGGGGTAGTCCTCTCGGACGGCAGCGGCGACCGTGCCCTTGCCCACGGCCGTCGGACCGGCCAGCACGATCAGGCGGTGTGCGGTGCCCGGCATCAGTCGCGGGTGAACTCAGCCTCGAGGGCCGCGACCTGCTTGGCACCGAGGCCACGCACGCGCCGGCTCTCGGCGATCGCGAGGCGCTCCATGAGCTGCTTCGCGCGCACCTTGCCCAGGCCGGGCATCGACTGCAGCAGGTCGACGACCTTCATCTTCCCGACGACCTCGTTGATCTGACCCTCACGGATCACGTCCATGATCGAGGCGCCGGAGTTCTTCAGCCGGTTCTTGACCTCGGCCCGCTCGCGGCGGGAGGCGGCGGCCTTGTCGAGGGCAGCCTGGCGTTGTTCCGGGGTCAGCTGGGGCAGGGCCACGTGTCAGGTCCTCGTGTTGGTTGCGGCGGGCAGAGCGCCAATCTAGTCACGAGATCCTGCGGGCGGCAACGCGGTCCGGAGATCCGGGCCGATCGGCCTCAGAAGAGGCCCGTGTGGCAGACGTCGCGGGCCTCCTGGTCGACCGCGTCGGCGGCCGCCTGGACGTCCGGCGACGCCAGCTTGAGAGCGGCTGCCCTGGTTGCCGCGTCGTCCTTCGCGTCGACCGCGTCGGAGAGTGCCTGGACGGCGTCGACCACGGTCCGCCAGTCGTCCCGGACGTCGGGCGGCGCGGCCTGCGCGAGGTCACGAAGCGTCGGCAGCGCCTCGAGCAGCCCCTTCCGGGCGCCGCCCTCGTCGAGGGTCCGGCCGAGCTCCGGGGCACCGCTCGAGACGCGGTCGCACCACTTCTCCTGCTCGGTCGCGCAGCCACCCACCGCCACCAGGGTGGCGGCGAGCGCGACGAGGGCCAGCAGGAACCTCACAGCAGCGCGGCGAACTCGTCGTTGGCACGCGCCGCGGCGTCGCGCAGCGCCTGCACGGACGGGCCCGCACCGAGGATCTCGCGGGTGGACGTGGGAACGACGTTGCGGACCGCGGCGCCGAAGATCCGGCGTACGTCGTCGGCTGTGCCGCCCTGGGCGCCGATGCCCGGGACCAGCAGCGGCCCGTCGATGTCGAGGTTCTCGTCGGTGGAGCCGATCGTGGCACCCACGACCGCGCCGAAGGACCCCAGGGACGCGGCGCCCTCGTTGGCGGCCCGCAGGCCGGCGAGCACCTCCCCCGCGATCGTCGCACCGTCCGCGGTGCGCGCGTGCTGGAAGCGCGGGGCCTCGGGGTTGGAGGTCAGCGCGAGGGCGAAGACCCCGGCGTTGTGACGGGCAGCCGTCTCGATCATCGGCGCCAGCGAGCCGAAGCCCAGGTACGGGCTCGCCGTGATGGCGTCGGACGCGAGCGGGCTCGTCGGGTCGAGGTAGGCGTCCGCGTAGGCCTGCGCCGTGGTGCCGATGTCGCCGCGCTTGACGTCCAGGATCACCAGGCAACCCGCCTCCCGCGTGGCGGCGATGACCTTCTCCAGGACCGCGATGCCACGTGAGCCGTGGCGCTCGAAGAACGCGCTCTGCGGCTTGATGCTCGAGACGACCGGCGCCAGCGCCTCCACCGCGGTCATCGCGAAGCGCTCGCACCCGTCGGCGGTGTCGGGGAGGCCCCAGGCCGCGAGCAGGGACGCGTGCGGGTCGATGCCCGGGCAGAGGGGGCCGCGCGCCGTCATCGCAGCGCGGAGGCGGGCGCCGAAGGGCTGGTCGGGTCGGGTGGTCATCGGGACTGCTCCTCGAGCTCGGCGGTGATGCGGGCAAGGACGGACGGGTCGTGCAGCAGGGCGCTGCCCACCTGGACCCCACGGGCACCCGCTGACCCGAACGCTCGCACATCGGCGGCGGACCTGACACCGCCGACGCCGATCACCGGGAACTCGGGCAGCTCGTGGCAGACCGTGCGCACGGCACGGAGGGCGGTCGGGAGGACGGCCGGGCCGGACAGCTCCGCCGCGGTGCCGTTGGGCAGCGCGGCCGGGAGTGCTCCGCCGACGACGAGCGCGTCGGCGCCGACCTCGGCGACCGCGCGGGCGACTACGGGCAGCCGACGCACGTCGGAGCCCAGCTTCACGTGCAGGGCCAGGCTCTCCGGCAGCACGTCCAGGACCGCACGCACGGCAGCCGCGGCGCCCTTCGGGGTCGACCCGTCGTGGAGGCGCAGGGCACCGGGGTCGTCGACGGCGAGGTTGAGCTCGATGCCACTCAGGCCGGGTGCCGTCGCCACGCGGCGTACGACGGCGGCGATCTCGTCGGTGGTCGCGCCCGTGACCGACGCCCACGTCGGCACGCCCTGCTGCGCCAGCCAGGGCATCTCGGTGGTCAGGAAGCGGTCGACACCGGGGTTCTGCAGGAGGTGAGCCCGCACGAGGCCGCTCGGCGACTCCGCGATCCGCAAGCGGCTCCCCCGGCGCGGATCGAGCGTGAGCGTCCGCGTGACGAAACCGCCCACCCCGGCCAGGTCGGCGTACGGCGCCAGCTCACGGCCGGTGCCTCCGCACCCTGCGGCGACGAAGAGCCTCACAGCAGCCCCCACTGGATCCGGTCACCGCGGAAGACCGGTCCCTCGGCGCAGGCACGGACCCGGTGAGCGATGGCGTCCTCGCCCACGGCCGGGACGATGCATCCGTGGCACAGGCCGGTGCCGCACGGCTGGTTGACCTCGAGCGCCACCTGGCTCCACGCGCCGTGCAGCTCGGAGACGCCGGCGACCGCGTGCAGCGTGGACGACGGGCCGGCCGCGTAGACCACCGATGCCCCGGAGCGCTGCAGCGCGCCCGGCAGGGCCTGGGCCACACTCCCCTGCGCGCCCATCGACCCGTCGCCGGTGACCACCGTGACCGCCTCCGCCGAGCGGCGTACGTCGAGGCCGTCGATGACCTCGTCGGCGGTGTCCGCGGCGAGGAGGAGCGAGACCGGGCAGCCACGCTCCACCAGCCGCTCGGCGAGCGGGAACAGCGACGCCGCGGCGTACCCCTCCCCGACCAGCAGGCAGGGCACGGGCTCCTTCGGCTGCGCGAAGGGGCGTCCGAGCGGACCGATCAGGTCGACCGAGGCACCGACGGGCAGGCCGGCCAGCCACGTGCTGCCGGCGCCCCCGGGGCGGACCACGATGTCGATCGTCGCCCCGAAGGAGCTCGACGACCGCACGCGGTGCACCCAGAAGCTGCGGCGCGCGAGGTGCACGCCGTCGTCGAGGCCGATGCTCACGAAGTTGCCGGGGCGGAAGGTCTCGACCACGCCCGGGGCAGCGAGCGTGACGTGCTGGAAGGCACCGACGCGCTCGCTGGCCCGCACCTCGGCGGTCGACTGGAGAGTCATCGGGTGCGGGACACCCCGCGCACGATCGCGCGTGGCCACAGCGGACCCTCGTAGATGAAGGCGGTGTAGCCCTGCAGCAGGTCGGCGCCCGCGTCCAGGCGGGCCTTCGCGTCGGCCACCGTCGTGATGCCGCCGACGCCGATGAGGGTCAGGTCGTCGCCGACCCTCCCCTTGAGCAGCCGCAGCACCTCGAGGGACCGCTCGGTGAGCGGTCGGCCCGACAGGCCGCCGGCCCCGATCTCGGCGACGCGCGCCGACGGGGACCGCAGTCCCTCGCGGCTGATCGTGGTGTTGGTGGCCGTGATGCCGTCGAGTCCGATCGCCTTCGCCATGTCGGCGACGGCGAGGACGTCGTCGTCGGCCAGGTCGGGGGCGATCTTGACCACGAGCGGCACACGCCGGTCGGTGACGACCTCGTCGGCACGCCTGCGCACGGCCTCGAGCAGCGGGCTGAGCTTCTCGACGGCCTGGAGGTTGCGCAGCCCCGGCGTGTTCGGCGAGGACACGTTGACCACGAGGTAGTCGGCGTACGGCGCGAGGTGGTCGACGGACTTCTCGTGGTCCTTGATCACGGCCGCGATGTCGTCGTCCGGCACGACCTTGGTCTTGCCGATGTTGACGCCGACGACCGGCCCCGACTTGCCCTTCCGGGCCGCAGCCCGGGCGGCGAGCCGGCGGCCGACGACCTCGGCACCGTCGTTGTTGAAGCCCATCCGGTTGACCACCGCGCGGTCGTCGAGCAGGCGGAAGAGGCGCGGCTTCGGGTTGCCCGGCTGGGCCTCCCCGGTGACGGTACCGATCTCGATGTGGCCGAAGCCGAGACCTGCGAGCGCGTCGATGCCGACGGCGTTCTTGTCGAAGCCGGCCGCGAGGCCCAGGACGTTGGGGAACTCCAGACCCAGCGCCGAGACCGGACGCGGCTTCAGCGTGCGCCCCCACGCCGCCGTGGCGAACCGGCCCGCGCGGATCGCCGCGAACGCCTGCTCGTGCGCCTTCTCCGGGTCGATCTTGGAGAAGACGCCGTCGAAGAGGACGTCGTACGGCTTCCTCACGCGCCCTGACCCGCCCCGGCGATCTCCGCCGCCCACTCCTGCAGCGACTTGACGCCGATGCCGCCGCCCCGCACCGCGTGGATGCCCTGGACCGCCGCGGCGGCGCCCTGCACCGTCGTGATGCACGGCGTGCCGGTCAGCACGGCAGCGGCACGGATCTCGTAGCCGTCGACGCGCGCCTCCGAAGCGGAGCCGTTGGGGGTGTTGACGATGAGGTCGATCTCGCCGTCGAGGATCATCTGCACCGAGGTCTTCTCGCCCTCGTCGCCGGCTCCCTCGAAGTGCTTGCGCACGACGGTGGCCTCGATGCCGTTGCGGCGCAGCACCTCGACGGTGCCCTGCGTCGCGAGCAGCTCGAAGCCGTAGTCGGCGAGGACCCGCGCCGGGAAGATCATCGAGCGCTTGTCGCGGTTGGCGATGGAGATGAAGACCTTGCCCGAGGTCGGCAGCGGACCGTACGCCGCGGCCTGGGCCTTGCTGAAGGCCGTGCCGAAGTCGGCGTCGAAGCCCATGACCTCACCGGTGGACTTCATCTCGGGGCCGAGCACGGAGTCGACGAACTTGCCCTCCGGGGTGCGGAAGCGGTTGAACGGGAGCACCGCCTCCTTGACCGCGATCGGGGCGTCGGCCGGCAGCATGCCGCCGTCGCCGCTCTCCGGGAGCACTCCGGCCTTGCGCAGGTCGGCGATCGACTCGCCCATCATCACGCGCGACGCGGCCTTGGCCAGCGAGGTGCCGGTCGCCTTGGAGACGAACGGCACCGTGCGCGAGGCACGCGGGTTGGCCTCGAGGACGTAGAGCACGTCGGAGCCGAGCGCGAACTGGATGTTGATCAGGCCGCGGACGCCGACGCCCTTCGCGATGCCCTCGGTGGCCTCGCGGATCCGCTTGATCTCCGTGGCGCCGAGGGTGATCGGCGGCAGGGCGCAGGAAGAGTCACCCGAGTGGATGCCGGCCTCCTCGATGTGCTCCATCACGCCGCCGAGGAAGAGCTCCTCGCCGTCGTAGAGCGCGTCGACGTCGATCTCGACCGCGTCGTCGATGAAGCGGTCGATGAGGACCGGGCGGTCCTCGCTGATCAGGTCGGTCGCCATCTCGAGGTACGACTTGAGCTGGTCGTCGCTGTAGACGATCTGCATGCCGCGGCCGCCGAGCACGTAGGACGGGCGCACGAGCACCGGGTAGCCGATCGTGTGCGCGATGTCGCGGGCGTCGTCGTAGGAGACCGCCGTGCCGTGCTTCGGCGCGACCAGGCCGGCCTCGTCGAGGACCCGGCCGAAGGCGCCGCGCTCCTCCGCGAGGTCGATCGCCTCGGGCTGGGTGCCGACGATCGGGACACCTGCGTCCTTCAGGCCCTGCGCGAGGCCGAGCGGCGTCTGGCCACCGAGCGTCGCGATGACGCCGGCGACCGGGCCCGCGGCGAGCTCGGCGTGGTAGATCTCGAGGACGTCCTCGAGCGTCAGGGGCTCGAAGTAGAGGCGGTCCGCGGTGTCGTAGTCGGTGGAGACCGTCTCCGGGTTGCAGTTGACCATGATCGTCTCGTAGCCCGCCCGCGACAGCTCCAGGGCGGCGTGCACGCACGAGTAGTCGAACTCGATGCCCTGGCCGATGCGGTTGGGGCCGGAGCCGAGGATCAGGACGGCCGGCTTCTCCCGCGGCTGCACCTCGGTCTCCTCGTCGTAGGACGAGTAGTGGTACGGCGTCTTGGCGGCGAACTCGGCGGCGCAGGTGTCGACGGTCTTGTAGACGGGGCGGACGCCGGTGGCCCAGCGGGCCGCGCGGACCTCGGCCTCGGACAGGCCGCGGATGTCGGCGATCTGTGCGTCGGAGAAGCCGTGGCGCTTGGCCAGCCGCAGCGTCGCCTCGTCGAGCTCCTTCGCCTCCGCGGTGGCGACGGCCACCTCGTGGATGAGGAAGAGCTGGTCGACGAACCACGGGTCGATCTTCGTGGCCTCGAAGATCTCCTCCTGGGTCGCGCCGGCGCGGATCGCCTGCATGACCTTCTGCACGCGCCCGTCGTGCGGCCGCTTGATCTGCGCCAGCAGCTCGGCCTTGTCGCCGGCCTCGCCGGTGAAGCGGAACGGCGCGGCCTTGTTCTCCATGGAGCGGAGCGCCTTGTTGAAGGACTCGGTGAAGTTGCGGCCGATGGACATCGCCTCGCCGACGGACTTCATGTGCGTGGTGAGGGTGTCGTCCGCGGTCGGGAACTTCTCGAACGCGAACCGCGGGACCTTCACGACGACGTAGTCGAGGGTCGGCTCGAACGACGCCGCCGTGGAGCCCTGCGGGCCGGCGGTGATGTCGTTCTCGATCTCGTCGAGCGTGTAGCCGATCGCGACCTTGGCGGCGATCTTGGCGATCGGGTAGCCGGTCGCCTTCGACGCCAGCGCCGAGGAGCGGGAGACGCGCGGGTTCATCTCGATGACGATGACGCGGCCGTCTGCCGGGTTGACGGCGTACTGGATGTTGCAGCCGCCGGTGTCCACGCCGACCTCGCGGATGATGCCGATGGCGAGGTCGCGCAGGTGCTGGTACTCGCGGTCGGTCAGGGTCATCGCCGGGGCGACGGTGATCGAGTCACCGGTGTGGGTGCCCATCGGGTCGAAGTTCTCGATGGAGCAGATGATGACGACGTTGTCGTTCTTGTCGCGCATCACCTCCAGCTCGTACTCCTTCCAGCCGAGGATCGACTCCTCGATGAGGACCTCGGTGGTCGGCGACGCGGAGAGGCCGGCGCCGGCGAGGCGACGCAGCTCCTCCTCGTTGTAGGCGATGCCGGAGCCGGTGCCGCCCATGGTGAACGACGGGCGGATGACGACCGGGTAGACGCCGCCGAGGGTCTCGACGGCCGCCAGGACCTCGTCCATCGTGTGGCAGATCTCGGAGCGGGCGACCTCGCCGCCGACCTTCTCGACGATCGCGTTGAAGAGCTCGCGGTTCTCACCTCGGTGGATCGCGTCGAAGTTGGCGCCGATCATCTCTACGCCGTACTTCTCCAGGACGCCGGACTCGTGCGCCGCGATGGCGGCGTTGAGGGCGGTCTGGCCACCGAGGGTCGGCAGGATCGCGTCAGGGCGCTCCTTGGCGATCACCTTCTCGACGAACTCGGGGGTGATCGGCTCCACGTAGGTGGCGTCGGCGAACTCCGGGTCGGTCATGATCGTGGCCGGGTTGGAGTTGATCAGGATGACCCGGAGACCCTCGGCCTTGAGGATGCGGCAGGCCTGGGTGCCGGAGTAGTCGAACTCGCAGGCCTGGCCGATGATGATCGGGCCGGAGCCGATGACGAGGACGGACTTGATGTCGTCGCGCTTGGGCATCTTGGTCAGGCCTTCCGGTCGTTCATGAGCTGCACGAAGCGGTCGAAGAGGTACGCCGCGTCGTGGGGGCCGGCAGCGGCCTCCGGGTGGTACTGCACGGAGAAGGCCTTGAGGCCGTTCCCGTCGACGAGCTCGAGGCCCTCGACGCAGTCGTCGTTGAGGTTGATGTGCGAGACCGTGGCCTCGCCGAAGGGCGTCGTCGTCGAGCCCTCGAGCGGGGCGTCGACCGCGAAGCCGTGGTTGTGCGCGGTGACCTCGACCTTGCCGGTCGTGCGGTCCAGCACGGGCTGGTTGATGCCGCGGTGGCCGTACTTCAGCTTGTAGGTGCCGAACCCGAGCGCGCGACCGAAGAGCTGGTTGCCGAAGCAGATGCCGAAGTACGGGATCCCCTCGCCCAGCGCCGCCTTGAGCAGCTCGACCTGGCCGGTGGTCGCCGCCGGGTCGCCGGGACCGTTGGAGAAGAAGAGGCCGTCGGGCTGGACGGCCTGCACGTCCTCGAGCGTCGCGGTCGCGGGGAGCACGTGCACCTCGATGCCGCGCTCGGCCATCATCCGCGGCGTGTTCGCCTTGATGCCCAGGTCGACCGCGGCGACGGTGAGCTTCTTCTCGCCGATCGCCGGGACGACGTACGCCTCCGTGGTGGTGACCGCGTCGGACAGGTTGGCACCGGTCATCTCGGCCTCTGCGCGGACCTTGGCGAGCAGCGCCTCCGGGTCGGTCTCGACCGTGGAGATGCCGACGCGCATGGAGCCGACCTCGCGGAGGTGGCGGGTCAGCGCGCGCGTGTCGATGCCGGAGATGCCGACGACGCCCTGCTCCTTGAGCTCGTCGTCGAGCGAGCGCACCGAGCGCCAGTTGGACGGGACGCGGGCAGGGTCACGCACGACGTAGCCGGCGACCCAGATCTTCCGCGACTCCGGGTCCTCGTCGTTCATGCCGGTGTTGCCGACGTGCGGCGCGGTCATGACGACGACCTGACGGTGGTACGACGGGTCGGTCAGCGTCTCCTGGTAGCCGGACATGCCGGTGGAGAAGACGGCCTCGCCGAAGGTCTCGCCCTCGGCACCGAAGGACTCGCCACGGAACGTCCGTCCGTCCTCGAGCACGAGGAGTGCGGGCTTCACAGTCACTGCAGCTTTCCTTCCATCACGGTTGCCTTGCCACGCAGGAACGTGGCGTGCACGGCGCCGGTCAGCTCGCGACCGTGCCAGGGGTTGTTGCGGGACAGCGACACGCTCGCGTCGCGGTCCACGGTGACCTTCGCCGACGGGTCGACGAGGGTGATGTTGGCGGGGGCGCCGACGGCGATCTCGTGGCCGTGGCCGTCGAGACCGGCGATGCGCGCGGGGTTGGTGCTGAGCACGCGGGCGACGCCGGCCCAGTCCAGCAGGCCGGTCTCGACCATGGTGGTCACGACCACCGACAGCGCCGTCTCGAGGCCGAGCATGCCGAACGCGGCGTCGACGAAGGCGTGCTCCTTGTCGTGCTTCGCGTGCGGGGCGTGGTCGGTGGCGACCGCGTCGATCGTGCCGTCGGCGAGCGCGGCCCGGAGCGCCTGCACGTCCTCGGCGGGACGCAGCGGCGGGTTGACCTTGTACGTCGGGTCGTAGCCGAGCAGCTCGTCGGTCGTCAGGATCAGGTGGTGCGGGGTCACCTCGCAGGTGACGTCGATGCCCTGGGACTTCGCCCAGCGCACCACCTCGACCGAGCCGGCCGTGGAGACGTGCGCGACGTGCACGCGGCTGCCGGTGTGGCGCGCCAGCATGACGTCGCGGGCGACGATCACCTCCTCGGCGATGCCGGGCCAGCCGGGCAGGCCGAGCTGGCCCGAGATCTCGCCCTCGTGGCAGCAGGCGCTGCCGTAGGGCGCGAGGGACGGGTCCTGGGCGTGCTGGGAGACGACACCGCCGAACGCCTTCACGTACTCGAGGGCACGGCGCATGACGCGCGCGTCGTGGACGCACTTGCCGTCGTCGGAGAAGACCCGGACCCGGGCCCGGCTGCGCGCCATCAGGCCGAGCTCGGCCAGCTCGTGGCCCTCGAGGTCCTTGGTGACGGCGCCGACCGGCTGCACGTCGACGTAGCCGGCGGCGACGCCGAGGTCGAGCACCCGCTCGGCCGCCTCCGCGGTGTCGGTGACCGGGTTGGTGTTGGCCATGGCCAGGACGGCGGTGTAGCCACCGACCGCCGCGGCCTGGGAACCGGTGAGGATCGTCTCCGCGTCCTCACGGCCGGGCTGGCGCAGGTGGGTGTGGAGGTCGACGAAGCCAGGCAGCGCGACGAGGCCGGCTGCCTCGACGACGACGGCACCGGT
Source organism: Nocardioides jiangxiensis (assembly GCF_030580915.1). Lineage (NCBI taxonomy): Bacteria > Bacillati > Actinomycetota > Actinomycetes > Propionibacteriales > Nocardioidaceae > Nocardioides > Nocardioides jiangxiensis. The sequence continues at coordinate 150,615 of NZ_JAUQTA010000001.1, forward strand.
CGCGTCGAGGTCCGTGCCGAGACCGGCGATCGCGCCGTCCGCGAGCAGCAGGTCGGCGGGCTCGCCACCGAGGATCCGGGCGCCCCTGATCAGGGTCTTGTCGGACATGAGGTTCACTCCCCCGTCGTCGCTGCCGCAGCCGACGGGCCGGCGAGCAGGTGGTAGAGCACGGACATGCGGATCGCGACACCGGCGGAGACCTGGTCGAGCACGGCGCTGGACGCCGCGTCGGCCGCCTCCGGCGCGATCTCGAGGCCACGGTTCATCGGCCCCGGGTGAAGGATCGGAGCGCCCTCCTTGAGAAGGGCGAGGCGCGACCGCGTCAGGCCGTAGCCGACGGTGTACTCGCGGGCCGTCGGGAAGTAGCCGCCCGACATCCGCTCCTTCTGGACCCGCAGCATCATCACGGCGTCCGCGGTGGGCAGCACCGCGTCGACGTCGTACGACGTGGCGAAGCCGGCGTCCTTGGACCAGGCGGTGATGCCCGAGGGCATCAGGGTCGGCGGGGCCACCACGGTGACCTCCGCTCCGAGCTTGGTCAGGCACTTCACGCCCGAGCGGAACACGCGGCTGTGCGTGAGGTCGCCCACGATCGCGATGTGGCGGCCCTCGAGCGAACCGAGCCGGCGGGTCAGCGTGTAGGCGTCGAGCAGGGCCTGGGTGGGGTGCTCGTGGGTGCCGTCGCCGGCGTTGATCACCGGGATGTCCAGCCACCCGGCGACCTGGTGGGCGGCACCCGACGCGGAGTGGCGCATGACGAGGCCGTCGATGCCCATCGCGGTGACCGTCAGGACGGTGTCGCGCAGCGACTCGCCCTTCGAGGTGGAGGAGCCCTTGGCAGACAGGTTGATCACGTCCGCCGAGAGCCACTTGCCGGCGATCTCGAAGCTCGAGCGGGTCCGGGTGGAGTCCTCGAAGAAGAGGTTGATCACGGTCTTGCCACGCAGCGCGGGCAGCTTCTTCACGTCACGCCGCTGCACGTCGTGCATCTCGGCGGCGGTCTCGAAGAGTGCGTGGACGTCGTCGACCGTCAGGTCGTCGATCGACAGCAGGTGCTTCTTCACGCGCCCCTCCCTTCTGCGATGCGGACCTCGTCGGTGCCGTCGGTCTCGGCCAGGCGCACGCCGACGCGCTCCGTGCGTGCGCTGGGGAGGTTCTTGCCGACGTGGTCGGCACGGATCGGGAGCTCGCGGTGCCCGCGGTCCACGAGGACTGCGAGGCGCACGACGGCCGGCCGGCCGAGATCCGCGAGGGCGTCGAGCGCGGCCCGGATGGTCCGACCTGAGTACAGCACGTCGTCGACGAGGACGACGGTCTTGCCGTCGATGCCGCCGGCAGGCACGACGGTCTTGTGGGGGCTGCGCATCGGGTGCGACCTGAGGTCGTCGCGGTACATCGTGACGTCGAGCTCACCGACCGGCACCGCGGTGCCCTCGACGGCGAGGATCTTCGCGGCGATGCGCTTCGCGAGCGGCACACCCCGCGTGGGCAGGCCGAGCAGGACGAGGTCCTCGGCTGACCTGTTGCGCTCGAGGATCTCGTGCGAGATGCGGGTCAGCGCGCGGTTGACGTCCTGGAAGTCGAGCACGATGCGACCGGGACCGGTCGACGCATCGGTGGAGTCACCGGGGACCAGATCATGGGTAGGCATCAGCGCTGCTGACTCCTTCTCCGCCTCACGGGACGGCTCGTTAAAGGATGTCGAACGGGGCCCACCCTAACAGGCGCACGGCTGCTCGTCCGCACCGGCCGGGCTCGCGTCTCACCGTGCGAGGTGGCGCGCGCGGACGACCTGGAAGAGCCCGTAGCAGGCCAGGCCGAGCGCGACCCCGCCGAGCAGCCACGGGCCCGCCGGCTCGTGCAGGAGCCGCCCGAGCGCCTGGTCCAGGCCCCCGGCCCGTGCCGGGTCGTGGGTCGCGGCGGCCCAGATGAAGAGTCCGCCGACGATGCCGAACGCGAGTCCCTTGGCGACGTACCCGACCGTACCGAGCGCCACGTAGAGGGTGCCGGCGTCGCCGCTGCGCCCCTCGGCGGTGAGGTGCTCGCGGTGCCGTCCGGTGAGCCCCCGCCAGCACATGCCGACGGTGTAGCCGAGAAGGGCGGCTCCGACCGCGGCGACCAGCCAGGGGCCGCCCGGCCACGCCATGATCCGGCCCGACCATCCCTCTTCCGAACGGCCCGATGCACCGCCACCGCTTCCCAGGAGCACCCCGAACGCGCTCGTGCCGATCGCCCCGTACGCGACTGCCTTGGCGGCAGCGACCGCCCGGTGCCACCAGCGCGGGCCGGTCTCCTCCTCACGGTGCTCGACCGCGAGCTCCAGCACGCGCCAGAGGACCAGGACGGCCATGCCTGCCGCGACGAGCGCCACCGCCGCCTTGCCGAAGGGCTGCTCGGCGAGCTGGTGCACGGCGCCGCGCCGGTCGATGCGGTCCTGGCGCTGCCCGAGCGCCAGCTGCAGCGCGAGCCAGGCGATGACCAGGTGGACCAGCCCGTAGGCGACGAGGCCGAAGCGGATCCCGGCGTCGAGCAGGTCGCTGCGGTCCGCCCGCCGCCCGGCTTGTTCCACCTCGCCCTTCACGCTCACGTCGGGAACGGTTCCCCCGGGCAGCCTCCCGTAGTCGCTACGGCTTCTGGATGAGCAGCTCGACGTTGCGGTCCGTCGGCTCGCCGCTGCGGTTCGTCGTGTGCTCCTGCCAGTCGTTGGCGCTCAGCTCCCGCGCCAGGGCGGCGAGCTGCACGGTGTTGGCCAGGCTGCCGGACCACGTACCCGCTGCGTGGTCGACCATGGTGCAGAAGAGGGAGAGCGTGCCGTCACCGTTGTCGGCGATCTCGAGCAGGCGCGACTGCTGCGGGAAGTCGACGTGCGAGGCCGTGTTGATCTCCCAGAACCCGCGCTTGCCACCCGGCCGGGCCCAGATCTGGTTGCGGTGGCTGTGCCCGTTGATCCAGGCGATCACGCGCGGGTGCTCCTGGAGCAGGGCGACCACGGCAGGGCCCTGGACGCGCGGGTTCGGGTCGCCGCCGGTCACGATCAGCGGGTTGTCCATCGTCTCGCTGGTGTGGTGGCTGCAGACGATCTGGTACGCGGCGCGCGGCGCGGCCAGCTCGGCGGCGAGCCAGTCCATCTGGGGCTGGTCGATCGAGCCGTTGGAGTAGCCGTTGGGGTTGACGGTGTCGAGCACGAGGAACTGCACGTCGCCCCGCACGAAGGTGTAGTAGGCGGTGCCGTCGGCGCGGTTCGCCTCGGTGAAGCCGTGGCCGACCGGCGTACCGGTCGTGGTGAAGTGCTCCTCGACGATCTGTCGTCGCGTCAGGATGCGGCGGTCCGGGTCGGGACTGACCAGGCGCACGTGGGTCCCGAGCTCGAGGGTGCCGAGCAGGTTGTTCAGGAGGCCCAGCGGGTCGGTACGCAGTGCGTGCAGCAGATCGGCCTGGCTCAGGCCCGAGGGCGGGCTGATGATCTTGAGGCTGCCGGTCGCGATCGCGCTCATGCCGGCACCGAGCGTCCCGGGCGGGAAGTTGCCCTGCACTCCCCCGTCGTGGTTGCCGAACGCGGTGAACCACGGCATGCGCAGGCCCACCGGCGTGAACGGGCGCCGTGCGGCGTCGAGCAGGCCCGGGACCACCGGGAAGCCGTACTCCTTGCGAGGGATGTCGACGGGCCGCAGCAGCGGCTGCCCGTCGGGATGCCAGTAGTGCAGGTCGTAGCTGAGCAGGTCCTGGTCCGCGACGCCCTCCCACCGCGTCCGGTTGCCGGAGTCGGGGGTGAGCACCGTGCCGCCGGAGAGCACCGCGATGTTCCACCGGGTCTCGTTGTACTGGGCGTTGTCGGCGTTGTCGCCGGTCTGGATCGCGAGGGCGAGCGGAAGCCCGGTCACCGGCGCTGCGGCGGCCACCTCGTTGATCGCGCGGACCATCGCATCGGCGACCTGGGTGCTGAGCATCTCGTGTGCGCGGTACGCCGAGGACGCAAGGCCCGTGGTCGGGTCGCCGTCGATGTCGGTGTCGTCGAAGCGGTCCACCCACTCCAGCCGCATCGGCGACTGGGCGTCGACGATGTGGACGTCGGAGAGCTGGGCGAACGCCAGGACGCCGGAGCGTCGGGCGGCACGGTCGGCCGTGGGGGTGGCGACGAACTCGGCGCGGACGACGTGCGGCTCACCCGGACCGGCGACGACCTTGCGGTAGCCGCCCGTACCGGCCGGTCCGCGCTGCCACGTGCGGGCCAGCGTGGTGCCACTCGCCGCGACGGCGAGTGCCGGGACCGGACGGAGGATGCCGGTGACAGCTGCAGCGGCCAGGCCGCTCCGGATCAGGTTGCGTCGCGTGATCTGCACCACTGGAGGCTAGCGCCCGGAACGCCGTTCCGGCAGGGAATTGACCCGCGGGTCACAAAGCAGCCCGCGCGGCCGGCGTCACGGCCTCGGGAGATCGTGGACGTGCTTGCTCCCGGGCGGGTCGGCCGCGCAGGTCCGTCCCTGCGGGGGGAGCTCCCGCAGCTCCGGTCGGGCGACCCAGCCGCGCAGCGGCTTCGCGGCGCCGTCTCCGCCGGGGACCGTCTCGACCAGGACCCGGTCGTCCTTCACCGCGTACACGAGCACCTGGCGACCGCCATCGACATGCGCCGAGCCGATCGTGGCGCCGCAGAGCGGCGGCGCACCGACGAGGTGGAACTGCCCCCTCAGGTGGAAGTCGTCGAGCCATCCCGTGACCGACGGACCCTCCAGCGTCGTCACGCGCATCGCGGTGTGGTCGCGCTGCACGACCCGTACCAGCGTGCCGTCGTGGATCCGGCCCACGACAGCACCCGTGATCCGACCGCCGGACTCGCTGGCGCGGACCGGCACGCGGTCCAGGTCGACGAAGCCGTGGTCGTCCCGTCCGCTCACCATCGCCAGGCGCCCGTCGCCGGTGTCCTTCTCCCCCGCTGCCTCGCTGGCGCAGCCCGTGAGGAGCACGCCGGCGAGCGCGAGGCGGGCAGCACGGCTGGTCATGGGCAGGTGGCCGGGTTGGCCGTTCCCTTGGTGACGTTGGCCGACGCCGTGTCGCACCAGCTGCCGCCGTCTCCCACGCGGTGGATCACCTTGTCGGACTGCGCCGTGGGCCAGGAGTAGGACTTGCTGTCGAGCTCGACCCCGCCCGGGGAGACGTAACGGGCGTAGTCCGTGCCGGTGTTGTTGAGGAATCCGGACGCGAACTCGTAGACCCAGCGTCCGTGGGCCGGGATGACCGTCCCGGCCGGGATCGTCTTCGGTGCACCGCCAGCGTTGGCGACGTCGTCGACCTTGTAGCCCGACACGTCGACCGCCACCGCGGTCGGGTTGTAGAGCTCGATCCACTCGTTGCCGCTCGTGGGCGCGGGGAGGAACTCGTTGACCTTGACCACCGTCGGGTCGCCCTGCGTGCCGCCGCCACCGCTGTGCACACCGGAGACGTACGACCTCGTGCCGGCGTCGTAGTCGACGGAGAAGTCGGCGCCGCCGTTGGTGGTGTAGAGGTGCACCGTGCCGTTGCTGTTGAGCGTGCCGCTGTAGTCGATCGGCGCACCGGAGACGTCGGTGGTGTCGCAGGGGTTGTTGGCGAGGTAGATGTCGGCCCCGATGGCGCGGTAGGCGTCGAGGGTCCGGTTGGCCGGGTGACCGTAGGAGTTGGTACCGCACGAGATGAACGTCGTCTGCGGGTCCATGCCGTTGACGTACGCCGCCGAGCTGGAGTGGCCCGAGCCGTGGTGGTTGGCGCGCACGGTGTCGTAGGCCTGGTTGCCGAACTTGCCGACGAGCCCGGCTTCGATGTCGTTGTAGGTGTAGCCGTCGGCCGACGTGGAGTACTCGCCGTCGGAGTCGCCGGCCGTCGCGTACCGATAGCTGCCGTAGGTGGTCTTCACCGCCGTCGAGTAGTCGTTCTCGCTCGGCGGGACCGCGTCGGCGGAGTGGTCGCCGGAGACCGGCGTGGTGCCGTCGGCCTGCATCGTGCCGGCGGCATCGGCGTTGACGACGACCGACTGCGCGCCACCGCCGAGGTCGATCGTCGGCCACGAGGCCGGACTGGTCGTCAGCGGTACGACGTGCCCCTGGATGTTGGCGCGGTCTGCCTGCCCGGCCGGGCCGTAGAGCCAGCAGATGAACCGCCGCGCGGTCTGGCTGGTCGTACCGACGTTGTGCCAGGCCACTTCCGGGGCCGGCGCCGTGGCCGTGCCCACCTGGCACTGGCCGTCACCGTTGGCATCCGTCCAGCTGCCGGCGTCGCGGTCGTAGAGGGTGCCGACGGTGAAGTCGAGGCCACCCGAGGAGGCGGGCGCGAGCAGCTGCCACAGTCCGTTGCCGATCGAGGACGCACCGTCCTCCGGCACGTGGGCGTAGCCGATGTGGTCGAGGTGCTGGTGGCTGACCATGACGTAGTCGAGCGCGACAGGGTTGGCGCCCGTGCCGCAGATCGACCTGATCTGCTGGGCCACCTCGTAGGCCTTCGTCCCTGTGCCGGTGGAGTTCCACGCCCGCTCACCGAGGTCGACCAGCATGGTCGTGCCGGTCGGTCCGACGATCAGCTGGCTGTCGCCCTGGTCCACGTCGAACCAGTAGACGTTCAGCTCGCCCTGGCGCCACGTGCCACTGGTCGAGCACGAGGTGGCAGCGGCCGAGGCGGGGGCGGCAGTCGCGACCGGCACGGCGGCGAGCCCGGCCGCGACGGTGACGACGGCGGCGACGGAACGGAAGACGGACATCGGCACAGGCTCCTCGGGCGCGGGATGTTGCTCGACAGGAGCACTGTGCCGGTCCAGACCACGCCGCACGCACGTGGCATGCCGTACGAGCGGTTAACAGTGCGTAACGGTTGATTCCGGGGTCCGGGGACGACGAACGGCCCGCCACCCTCCCGCGAAGGGTGGGTGACGGGCCGCGTCGTACGGAGTCAGGCGGACTTGCGCTGGATCGCGCCGAGCACGCCGTTGACGAACGCCGGCGACTCGTCCGTGGACAGGTCGCGCACGAGGTTCATGGCCTCGGTGATCGCGACCGCGTCGGGGATGTCGTCGACGTAGAGCAGCTCGTAGACGCCGAGGCGCAGCACGTTGCGGTCGACCGCCGGCATGCGCTCGAGGCTCCAGCCCTGCGCGGACTCCGACAGCAGCGCGTCGATCTCCGCCGCGTGCTCGACGACGCCGAGCACGAGGGTGGTGGTGTAGGGGTTGGTCGGCGCCTCGCCGTCCTCGATCGCACGGTCCAGCGCGTCACGCGCGCTCTCCCCGCGGAGCTCGGAGGCGAACAGCAGGTCAAGAGCCCGCTTGCGGGCCTTGCCGCGAGCGCTCATCAGCCCTTCACTCGGGACAGGTAGGAGCCACCCTCGCGGGTGTCGACCTTGATCTTCTCGCCGTTCTCGATGAAGAGCGGGACCTGGATCTCGTGGCCGGTCTCGAGCGTGGCCGGCTTGGTGCGGCCGGTCGCGGAGTCGCCGACGACGCCGGGCTCGGTGTAGGAGATCGTGAGCTCGACCGAGGCCGGGAGCTCGACGTAGAGGACACGGCCCTCGTTCATCGCGATGATGACGTCCATGTTCTCGAGGAGGTAGTTGGGCGCGTCGCCCATCAGCTCCGGCTGGACCTCGACCTGCTCGAACGTGTCGCCGTCCATGAAGACGTACGCCGAGCCGTCGTTGTAGAGGTACTGGTAGGTGCGCTTGTCGACCGTGGCGGTCTCGACCTTGGTGCCGGCGTTGAAGGTCTTGTCGACGTTCTTGCCCGACTCGACGTTCTTGAGCTTGGTGCGGACGAACGCGGGGCCCTTGCCAGGCTTCACGTGCTGGAACTCGACGACCTGCCAGAGCTGGCCTTCGAGGTTGAGAACCATGCCGTTCTTCAGGTCGTTCGTGGTTGCCATGCGCGCGTGAACCTCTTCATGTGTCAAGTAAACGGATGCCGTCGGGGACAGCAGCCGCCAAGTCTAGACGTCCGGCGTCGTCACCGCCCATTCGGAGGTCGCGTCCGATGCGCCGGAACGGACGCCCCGCGACCTGCGCAGGTGTCCCGGTGACAATGGGCGCGTGAACACGCGCGCTCTCGGGACCTCACTGGTCTGCGTCTCCTTCGCCTCCGCCCTTGCCGGCTGTGGTCGGGCGACCCCACCGGTCTCCCCCACGCCGACCTCCGCAGCGACCGTACTGAGCGGCACACCGTCACCGTCGGCCACTCCGACGCCGGGGCATCGGAAGGCCACCCCGCGCGCCACCCCTCACCCCACGTCGCGCGGCACGGCGCCGGCCTCCGGCGTTCCGACCCCGCGCGTGTCCGCCGCGGCGACCTGGACGCCGCGGCCGACCCCGACCACCACGGCGGTCACGAGCGACATGGGTCCCGGGGCACACGATGGCGACGGGGAGTAACGCCCGCTCGTCCTCGCGACATGGACAGGACACAGGGCCGCATCGGGCGGCCCCGGTGAAAGGGAGCACCTCATGCCGAACCTGCTCGACCCCCGCATCCTGGCCGGCGCGGTGGCGACCGTCGTCGTCGCCGGTGTCGGCGTCGCCTATGCAGCCGACACCGCCACGCGTGACGACAGCTCGACGACGTCCGTGACCGAGGCGCCGGAGACGGACGCCCCCGACACCCAGGCTCCGGAGACGGAGGCCCCCGAGGCGACCGAGAGCGAGGCACCCGAGGCCGCGGAGACGGACGACCCCGAGACGGAGGCGCCGGAGGCTCCCGAGGCCGACGACCCCGAGACCGAGGCACCCGAGGCCGCGGAGACCGACGAGCCCGAGACGGAGGCGCCGGACACCGACGCCGATGAGCAGGGCGAGGACGCCGACGACCAGGGCGAGGACCACGAGACCCACGTCGACGGGGACGACGACGGGTCGGACCACGAGGACGGCGCCGAGGCCGACGGCCACGGCGAGGACGACTGAGGCAGACGATGAAGGCGGCCGAGCTGCGAGTCGACGTCCCGCGGCGCGAGCCGTCGGACGCGTTCGTCGCGCAGATGGCCGGCCTGGCGGCTGCCGGTGCACCCGCACCGGTGGCCGCCCCCGTCCGTCGAGCGCGGTGGCGTGGATGGACCGGTCAGGCGGTGGCCGTCGCCGCGGTGCTGCTGCTGATCCTCGGGGCGATCGTGCTCGGGGGCCGGTCCGACCGTGCCGCCCCTGCTCCGGCGACGACGCCGACGTCGACCGGGTTGCGTGAGCACGCGACGCCGACGGTCGCACCGCGCGAGCCCGGCCCGGACGACGTCCGGCACCGCTCCAACTCCGTCACCGGTGCGTACTCCGGCACCGCGGGCGCGCAGCCGACGCCCGACACGGGAGATCCGGTCGGCACTGGTCCTGCCCTCGAGGTGAGCCCGAAGCGGGAGGTGGCGAACGACCCGGATCCGGCCGATGAGTCGCCGGACGTCGACGAGCCGGAGGAAGACCAGGCATCGGCAGACGTGGCGGACGACCCGGTGGACGACCGCGGCGGTGACGACGCCGAGTGAAGCGGGACGACGCACTCGTCGAGTGCGCGAAGCGAGGTGACCCCGACGCCTGGCGCGAGCTCTACCGGAGCCACGCCGGGCGCCTCGTCGTCTGGCTGCAGAGCCGGTCGTCCAGCGATGCGGCCCTCTCCTGCGAGGACATCGCGAGCGAGGCCTGGCTGGTCGCCGCGAGCCGCGTGCAGGAGTTCAGCGGCTCGTCCGACGAGTTCGCCGGCTGGCTCTTCGGCATCGCACGCAACCACGTGCTGAACCTGCATCGACGCGCGGGCCGGCGCCGCACCGAGCCCGACGGCGGAGTGGCGGCCGGAAGCCTGCTCGCCCGCGACGACATCGCGGCGTACGACGGGCTGGACGCGGTCCGCCGTCACCTCGCCGTGCTCCCGGACCGCGAGCGCGAGGTGGTGGCGTGCCTCGAGGTCGTCGGCCTCGACGTCGCCGGTACCGCGGCGGCACTCGGCATCTCCGCCACCGCGGTCCGGGTCGCCCGCCACCGAGGTCTGAAGAAGCTGCGCGGAGCCACCACCTAGCCTTGCCGGGTGCCGATGACACTCGCCCACCCGGCGGCTGTCCTGCCCTTCGCGAGGACGCGCCTCCCCCTGCCGGCGCTGGTCGCAGGCTCGATGCTGCCCGACATCCCGGTCTTCCTCGGCATGCCGCACCTCTACGAGGTGTCACACAGCATCCGTGGGGTCCTCGGCATCGACATGGTGGCGACCTGCCTCGCCGTCGTGCTGTGGATCGGTGTCTGGCGGGAGGCGGTGCTCGACATGGCGCCTGGCGCGGTCCGACGCCGCTTCGCCCCGCCGCGACGACCGGCGCTCGACTGGTGGCTGCTGGTCCCCGTCGCGGCCTGGGTGGGCGCAGGCACCCACGTGCTGTGGGATGCGTTCACCCACGGCGGTCGCTGGGGGCCGCGGCACCTCGCGTGGCTCGACGACCGCTGGCACGGCTACCTGGCCTACCGGTGGCTGCAGTACGGCTCGAGCGTGGTCGGGCTCGCCATCGTCGTCGGCGCACTGGTGACGGCCGTGGCGCGGCGTTCGCCCCGCGGAGATACCCGTGCCCGTCGCCTCCCGCCTGCCACGCTTCCCGCCATCGCGGTCATCGGGCTGACGGCAGGCCTGGCCGGCGCCATCCGGTCGGCGCACCGGGGGCTCCACGACATGGCGTTCAACGGCGTGGTCGACAGCATCATGACGACGACCGCCCTGGTCGCACTGGCCTGCCTGCTCTGGCAGGCCAGCCGCCTGCTCAGTCCAGCTCGTACACGACCTGGACGGACACGCTGAGCTTCTGCTCGCCGGGCTCGATCGGCACGGCGGCGCCGGCGGCCGACGCCTTGGCGTCGAATCCGTCGATCGCCGCGGGCTGGTAGCCGGCCGAGGCGCTGTTCTCGCGGATGGTGACGACCTCGCCCAGGTCGCGCCCGCCTGCGGCGGCGTACGCCTTCGCCCGCGCCTTCGCGTCCTTCATCGCCTTCTCGCGGGCCTCGGCCATGGCGGCGTCCTTGTCCGAGAGGGTGAGTCGGGTGCCCTGTACCCGGACCGCGTTGCCGCCCGCCGTGACCGCGTCACCGATGACCTTGCCCGCGGTGTCGAGGTCGCGCGCGTAGACGCGGATCGAGTGGTCCGCGTCGTAGCCGGCCTGGCGCTCCCCGCCGCGGCTGTAGTCGTAGTGCGGGTTGACCGAGAAGCCGGTGGTCCGGATGTCCTTCTTCGCGACACCGGCCTTCTGGAGCGCGGCGGTGACCTTCGCCTCGATCGCGTTGCCGTCGGCGAGGGCGGCGGCGTTGGTGTCCCGCGTGACGTGGATGGTGAGGTCGGCGATCAGCAGGTCGGGCACCACCGTGACCTTGCCCGAGCCCGCGACGGTGACGGACTCGCTGCCGGGCTTGTCGTGTCCCTTGGCGCCGAGCGCATAGGCACCCAGCACCCCGAGCACGAGCAGGACGACGAGGGCGGCGACCCCGCCGATGAGGGCACGTGGACTGGTCATGACGACTCCTGGAGCTCCGGGGTTGATGCAGAGTAGACGCCGCACCGACCTGATCGGTTCCGTTTCCGGCCCCTTGCGGTCCGGCGAGCCCCGTCAGCCTCTCGCCAGCAGCTCCAGCGCCTGGCGATAGCCGTCGATGCCCTGGCCGGCGATCACCGCAGCGGCGTACGGCGTGACCACGGAGGTGTGCCGGAACTCCTCCGGCCGCTGCTTCGGGTCGGAGATGTGCACCTCCACCAGCGGGGCGACGAGCTGGGCGCACGCATCGAAGATCGCCCACGAGTAGTGCGTCCAGGCGGCCGCGTTGAGGACCACCGGCGTCGCGTCGTCGGCAGCCTCGTTGAGCCAGTCGAGCATGACGCCCTCGTGGTTGGTCTGCCGGGTCTCCACCAGGAGGCCCAGGTCGGTCCCCCACTGCGCGCAGAGGTCGGCGAGCTGGTCGTGGGTGGTCGTGCCGTAGATCTCCGGCTGGCGGCGTCCGAGGCGCCCGAGGTTCGGTCCGTTGAGGACCAGCACGCGTCGCATGTCAGGCCTCCTGCCGGGTGGCACCGGCCATCACGTCGTACGCCGCGCGGAGGTGCTCCTCGGACGGCCCGCTGAGCACGACGGGCTTGCCGATCTCGTCGAGGACCACGAAGCGCAGGGTGTTGCCGCGGGACTTCTTGTCGACGCGCATGGCAGCGAGCAGGTCCTCGAACGAGGCCCGGTCGTAGGAGATCGGCAGGCCGACCGAGGCGAACGCCGCAGCGTGGCGCGCCGCCAGCTCGTCGTCGATGTGGCCGGTGAGCCGCGCGAGCTCGGCGATGAAGACGCAGCCGATGGCGACCGCCTCGCCGTGCCGCATCGTGTAGCCCTCGGCGCGCTCGATGGCGTGCGCCATCGTGTGGCCGTAGTTGAGCGCCTCGCGGCCCGGATGGCCGTCGCGGCCGCCGGTCTCCTTGAGGTCATCGACGACGACGTCGATCTTGACCTGGATCGCGCGCTGCACCAGTTCCGGCAGCACCTCGCCGGCAGGGTCCGTGGCCGCTCCCGGGTCCGCCTCGACGAGCGCGAGGATCTCGGGGTCGGCGATGAAGCCGCACTTGATCACCTCTCCGAAGCCCGCGACGAGCTCCTGCCGAGGCAGCGTGAGCAGCGTGTCGAGGTCGACCAGCACGCCCGACGGCTCGTGGAACGCTCCCACGAGGTTCTTCCCCGCGGCGGTGTTGATGCCGGTCTTGCCGCCAACTGCCGCGTCGACCATGGCCAGCAGCGTGGTCGGCACGTGGACCACCTTCACGCCGCGCAGCCACGACGCGGCCACGAAGCCGCCGGCATCGGTCGTCGCGCCGCCACCGAAGGTGACGACCGCGTCCGACCGGGTGAAGCCGGCCTCTCCGAGCGCCTCCCAGCACTGCACGATGATGTCGGCGTCCTTGGTCTGCTCGCCGCTGGGCAGACCGAGCGCGAGCACGTCGTACAGCGGGCGGAGGACGTCCAGCACCGGCTCGGCGAGCTCGGCGAGCTCGGCCGCGTAGAGGAACGCGACACGCTGGACGCCCTCACCCAGCAGGCCGGGCAGGCGGTCGGCGAGGCCGCGCCCGATCACCACGTCGTACGGTGCGGCACCGCCGACGTGCAGCGTGATGTCGTTGCTCATGCGTTCTCCTCCACGCGACGGATGATCTCCGCCGCCACGTCGTCGGGGGTACGGCCGTTGGTGTCGACGGTGATGGTCGCGACTGCCGCGTAGATCGGCGCTCGCTCCTCGAGGAGCTTCATGACGCGTGCGCGGACGTTGCCGAGCAGCAGCGGGCGTCCGTGGCCGAGGCCGACACGCTTGACCGCGTCCGCGACGCCGACCTCGAGGTAGACGACCGTGTGCCCGGCGAGCGCTTCCTGCGTCACCGGCGCCAGCACGGCGCCACCGCCGAGGGCCAGCACGCCGTCGTGCTCGACGAGGGCGGTCGCGACAGCGGCCACCTCGAGCGCACGGAAGTGCTCCTCGCCCTCGTCGACGAAGATCTCGCTGACCGGCTTGCCCGCCGCGGCCTCGATGTCCTGGTCGGTGTCGCGGACGCCGAGGCCCCAGTGCTCACCGAGGCGGCGCGCGACGGTCGACTTGCCTGCCCCCATCGGACCGACGAGGACGACGCGCGGAGCCACCCTCAGCTCACTTGAAGTTGATGGCGTCGAGGTACGCCTGCGCGTTGCGGCGCGTCTCCTGCACGGAGTCGCCACCGAACTTCTCGATGACGGCGTCGGCCAGGACGAGGGCCACCATCGCCTCGGCGACGATGCCCGCGGCCGGGACGGCACAGACGTCCGAGCGCTGGTGGTGGGCGACGGCCTCCTCGCCGGTGGCGACGTCGATCGTCTTCAGTGCGCGCGGGACGGTGGCGATCGGCTTCATCGCAGCGCGGACGCGGAGCACCTCGCCGGTCGACATGCCGCCCTCGGTGCCGCCGGCCCGACCCGACGTACGCCGGATGGTGCCGTTCTCGTCCTTGACGATCTCGTCGTGCGCCAGCGAGCCCGGGGTGGCGGCCAGCTCGAAGCCGTCGCCGATCTCGACGCCCTTGATCGCCTGGATGCCCATCATCGCCGCGGCCAGACGCGCGTCGAGACGACGGTCCCAGTGGACGTGCGAGCCGAGGCCCTGCGGCAGGCCGTAGACGACGACCTCGACGACACCGCCGAGGGTGTCACCGGACTTGTGGGCCTCGTCGATACGGGCGACCATCGCCGCCGACGACGCGGCGTCGAGGCACCGGACCGGGTCGGCGTCGAGCTTCTCGACGTCGGCGAAGACCGGCAGGTCGGTGCCGGTCGTGCGTACGCCACCGAGCTCGATGACGTGGCTGACGATCTCGATGTCGAGGACCTGCTGGAGGAAGTTGCTGGCGACGCGGCCGAGCGCCACCCGAGCTGCGGTCTCACGCGCGGAGGCGCGCTCGAGGATCGGCCGGGCCTCGTCGAAGTCGTACTTCTGCATGCCCACGAGGTCGGCGTGGCCCGGGCGCGGACGGGTCAGCTTGGCGTTGCGACCGGTCTCCTTGAGCAGCGACGGGTCCACCGGGTCGGCGGACATGACCGTCTCCCACTTGGGCCACTCGGAGTTGCCGACGCTGAGCGCGATCGGGCCGCCCTGGGTCTTGCCGTGGCGGACGCCGCCGGTGATCGTCACGACGTCCTGCTCGAACGCCATGCGCGCACCGCGGCCGTAGCCGAGGCGGCGACGGGCCAGGGAGTCGGCGATGTCGGCCGAGGTCACCTCGACGTGTGCCGGGAGACCTTCGAGGATTGCAGTGAGCGACGGTCCGTGGGACTCGCCCGCAGTGAGCCAGCGAAGCATGGGGTCATCCTTTCACGCTCGCGCGTCCGCCCGTGCCGGCGGTGTCGCTGGCGGGACACGTGACAGGTCAGGGCGTGATTATCAGTGTCGGCAGGCGCCGCACCGTCTGGAGGAAGCCGCCACCGGCCGGGCGCACCACCCTGAGTGGCAGCTTTCCGGTCGCAGCCGGTCGGAAGGCGAGGCGGTAGGTGCCGGTGGAGGTCGCGCACCGCTCGGCCTCGGTCACCCACCGGTGTTGGCGGTAGCTCTCGAGGCGGAGCTTCGTCGTGCACGAGCCCGGCAGCATCGTGCCGGTGACGACGACGGCGTCGCCGGCACGGACCGTCGTCGCACGGAGGTGTCCGGTGAGAGCCACGAAGCTGTCGACGCGGATCGACGGCCCCGTCGACCCACCCCAGGAGCCGTCGGAGGCGAGGGTCTGCACCCGGTAGTACGCCGACCGCCCCGCGATCGGGCTGAACCGCACGATCCCGGACGCGTCCGACGTCGTCGTGGCCACGGCGCGCCACGTCGTCGTCCCGACGACCCGACGCTGCAGGGTCGCGGTCACCCCCGCCCGCGGAGCCCCGTCCACCGAGGTTGTGCCGCTGAGCGCCACCTGCGCGCCGTAGGTCCCGGGAGGCCGCGTACGCAGCGTCCCGAGCGCGCGCGGGAGGACCCGGTAGGTACCGGTCAGGCGCATGTCGTGGCCGGCCATCGGGGACACCGTCACCTCGACGGTGTGGGTGCCCGGCTGACCGGTGGGCAGAACGACGACCGGCTCAGCGGTGGTCGGGCACGACGCGGAGCAGATGAAGCCACCGGCGGTGATGCCGTCGACGGTCACGGTGAGATCGACGAGGGAGGAGTTCGTGGTGCTGGCGCGACTCGTGAGGGACAGCTTCGAGCCGGGCATGACGACGGCGTCGCTCGGCAGGTCCCAGCTGGCGAACAGGGTCTGCGTCACGTCGACCGCGGCACTCACGGTCGACGAGATCCCGCGATCGTCCGTCACGGTGTAAGCGATGGTGTGCTGGCCCGCAGGCACGCGCTCACCGGAGTAGCCCGCGGCAACGTGGTTGACCTCGTCGCTCGCCCCGACCGGCTCGACACTGCTGACCGCGCCGTCGATGGTGGTGGTCACGGACGCGACGCGTGTCTCGGGCAGGTCGTTGCCTGAGTTGTTGCGGAGCGCGTACTGAAAAGGGATCTCCACGCGGTCGAGGTCGTCGTCCAGGGTCGGATTGCCCAGGACCGGCGCCGTGAGGATCGGACCGTGATCGACCATGTATCCCACGACGTGGCCGATGTTGCCGATGCCGCGGTCGTCGACTGCCCGCACCGCGATTCGGCGGCCGTCCTCGTAGTAGGCGGATGTGTCGAGCGACGCCGTCCACGGGCCACCGACGACCGAAGGGGCCGCCATCGGGATCTTCGCGCTGCTGGTGAAGAGGTACATAGCCTGCACGGAGCCGCCGTCGTGTGCGCTCGGATAGGCCCGGACCAGGAGGGAGTCATCGGCCGTCAGCGGCCAGACACCGCCTCGGGACGCACCGTCCACGACCACCGTCGGGCGCTTGTTGTCGAGCTGGACAGTGCCCGTGGCCCTTGCAGGCGCGGAGTTGTCCGTCGTGTCGGCGCGCACAGCGAAAGTGCTGACACCGTCCTCGTACTCCCAGGACGAGACATTGCCCGACTGCGTCCAGATGTCCGGCGTGCGTGTGGTGTCGAACGTCGCGGTCTCGATGCATCCGGCTGTGCAGTCGGCGCCGTAGAGGGAGAACGACGACTTCTGGTCGGCGAACGTCGCGGTCGCGGAGTAGATCGGCGTGCCGGCCGACGCCGTTACCCGGAAGGTGACGGTCAGATTGCCGGTGACGGTCGCCCCGTCCGCCGGGCTGATGATCTCGACCGACAACGTCGATGCGGCATCTGCCGGAGCAGCAACCAGCAGGGGGCTCAGCATGAGCAGCGCGGCCAACGTTCGTCTCACGGCACGAAGCCTAAGCGTCGGTGCAGCAACCAATCGCATCGGCACCGATCGGCTAGGACACGGCCTGCCAGACAACGCCCACGAGCACGCCCAGCAGCATGAACGGACCGAACGGGAACGACCGGTCCGTGGTCAGCCGGAGCAGCCGCATGGGCACCCACAGCACAACGCCCAGCACGAACCCGGCGTAGCCACCGACCAGGAGCGCAGGGGCACCGAGGTAGCCGAGGGCGAGGCCGATCACGCCGGAGAGCCGGACGTCGCCGAAGCCCATGCCGGGCGTGAAGCGCCAGAGCAGCCAGTAGAGCGCGCGGAGCACCGCGAGCCCGACCAGCGCGCCGAGGAGGCGCCGCGGCTCCCCCGCCAGCAGGCCCGCAGCGACGACGAGCACCCCCACCACGAGGTACGACGGCCGGATCAGCGCCGTGGGCAGCAGCCGCAGGCGCCAGTCGACGTAGCCGAGCGCCACACCGACCGGGCAGAGGTAGAGCAGGAAGAGCAGGGCCCAGTCCGCGCCCAGTGCCCCACCCACCACGGCCCCGGCTGCTGCGGAGGCGAGGGCTGCCTTCCAGAGGAGGCCCGGGGCGGCCGCGAGGTCGGCGTACGGGACCTTGTCGGTGGCCGACGGGCTGTCGGGTGCCGGTTCGGGAAGCGCCCGGACGAGACGGGGCACCAGCAGGCCGAGGAGGCCCGCGACCGCGGCACACCAGGCGGCGACCACGAGGTGCATCAGAGGAGGTTCCGCGCGCCGAGCTCGGCCTCGCCGGCCGCGCGCATCTCTGCGAGTGGAGCCTCGTGGCCGGTGAAGAGCGAGAACTGGATCCCGGCCTGGTGCACGAGGAGGTCCAGGCCCGACACGAGGACGCCCTGGGCCGCACGTGCCAGCGGCGTCGGCCACGGGTGGTACAGCACCTCGAACGTGACCGCGACGTCGTCGCACCGGGAGATCAGGTCCGGCGTCTGTGCCTCGACCGGGATGGTCGAGACCAGGATGTCGCCCTCGGCGAAGTCGTCGGCAAGCGACCCGACGATGATCGTCGGCGCCGAGGGGTGCCGGTGCACGGCGGCGACGGTCTCGGCAGCCCGCTCCGGCGAGCGGACCAGGAAGCGGATCTCGGTGACGCCCAGGTCGCACAGGGCGAGCGCCGTCGACGTCGCGGTGGCGCCACCTCCCAGCACCGTCGCGGCGAGCAGGCGTCCGTCGAAGCGCTCGTGGATCGCCGCCACCGCACCGGGGATGTCGGTGTTGTCGGCGTGGACCGTGCCGTTGTCGAGGACCAGGGTGTTGGCCGCACCTGCCAGCCGGGCGCGGTCGGTGATCGTGTCCGCCAGCGGCATGGCCTCGCGCTTGAGCGGCATGGTCAGCGAGAGGCCGCGCCACTCCGGCCCGCGCTCGGCGACGAAGGCAGCGAGACCGCCGGCCGGGACCCGCTTGGTGCGGTAGGTCCAGTCCATGCCGAGGGCTGCGTAGCCGGCCCGGTGCAGGACCGGCGAGAGCGAGTGGGCGATCGGGTCGCCCAGGACGGCACACTTCATCAGCAGCGGTCCGACTCGGTCGCGCAGTAGTGCTGGAACTCGGCCTTGTACTTCGCGAACTCAGCCGCTGTCGAGGCGAACTTGGTCTCCCCCGTGCGCAGGTTGACCGTCACGTAGTAGTACCAGTCACCGGTGGCGGGGTGGGCCGCTGCAGCGAGCGCGTCGTCGCCCGGAGCCTCGATCGGGCCCGGCGGCAGGCCGGCGTTGCGATAGGTGTTGTACGGGCTCGCCACGTCGAGGTCGGCGTTGGAGGTGTGGGCCACGCCGGTCCGGCCGAGCGCGTAGTTGACCGTCGCGTCGATCTGGAGCTTGCCGACCGTGCCGGCCGTGCCGGGGTGCTCGATGCGGTTGTAGATGACCCGGGCGATCTTGGGCATGTCGTCGCCGCGGCCCTCCGCCTCCACGAGAGCCGCCACCGTCATCAGCTCGCCGGGCGTGTAGCCCAGGCGCTTGGCGGACGCCTCGAGGTCGACCTTGTCGGCGGCCTGGCGCCAGCGCGCGACCATCTCCTTGAGCATGTCGACCGGCCTGGCGTTGGGCGCGAAGGCGTAGGTCGCCGGGAAGAGGTAGCCCTCCGGGTTTCCCTTGGCGTACGCCGGCAGGCCGAGCTGCCCGGGGTGGTCCAGGACCTTCTGGAACTGCGCCTTGGAGAAGTCGGTGTGCTTGACCAGCAGGGCGACGACGTCGACGACGCGGAGCCCCTCGGGGACGGTCACCTTGTCCGTGCGCTGGTTGGCCGGATCGCTGAGGACCGCGAACGCCGCCTCGGCGCTCATCTCCTTGCGGACCTCGTAGAAGCCCACCTGGATCTGCGAGGAGGCGTCGGCATGCGCGCGGGCGTAGTCGATGTAGGCCTGTGCCGACTTCACCACGCCCGCGTCACGCAGCTTCACGCCGATCTGGTCGGCGGTGTCACCGGCTGCGACCTCGACGAGGACCGGGGTCGTGCCGTTGCCGGAGTAGTCCTCCGGGCCCTGGAACTGCTCCTTGATGCGGTCGAGGCCGACGATGCCGCCGGCGACGACGGCACCGCCCATGAGGACGATGAGGACGAGCAGGAGCAGGCAGCCCCCGCCGACGCGCTTGCGCCCGCCCCTGTGACCGCCGCTGACGTCGTGCGAGAAGCCCAGGGCCGCGCCGAGGTCACCGTGGTGTCCGGCGGGCGAGCGGTGCTGGCCCGCGGGGTGGGGCTCCGGGGTGGCCGGCTGCTCGATCGGCTGCTCCGGCTGCTGCTCGGTCACGCCTGTTCTCCCTCGTTCACCACATCGTCTGCGACCGCCACGACCTCACCGGGCGCGCTGCCGCGTGCCCTCTCGGAGTCGAGCGCGTTCTGCAGGATCACCACCGCGGCGACCTGGTCGACCACTGCGCGGCGCTTCTGGCCCTTCCGGCCCTGGGACCGCAGCTGGGCCTCCGCCGTCACCGTGCTCAGTCGCTCATCACACAGCCTCACGGGCACGGGCGCAATGCGCCGCGCCAGCAGACCGGCGAACTCGCGGACCTTCACCGCTGCGGGCCCCTCCGTGCCGTTGAGCGACCGTGGAAGGCCCATGACGACCTCGACGGCGTTCTCCTCCTCGAGGATCGCCGCGAGCCGCCCGAGGTCGCCCTCGCCACGCGGGACCGTCTCGACCGGGGTCGCGATGATGCCCATCGGGTCGCACCGCGCCACGCCGATCCGGGCGTCTCCCGGGTCGACGCCGAGGCGCACTCCCATCCGCATCGTCAGGACCGTCCGTCAGCCCTGGACCGTCTGCTGCACGGAGGCGACCACGGCAGCCACGGCGGCGTCGACCTGACCGGTCTCGGTGCCGCCGCCCTGCGCCATGTCGGCCTTGCCGCCGCCCTTGCCACCGATGTGCGGGCTCACGGCACGCAGCAGGTCGTTGGCCGAGAGACCCTTGTCGCGGGCGACCTCGTTGGTCGCGGCGACCACGGAGACCTTGCCGTCCGCCACGCCCAGGACGACGACCACGACGGCCTCGCTCGGCGCGAACCGCGCACGCACGTCGGTCACGAGCGTGCGGACGTCGCCGCCCCCGGCACCGTCGACGCGCTTCGCGACCACCTTGACGCCGTTGACGTCCTGCGCGGCGGCAGCGATGTCGCCGGCGGCTGCGAGGAGCTGCGCGACGCGGACCTTCTCGATCTCCTTCTCCGCGGCGCGGAGACGGTCGACGAGATCGCCGACGCGACCCACGAGGTCGTCCGGCTGGGCCTTCAGGAGCTCGGTCAGCTGGCCGACGACGTCACGCTCGCGGGCGAGGTACCTGAAGCCCTCGAGGCCCGTGAACGCCTCGATGCGCCGGTTGCCGGAGCCGACCGAGGCCTCGCCCGTGACGACGAGCGTGCCGATCTGCGAGGAGTGGTCGACATGCGTGCCACCGCAGAGCTCGCGGCTCCAGGGGCCGCCGATCTCGACGACGCGGACCTTGCTGTCGTCGTAGGTCTCGCCGAAGAGGGCGATGGCGCCCCACTCCTTGGCCTGCGGGAGCGTCATGTAGTCCCAGGAGACCGGGAGGTCGGCGCGGAGGGCCGCGTTGGAGACCTCCTCGACGTCCTTGAGCTGGGTCGCAGTGAGGGACTGGGTCCAGCCGAAGTCGAGGCGCAGGTAGCCCGGCCGGTTGAACGAGCCGGACTGCAGCGCGGTCGGGCCGAGCACCTCACGGAGTGCCGCGTGGATGACGTGCGTGCCGGAGTGCGCCTGGCGGGCCCCCGTACGCCACTCCTTGTCGACCTGCGCGTGCAGGGACCCGGCTCCGGCAGCACCGGGGGCGTACTCGCCGTCGACGACGCGGACCTGGTGGACGACGAGGCCCTTCACCGGGCGCTGGACGTCGAGCACCTCGAAGCGTCCGCCGTCGAACTCGATGATGCCGGCGTCTGCGGCCTGGCCACCGGACTCGGCGTAGAACGGCGTGCGGTCGAGCACGAGCTCGCCGACCTCGCCGTTGCGCAGCACGTCGACCCGGGCGCCCTCGCGGAGCAGGGCCACCGGGCGCGACTCCGTCTCGAGCGTCTCGTAGGCGAGCCACTCGGTGGGGCCGGTCTCGTCCATGATGCCGCGGTAGACGGTGAGGTCGGCGTGGCCGCCCTTCTTCGCCTTCGCGTCGGCCTTGGCCCGCTCGCGCTGCTCGGCCATGAGGCTGCGGAAGCCCTGCTCGTCGACGCTGAGGCCTGCCTCGGCGGCCATCTCGAGCGTCAGGTCGATCGGGAAGCCGTAGGTGTCGTGGAGCTGGAACGCCTTGTCGCCACCGAACGTGGTGGCGCCTGACTTCTTCACCTCGGCGGCCGCCAGGTCGAAGATCTGGGTGCCGGACGTGAGCGTCTTGCGGAACGCCTCCTCCTCCGCGTTGGCCACGGCGGAGATGCGCTCCCAGTTGTCGAACAGGTCGGTGTAGGTCTGCCCCATGCGGTCGCGCGACACCGGGAGCAGCTCGCGCAGCGCCGGGTCCTCGTAGCCGAGCAGGCGCATGTTGCGGATCACGCGGCGGGCCAGGCGGCGCAGCACGTAGCCGCGGCCCTCGTTGCCCGGGGTGACGCCGTCGTTGATCAGCATCATCGACGAGCGGATGTGGTCGGCGACGACACGGAAGCGGACGTCGTCCTCCGGGTTCGCGCCGTAGCGCTTGCCGGTGAGCTCCTGCGCCTTCTCGATGACCGGGAAGACCACGTCGGTCTCGTACATGTTCGACTTGCCCTGGAGCAGGTACGCGACGCGCTCCAGGCCCATGCCGGTGTCGATGCCGGTCTGCGCGAGCGGGCCGGCGATGTCGACGTCGTACTTGGACCGGGCGGCGGAGATGTCGTCCTGCATGAAGACGAGGTTCCAGAACTCGAGGTAGCGGTCGCCGGCGTCCCAGTCGCGGTCGGCACCGAACGCCGGGCCACGGTCGATCAGGATCTCCGAGCACGGGCCTCCGGGGCCGGGAACGCCCATCGACCAGTAGTTCTCGCTCGGGGGCAGCCGCACGATCCGGTCGTCCGGAAGGCCGGTGATCCGCTTCCAGAGGGCGACCGCCTCGTCGTCGCCGTTGAGCACCGACGGGTAGAGGACGGACTCGTCGAGCCCGAAGCCGCCGTCGGCCTGCGACTTGGTGACCAGCTCCCAGGCGAGCTGGATCGCACCCTCCTTGAAGTAGTCGCCGAAGGAGAAGTTGCCGCACATCTCGAAGAAGGTGCCGTGGCGGGTGGTCTTGCCGACCTCCTCGATGTCCGGCGTGCGGATGCACTTCTGCACGCTGGCGGCACGCTTGAACGGCGGGGTCTCCTGGCCGAGGAAGTAGGGCTTGAACGGGACCATGCCCGCGTTGACGAAGAGCAGGTTCGGGTCGTCCAGCAGCAGCGAGGCGCTCGGGACCACCGTGTGGCCCGCGTTCGCGAAGTGGTCGGTGAACCGTCGGCGGATCTCGGCGGTCTCCATCAGTGCTGTCCTCGGCTTTCGATCTGCTTCATCTGTGCTCCCGCAGGAGCGAGTTCGGTGGTGCGGCGGCTGGTCTCCAGCGGGGGCAGCCCGAGCCGGCCGCGCAGCTCGTGCTCCTTGTCGATGCGGGCCTGCTCGACCTCCGCTCGGAGCATCCGGGCCCCGAGCGCCAGCGAGCGGCCCCGGTCACGGAGCCCGTCGGGCGTGAGGGCCTCCTGGGCGCGGCGCGCCTTGACCATCCCGTAGACGCCCACGCCGACTCCGGCGACGAACATCGCGGCCCGGCCGGGAACGACGCTCATCCGGGCACCCGCTGCGACGATCGGGGCGACTCGCGCTGGGCAGCCCGCTCTCGCGCGCGGATCTCGTCCCGGACGCGGCGGTACTCGTCCTTGCGCGCCTTGCGGGACCGCTTGACCTCGCGCTTCATCTCGAAGCGGATCCGGTTGCGGACCTCGGGAGCCAGTGCCCGTCGTACGCCGTGGGTGAGGGCTGCTGCCTTGACCACGGTCTCGCGCGCGACGATGTCGACGAAGAGCCGGCCGTCGATGCGCTGCACGGTCTCGGCCGGCTCGGGGGTCTCCTCGTCGCCGTCGCCGAGGCTGGTGATCACGAACTCCTCGGGCGCGGCAGGCGGGCGCGCTGCCTGCACGGCGAGTGCGTCGACCCTGGCCCGGAGCTCGGCCGCCTCGGCACGGGTCCGGGCGAGCTCCGCGGCGGTGCGCTCCCGCTCACGGCGCACCAGTGCGACGGCGGAGGCGCACACAGCGACCACAACCACCACGGCGAGCGCGACGACGACCCAGATCACAGTGCCCGACCCTATCGCGGCGGCGGGCGCGGCCACACGACGGTTCACCACAGCCGCGGTCGGCGTGAACCGACACGTTGACGTGTCAACCTCCAGCGATCCCCGCGTGCAGCCCGGTCGATGACGCGTCAACCTGTCGGTTCGCGTCGTCAGCCACGACGAGCATCGCCGTCACCGGTCCGGGTCGACGCGTGACGGCGCTCAGCGCTGGCCGCGCACGATCGCCCTGATCCGCTCCCAGCGCTGCTTGACCGACGCCTCGGCGCCGAGCTCCGTCGGGCGGTAGTACGCCGCGTCCGCCACGACGTCGGGGAGGTACTGCTGCGAGGCGATGCCGAAGGGCTCGTCGTGCGCGTAGATGTACGGCTGCGGCGCCCCTGCGGCGTGACCGAGCTTCTTCGCGCCCGCGTAGTGGCCGTCGCGCAGGTGCGGGGGCACGGCGCCGACCTTCCCCGCGCGGACATCGGCCTGCGCCTCGTTGATCGCGACGTACGCCGCGTTGGACTTCGGGGCCACGGCGAGCGCGATCGTGGCCTGCGAGAGGTTGATGCGCGCCTCGGGCATGCCGATCAGCTGCACCGCCTGGGCGGCGGCCACCGCGGTCTGCAGCGCCGTCGGGTCGGCCAGCCCGATGTCCTCCGAGGCGGAGATGACGAGGCGGCGGGCGATGAACCGGGGGTCCTCCCCCGCCTCGATCATCCGGGCCAGGTAGTGGAGCGCGGCGTCGGCGTCGGACCCGCGGATCGACTTGATGAAGGCCGAGATGACGTCGTAGTGCTGGTCCCCCTGCCGGTCGTAGCGCACCGCCGCCACGTCGACGGCCGTCTCGGCGGTCGCGAGGTCGATGACCGGCTTCGCGTCACCGGCCTGCAGCCGTGCACCTCCGGCGGCGGCTTCGAGGTAGGTGAGCGAACGCCGGGCGTCTCCCCCCGCGAGCCGGACCAGGTGCGCGGCAGCGTCCTCCTCGAGGAGCACCTCGCCGTTCAGCCCGCGCGGGTCCGCGAGCGCGTGGTCCACGACCTTCCGGATGTCGTCGTCGGTGAGCGACTCGAGGCGCAGCAGCAGGGAGCGCGAGAGCAGTGGAGAGATGACCGAGAAGAACGGGTTCTCGGTCGTGGCGGCGACGAGGGTGACCCACCTGTTCTCGACCCCGGGCAGGAGGGCGTCCTGCTGGGCCTTCGAGAAGCGGTGCACCTCGTCGACGAAGAGCACGGTCTCGCGCCCTCCACGGGCCAGCTCGCGCCGTGCGTCGTCGATCGCCGCGCGGACCTCCTTGACGCCCGCCGAGACCGCCGAGACCTCCACGAACCGGCGGTCGGTCTGCTGCGACACGATCGACGCGATCGTCGTCTTGCCAGTGCCCGGCGGCCCCCAGAGCAGCAGCGACAGGGCCTGGTCGCCCTCGACCAGCTGCCGGAGCGGCGAGCCGGGCGCGCGGAGCTGCTCCTGCCCGACGAGCTCGTCGAGGGTCCGCGGCCGCATGCGGACGGCGAGGGGCGCCGACGCGTGGGTGTTGACACCCAACGAGCCGGCGCCCGGCACCTCACCGCCTGCAGGCGGGGTGTCGTCGTACGCGAAGAGGCTGTCATCCACGCTGCCAGCCTAGGGCGTGTCCGGCAGACCTCCCCCGCCTAGGAGACGCCCTCCTGCTCGATCAGGCGGTCCCGCTCCTCGCGCCGCCAGCGCTGCTCCACGGGGTCCGGGACGGGCACCGCTGCGACAAGGCGCTTGGTGTAGTCGTCCTGCGGGTCGTGAGCGACCTGGTCACGCGGACCGATCTCCACCAGGCGGCCCAGGTGCATGACGGCGATGCGCTGGGTGAGCTGCTCGACCACGCCCAGGTCGTGGCTGATGAACAGGCAGGCGAAGCCGTGCGACTGCTGCAGCTCGTGGAACAGCCCGAGCACGCGCTCCTGCACCGAGACGTCGAGCGCCGACGTCGGCTCGTCGGCGATCAGCAGCTCCGGTTCGAGAGCGAGCGCGCGGGCGATGCCGACGCGCTGCCGCTGGCCACCGGAGAGCTCGTGCGGGTAGCGGTTGCGGAAGCCGCGGGCGAGCTGCACGTCGTCGAGGAGCTTCTCCACCCGCGCGCTGAGCTCCTTGCCGCGAAGCTTCCGGTGCAGGTAGAGCGGCTCGCCGATCGACTCACCGATCGGCAGACGGGGGTTGAGGGACGAACCCGGGTCCTGGAAGACGAACCCGACCTTCTCGCGGAGCGGCCGCAGCGACTTCACCTTGGCGCCACGCATCTCGATGCCACCGACCGTGAGGGATCCCCCGGAGACCGGCTGCAGGCCGACCAGTGCGCGACCGATCGTGGTCTTGCCGGAGCCCGACTCGCCCACGAGGCCGAGCACTTCGCCGGCCGAGATCTCGAACGAGACGCCGTCCACGGCGGTGAACTCGGGCTGCTTGCCCCGCTTGGGGTACTTCAGCACGAGGTCCCGGGCCACCACGACGGCCGGCGCGTCGAGGTCGACCAGCGGCATCTCGAAGTCGTTGCGCGGGTTGCCGAAGTACGGCACCGCGCCCAGCAGGCGCTGCGTGTACGGGTCGGCCGGCGACGCGAAGACGTCGATCGTGTCACCGCGCTCGACGACCTTGCCGTCCTTCATGACGATCATGCGGTCGGCCATGTCGGCGACGACGCCCATGTCGTGCGTGATCAGGATGATGCCGCAGTCGATCCGCGTGCGGAGGTCGCGCATGAGCTTCAGGATCTCCGCCTGCACGGTGACGTCGAGGGCCGTCGTCGGCTCGTCGGCGATCAACAGCTTCGGCTCGCAGGCGAGGGCCTGCGCGATCATCGCGCGCTGGCGCTGACCGCCCGAGAGCTGGTGCGGGAAGCTGTTGAAGCGGCGCGCCGGATCCGGGATCTCGACCATCGTCAGCAGCTCGATGGCACGCGCCTTGGCAGCCTGGGGCGTCAGGTCGAAGTGCGAGCGCAGCGTCTCCACGATCTGGAAGCCGACCGTGTAGACGGGGTTCAGCGCGGTCATCGGCTCCTGGAAGATCACCGCGATCTCCTTGCCCCTGACCTTGCGCATCGGAGCACCGGTCAGGCCGATGAGCTCCTTGCCGTCGAGCTTCGCGCTGCCGGTCGCCCGGCCGTTGCTCGGGAGCAGGCCGAGGAGCGACATCGACGTCTGGGTCTTGCCCGACCCCGACTCGCCGACGATGGCCAGTACCTCGCCGCGGTTGACGGTGTAGTTGACTCCCTCAGCGGCGGTGATCCACTCACCGTCGACGAAGAACTCGACGCTCAGGTCCTGGACCTCGAGGATGGGAGTATCAGACATGCGCATTCACTCCGGACGCTTGCTGGGTTGGACGGCCATCGGTGTTGCCGTGGTGGGTGTCGCGGCGCTCGTGGCCGCAGGAGAGCTGGTCAGCGGTTACACGCTGGCGCTGGCCGCGCTCGGGGTGGCCGGCTACGCGGCGTACGTGCGTCCGTACGTCGACATCAACCCGGGCGAGCTGGTCTTCGCCAACCCGCTCCGCACCGTCCACATCCCGTGGCCGGCGGTCGAGGAGGTCAACGGACGCCTCGGCCTGCAGGTCACCACCACCGAGGGACGCCACACCGCCTGGGCGGCGCCGCTGCGCCGCCGCCTCGACGAGGACGTCCTCCAGCAACTCGAGGAGCATCGTGCCGCCGGTCACCTCGACGACCCCCGCTTCGAGCGGCCGAAGCCGACGATCCGCTGGAACATCGGCGTGGTCGCCGCCGCCGCGTTGTTGTCCGCCTTCGCCATCGCCTTGGCGCTCGGCACCTTCTTCTGACGAGGGTCGAACGCGTCGCGCAGGCCGTCGCCGATGAAGTTGATGCACAGCGCGAGGATGATGATGATCAGGCCCGGCCACCAGAAGAGCCACGGACGGGCGGCGAAGGCGCTCTGGTAGTTCGAGACCAGCCATCCGAGCGAGACGTTCGGCGGGTTGATGCCGAAGCCGAGGAACGACAGCGCCGTCTCCAGGAGCACCGCCGACGACATCAGCAGCGTCGTCTGGACGATGATCACGCCCATCGCGTTGGGCAGGATGTGCTTGAAGATGATGCGCGCCGGACGCGCACCCGACACCCGGGCAGCGTCGACGAACTCCCGCTCACGCAGGGCGAGGAACTCTCCCCGGACCAGGCGGGCGAGCGTCATCCAGAGGATGGCCCCGAGCACGACCGCGAGGACCCAGGGCGGGGCCTCGTTGAACTTCTTGCCGAGCACCGCGCCGACGACGATGACCGGGAAGGTCAGGAACAGGTCGGTGATGCGCATGAGGGCCTGGTCGGCCCACCCGCGGTAGAAGCCCGAGACCGCGCCGACGACGATGCCGATGACCATCGAGACCACGCCGACCACGACCATCACCATGATCGAGGTCTGCGTGCCCTTCATGACCAGCGCGAAGACGTCGTGACCGACGTCGTCCTGGCCGAACGGGTGGATGCCCCACGGGATGGTGCCCGCGACCGTGCTCGGGTCACCGCCGTTGACGATCTCGGGCAGGTCGTTGATCCCCCAGCGCCACCAGCCCGGGACGTCCAGGCCGAGGATCGAGAAGCCGACGGAGGAGTACGCCAGCAGGATCACCAGCGCGAGGACGACGAGGCCGCCGATGGCGCCCCGGTGGTGCAGGAAGCGTCGACGGACGATCTGGCCCTGGGAGAGCCCCATGACCTCCTTCAGCTCGATCGCGTTCTCGAGGTGCTCCGCGGGTCGGTCCACGGGATGCAGGTCGTTGGTCATGCGTCCACCCGGATTCGAGGGTCGAGGACGGCGTAGAGCACGTCCGCGAGGATGTTGGCCAGGGGCGCGAGGATCGCGACGATCAGCAGGTAGCCCATGACCGGGTCGAGGATCTCCTCGTGCAGTGAGGCGACGAAGAGATGGCCCATGCCGGACCAGCCGAACACCGTCTCGGTGATGAGCGCGCCACCGAGGATGAAGAGGATGTCGACCGGGACGACCGAGGCCAGCGGGAGCAGGGCGTTGCGGAAGGCGTGCCGCATGATCACGGTGCGCTCGGCGAGGCCCTTGGCCCGCGCCGTACGGATGTAGTCCTGGTTGAGGACCTCCAGCGTCGACGCCCGCACGTAGCGGGTGTACGACGCCATCGAGACGAGGACCAGGGTGATCGACGGCAGCGCGATGTGCGTCAGCAGGTCGGTCGTGTGCATCCAGAACGAGCCCGTCAGGTTCGGCGTCGAGTCGCCGGACGTGGCGATCGGACGGCCGTGGACCCACGACGAGTTCGTGTAGTCGTGCCAGGTCTGCGCGAGGCGATCCAGGAAGAGCATCGCCGCCACCAGCACGGCCGTGATCGCTCCGGTGCGTGCCGAGCGGGAGCGCTCGGTGCCGCCGAAGGCATAGCCGACGCCCATGCCGACGACGGCCGACACGACGGCGAGGCCGATCATCAGCAACCACGAACCCGGCACGGCGTTCCAGAAGAAGAGCATCGGGTAGTAGAGGACCCCGCCGATTCCCGCGACCGTCAGTGCCGTGTAGAGCGACCTGCGGTTGCGGAGACCCGTGCTCAGGGTGGTCACGCCGAACGCGATCGCGACCGAGATGAGCAGCACCTTCAGCAGGTCGAGGGGACTGCCCTCACTGGGGGTCACGAAGAAGTCCGACAGGTTGGCGTACAGCATCAGGGCTGCGACGAGGGCGGCCGTGATGCCGCCGATGCGCAGGATCCGGGCCCGCCCGCCGCCACACGCGGCACCCACGGCGAGGCCCGTGGCGAGCGCGGCGCCGACGATCCACCCGACCGAGAACTGGCCGCCCTCGGCGATGAAGTCGTTGAAGTCGATCGCGAGGAATGACTTGAGCATGACCGCCACCCAGAAGACCGGCAGCGAGTACATGAGGAACGACAGGAAGGTGATGCTGTAGTCGAAGCCGCTGTACTGGCGCAGGGCGCTGACGATGCCGATGGCGGCGCCCACGATGATCGCGATGACGGTGGCGAGCAGCACGAGCTGCACGGTGGTCACGATCGCGCCGCTCAGCATGCTGGTGACGGCCTCGTGGGTCTTCCAGTTGGTGCCGAGGTCGCACTGGCCGTAGACACAGCCCGAGGCGCCCTTCAGCCAGTCGAAGTAGCGGGTGATGATCGGCTCGTCGAGGTGCAGCTGGGCGGTCAGGTGCGCCATCTGCTGCTGCTTGGCGAGGGTCGGCATGGTGCTCGCACGGAGCGTGGACAAGGGGTCGACCGCGATGGCGACCAGGAAATACATCAGGAAAGACGAGATCAGCACGACGAGTGCGGACGTCGTCAGGCGACGTACGAGAAAAGTGATCATGGCTTCATGCGCGGTGGGGTGCGCCTGAGACAGACGCACCCCACCAGCTGGCTGCTTTCTACTTGGCGGTCCAGTTCCAGTAGCCGTAGAACATGTTCGGCGACAGGTAGGCCGGGTCGAGACCCCCGATGGCCTTGCTGTCGTAGAACACGACGCCCGGGAACTCGAAGATCGGCAGGGTCACCGCGTCCTTGTAGATCTCGGTGTCGATCGTCTTCAGGAGCGAGATCTGCTCCTTCGGGTCGGTCGTGAACTGCAGGTCCGCGTAGGCCTTGTTGACGGTCGGGTTGTCGTAGCCCTGGAAGTTCGAGCCCGCCTTGCCGACGTAGTTGGCCATCGAGCCGAGCACCGAGGTGGTGGTGCTGTTCCAGCCGAAGAAGATGGCGTCGTACGACTTGTTGCCGAGCTTGCTGCTCCAGTCGCCGTCACCCAGGTTGACCATCTTGAAGCCGGCAGCGGTCTCGGCCGCCGCCGCGAGCGCGTACTCGGCGGCACGACGCGGGTTGGTCTTGTCGTACATCTCGCGGACGACGGGGTTCTTGACGCCGGCCTGCTTGAGCAGGGCCTTCGCCTTGGCGATGCCCTCCGCGCCACCGGCACCGTAGGAGGCAGAGCCGTTGGCCGCCGAGATCTCGTCGTAGCCGGGAGCACCGTTGAAGGTGGTCAGCGACGTGCGGAGCTTCGCGTCGGGGACGATCGGCTTGATGATCTTGTCCATGATCTCCTGGCGCGGGTACGCCATGAGGAACGCCTGGCGGACCAGCTTGGCCTTGGCCTCGTCACCGCCGTAGCTCTTCGGGTCAAACGGGCCACCGTTGTTCACCGTGAGATCGATGTGCTCGTAGGTGCTCTCCAGGCCACGGTGCATGTCCAGGCCCTTGGCCTCGGCGTCCTTCACCGAGTCGGTCGTCGCCTGGCCCTCGTACGCCGACATCTCGCCGTTCTTGAGCGCCTGGAGCGCCTGCGTGGCGTCCGGGTAGAACTTGACGGTGATCTGGTCGACCTTGCCCTTGTGGTCACCCTCGTAGTTGGGGTTCTTGGTGACCGTGACGTACTGGTCCTTCTTGGCGGCGCTGATCACGTACGGACCGGAGCCGACGAGGAGCTGCTTGTCCTTCGGGGTGTCGGCGAAGTCGAAGCCGGAGTTCCAGAAGTTGGCCAGCTTGGCCAGCGACGCCTTGTCCTTGTCCTGGAAGGCCTTGATGACGGCCTCGTTGCCCTTGTCGGCGTCCTTGATGCCGAGCGCCTCGGCGGCCATGACGTGCGCCGGCGTGCGCAGCGCGTTGAAGAAGTCGAGCTCCCAGTCGGCGAACGGCTTGTCGTAGACCAGGGTCACCGACTTGCCGTCGTCACTGATGGTGGGGAACTTCGAGATGTACTGGAAGCCGTTGGCACCGGCGGCGGCGGCGTTGAAGTACGCCTCGCCCTTGGGAGCGGTGGTGGCACCGGTGTTCTCGTCGACCTTCACACCGTCGCTGCCGACGGTGTTGAAGTTGCCGCTGTTGGCGCCGTACCCGAAGATCAGGTCGGCTGCGGTGACCGGCACTCCGTCGGACCACTTGGCGGTGTCGGCCAGTGTGTACTTCACCGTGAGCGGGTCGTCCGACACCTTCTCGTACGTGCCGAAGGACGTGTCCTTCTGCAGCTGGCTGTCCGCGTCGAAGTAGTTGAACTGCGAGTTGGTCAGGTACGAGATGTTGGCGTTGGTGACGTTGTTGCCGGTGCCCGTCTGGTCGTTGATGGAGTAGAACGGCTGGTTCCAGCCGACCGTGAGCGACTTCGGACCGTTGTCGGTCTCGCTCTTGGTCACTCCACCGCAGGCAGCGAGCGAGGCCGCGGTGGCCGTCACTGCAATGATCGGGATGATCTTCCTGCCGAGATTCACGTCGGTGCCTCCTGTGCTTCAGGGCACGCTCGACACTGAGCGGGCCTGTGACGTAGGCATCACCCAACCACAGGGAAACCGCGCTTCCCATCCCAAAAGTTCAACGTTTTGATATCGAAATATTGGGATGACCAACCCGTATCTATCAGGGGGTTGCGTCGCCCTCGGACGTGTGCTCGGGCTCGGGCTTGGCGTCCACTCCGGCCTCGGCCCGCTGCTGCTCCGTGATGGGTGCGGGGGCCGCCGTCAGCGGGTCGAAACCGCCGCCCGACTTCGGGAACGCGATGACCTCGCGGATGGAGTCCGTCTTCGTCAGGTGCTGCAGGATCCGGTCCATGCCCAGCGCGATGCCACCGTGCGGCGGAGCGCCGAACTTGAAGGCGTCGAGCAGGAAGCCGAACTTCTCCTGGGCCTCCTCGTCGCTGATGCCCATCACGTTGAAGACACGCTTCTGGACGTCCTCGCGGTGGATACGGATCGAGCCACCGCCGAGCTCGGAGCCGTTGCAGACGATGTCGTAGGCGTAGGCCAGTGCACTGCCCGGGTCGGTGTCGAAGGTGTCCAGGAACTCCGGCTTCGGGCCGGTGAAGGCGTGGTGGACGGCCGTCCACTCCCCTGCCCCGACGGCGACGTCACCGGAGGCGACGGCGTCGCCGGCCGGCTCGAACATCGGCGCGTCGACGACCCACGTGAAGGCGAAGACGTCGGGGTCGAGCAGGTCGAGTCGCTTGCCGATCTCCAGGCGGGCGGCACCGAGGAGCGCCCGGGACGCCTTGGTGCCGCCGGCGGCGAAGAAGATGCAGTCGCCGGGCTGGGCGCCCGTGTGGGCGGCCAGGCCGGCGGCCTCGGCCTCGGACAGGTTCTTGGCGACCGGACCGGTCAGCGTGCCGTCCTCCTGGACCAGGACGTACGCGAGGCCGCGCGCACCGCGCTGCTTGGCCCACTCCTGCCAGGCGTCGAGCTGCTTGCGGGGCTGGCTCGCGCCGCCCGGCATGACGACCGCACCGACGTACTCGGCCTGGAAGACGCGGAACGTGGTCTCGGCGAAGTACTCGGTGCACTCCACGAGCGGGTTGCCGAAGCGGAGGTCGGGCTTGTCCGAGCCGTAGAGGCGCATCGCGTCGGCGTACGTCATCCGCGGCAGCGGGGTCTGCACCTCGACGCCGATGGTGGCCCACATCGCCGTGATGACGTCCTCCATCATCTCGATGACGTCCTCCTGCTCGACGAAGGACATCTCGATGTCGAGCTGGGTGAACTCCGGCTGGCGGTCGGCACGGAAGTCCTCGTCGCGGTAGCAGCGCGCGATCTGGAAGTACTTCTCGATGCCGCCGACCATGAGCAGCTGCTTGAAGAGCTGCGGGCTCTGCGGCAGCGCGTACCAGCTGCCCGGGTGCATGCGGGCCGGCACGAGGAAGTCGCGGGCACCCTCCGGCGTCGAGCGGGTCAGGGTCGGGGTCTCGACCTCGGTGAACCCACGGCGGGCCAGGACGTCGCGGACCGCCTTGTAGACGTCGGAGCGCAGGCGGATGGCAGCGGCGGGACCGCTGCGCCGCAGGTCGAGGTAGCGGTACTTCAGGCGCGCCTCCTCGCCCACCTCGATGTGGTCGTCGATCTGGAACGGCAGCGTCGCGGCGGTGTTGAGCACCTCGAGCTGCGCGACCACGATCTCGATCTCACCGGTGGCCAGGTTCGGGTTGACGTTGCCCTCCGTGCGGGCGACGACCTCGCCGGTCACCTTCACGACGTACTCGTTGCGCAGCGAGTGCGCCAGCTCCTCGTCACGGATGACGACCTGCACCACACCGCTGGCCTCGCGCAGGTCGATGAACGCCACACCGCCGTGGTCGCGACGACGCGCGACCCAGCCGGCGAGGGTGACGGTCTGGCCGACGTGCTCGGCGCGCAGGGTGCCGGCCTCGTGGGTGCGGATCAAGAGAGCTGCTCCTTCGTGATGACCTGGGGGGTGAGGTCGGTTGTGGGCGGGGTCCAGGTGGCCGGATCGACGCTCACCTGCTCTCCCGAGCGGATGTCCTTGGCTTCGTACGTGGTCGTGCCCGCCTCGTCGGTGCGGGCGAAGAGCACGAACGGGATGCCGCGCTTCTCGGCGTAGCGGATCTGCTTGCCGAACTTGTCGGCCTTCGCGGCCACCTCGGTCGGCACGCCGGAGGAACGCAGCTGCTGCGCGACCGCGTCGGCGGCCGGGCGGGCGCCCTCCTCGTTGAGGGCGACCAGCACCGCGCTCGGGACCGGGCGCGAGCCACCGAGGTGGCCCTTCTGCACCAGCGGCACGAGCAGTCGGCTCAGGCCGAGCGAGATGCCGACGCCCGGGTAGGTGAACCGGCCGTCGGAGGCCAGAGCGTCATAGCGGCCACCGGAGCAGATCGAGCCGAGCGACTCGAAGCCGGTCAGCCGCGTCTCGAAGACGGTGCCGGTGTAGTAGTCGAGGCCTCGCGCGATCTTGAGGTCCGCGACCACCTTGACGGTCTCGGAGGTCACCGGGGCACAGCCCGCGACGACCGCGGCCAGCTCGGCCAGGCCCTCCTCGAGCAGCTCGCTCTCGACACCGAGCGCGCGGACCGCGTCGACGAACGACGCGTCCTCCGACTCGATGGTGGCGAGCTGGAGGCAGAGGTCGGCCTGCTTCTCGTCCAGGCCGGCGTCGGTCTGGAGCAGCTCGCGGACCTTCTCGACGGGCAGCTTGTCGAGCTTGTCGATGACCTGCATGACCTTGTCGGTGTCGGTCGCGCCGACGCCCTCGTAGAAGCCCTGGATCAGCTTGCGGTTGTTGACCTGGAGGCGGAAGCCGGGCAGGAACTCCAGCTGCGACAGCGCCTCGACCATGACCCGCGCGACCTCGACGTCGTGGTGGAAGGGCAGCACGTCGCGTCCGACGATGTCGATGTCGGCCTGCGTGAACTCGCGGAAGCGGCCCTCCTGCGGGCGCTCGCCGCGCCACACCTTCTGGATCTGCCAGCGACGGAAGGGGAACTCCAGCTTGCCGGCGTTCTCCATGACGTAGCGGGCGAAGGGCACGGTGAGGTCGAAGTGGAGACCCATGCCGGCGTCGCCGTCGGTGTCGTGGAGCCGCTTGAGGACGTAGACCTCCTTGGAGGTCTCGCCCTTGCGCAGCAGCTGGTCCATCGGCTCGACGGCACGCGTCTCGATGTTGCCGAAGCCGTGCAGCTCGAAGGTCCGCGAGAGCGTCGCGATGACCTGCTGCTCGACCACGCGGTCGGCAGGAAGGAACTCGGGGAAGCCGCTGAGCGGCGTGGGCTTGGCCATCACAGGCCCCGCTTGACCTGGTGCGCCGTGCCGGCGTTGATCAGGTCCTGGAGGTAGGGGTTGGTGAGACGCTCCTGGCCGATCGAGGTCTGCTGGCCGTGGCCGGGCAGCACGACGATGTCGTCGGCGAGCGGGAGCACCTTGTCCTGGAGGCTCTGCAACATCTGGGCGTGGTTGCCGCCCGGGAGGTCGGTGCGACCGATCGAGCCGGCGAAGAGCAGGTCGCCGGAGAACATCACCTGCGGGACGTCGCCGCCGTACGGCGTGCGGAACGCGACCGAGCCCTGGGTGTGGCCCGGTGCGTGGTCGACGGTGATGTCGATGCCGGCGAGGTTGAGGACGGCGCCGTCGGCGAGCTCGCGCACGTCGTCGGGCTCGGCGAACTCGTGCCGACCGCCCAGCAGCATCGCGGCGCTCTCGCGCGAGATGCCCGCCATCGGGTCGGTGAGCAGGTGGCGGTCGGCCGGGTGGATCCACGCGGTGGCGTCGTAGGTGCCGGCGACGGGGGTGACCGACCACATGTGGTCGATGTGCCCGTGGGTCAGCAGGACGGCCACCGGCTTGAGGTTGTGCTCGCGGACGACGGCCTCGACGCCCTTGGTCGCGTCCTGGCCGGGGTCGATGACGATGCACTCGGCACCGGGCTCCGTCGCGATGACATAGCAGTTGGTGCCCCAGGAACCGGCGGGGAATCCGGCGATGAACACGTGGCGACCTCATCTGCCTCGGTGACTGCGGACCGTCAGAGCCTACCGATTGCCTGCCTCGGGTCCCGACCCGTGTGACTACGATGGGCAACCATGAGCGAGCAGCAGGACACGACCACCTCGTCCGCGCCCTCCGCGGGGCAGCCGAACGACTGGGGCCGCGTCGCCGAGGACCGCACCGTCTACGTCCGTACGGCCGACGGCGAACGAGCCGTCGGGCAGTACCCGGAGGGCACGCCCGAAGAGGCGCTGAAGTTCTTCACCGACCGCTACGACGCCCTGGCGTTCGAGGTGGACCTGCTCGAGCAGCGCGTGAAGGGCGGGGCCCTCGGCCCCGACGAGGCCGCCGGTTCGGTGAAGAAGGTCCGCGAACAGGTCGTCGACGCCCACGCCGTCGGTGACCTCGACTCCCTCGTCGCCCGCCTCGACGCCCTCGGCACCGTCATCGCTGAGCAGCGCGAGGCCAAGAAGGCCGAGCGTGCCGCGAAGACGGCCGAGTCCAGGATCCGCAAGGAGCAGATCGTCAGCGAGGCCGAGAAGCTGGCCGGCTCGTCGGACTGGCGCAACGGCGCCAACCGCCTGCGGGACCTGCTCGAGGAGTGGAAGGCGCTCCCCCGTCTCGACCGCGCCAGCGACGACGCCCTCTGGCGCCGCTTCTCGACCGCGCGCACGGCGTACACCCGCCACCGCAAGTCCCACTTCGCCGAGCAGAACGAGAAGCGCGACGCCGCGAAGTCGATCAAGGAGAAGCTCGCCGAGCAGGCCGAGGCCCTCGCCGGCTCGACCGACTGGGGTGCGACCGCGGGCGAGTACCGCCGTCTCATGCAGCAGTGGAAGGCAGCCGGCCCCGCCCCTCGCGAGATCGACGACAAGCTCTGGAAGCGATTCCGCGGCGCCCAGGATGCGTTCTTCGGCGCCCGCGACGCGGCCAATGCCGAGCTGGACCAGGAGTTCGCTGCCAACGCCGAGGTCAAGGAGCAGATCCTCGCCGAGGCGGAGAAGCTCGTCCCCGTGACCGACCTCGAGGCCGCCAAGAAGGCACTGCGCGACCTCGCCGAGCGCTGGGAGGCTGCGGGCAAGGTCCCGCGCGACCGCATCAAGGAGCTCGAGGGCCGGATGCGCAAGGTCGAGACCGCCATCCGTCAGGCCGAGGACGAGCAGTGGCAGAAGTCCGACCCGGAGAAGTCCGCCCGTGCCGACGGCATGGTCGCGCAGCTCGAGGCCGGCATCGCCGAGGTCGAGGCCAAGCTCGAGAAGGCGAAGGCCGCCGGCGACGACAAGCGGGTCAAGCAGCTCGAGGCCGACATCGCGAGCAAGCAGCAGTTCCTGGAGATGGCCCGCAAGGTCAGCTCCGAGTTCAGCGCCTGACCGGAAGCCACCCGAGCGATGGCGCAGACGCCCGCGGACCTGCGGGCGCTGCGCCGCGCCCGTGACCTCATGGACCGGCGGTACGCCGACCCGCTCGACGTCGATGCCATGGCAGCGACGGCGCACATGTCGACCGGGCACTTCCACCGCGCCTTCAAGGACGCGTTCGGCGAGACGCCGTACACGTACCTGATGACGCGGCGCATCGAGCGTGCGATGGCGCTCCTGCGCGACGGCGTGAGCGTCACCGACGCCTGCTTCGCCGTCGGCGCCTCGTCGCTGGGGTCGTTCAGCAGCCGCTTCACCGAGGTCGTCGGGATGTCGCCGTCGGCCTACCGTGCCGCCGACCATCCGCCGTACGAGGAGATCCCGGCCTGCATCGCCCGGATCATCGGCCGACCGCCGCGCTACCCGGCCCCGCCGGCGGTCGAGGCCGATCGGTCAGGATCCGAGAAGCCCGCGCCCGACTCCCCTGCCTAGGGTCGGTGACATGAAGATCCAGAACACCTTCCTCACCGTCGACGACCACGACAAGGCCCTCGAGTTCTAC
This sequence comes from Nocardioides jiangxiensis, assembly GCF_030580915.1. Classification (NCBI taxonomy): domain Bacteria; kingdom Bacillati; phylum Actinomycetota; class Actinomycetes; order Propionibacteriales; family Nocardioidaceae; genus Nocardioides; species Nocardioides jiangxiensis. Next base: position 188,258 of record NZ_JAUQTA010000001.1, read on the forward strand.
GTCGAGCGGCTCGGGTTCGTCACCACCAACGACGTCGCGTTCGGCGACTTCCGGTGGGTCAGCATCGCGGCCCCCGACGACCTGGGCACCAACGTCGTCCTGATCAACGTCGGCGGCGGCCCGGACACCTCGCCCAGCGACCGCGAGGCACTCGCCGGCCTGCTCGCCAAGGGCCTGCTCCCCGGACTGGTGCTCTCCGTCGACGACGTCGACGCTGCCTTCGCCCGACTCGAGGCCGCGGGCTGCGACGTCATCCAGGAGCCGACCACGCAGCACTGGGGTCGCGACTGCGCCTTCCGCGACCCCGCCGGCAACATGGTGCGCCTCAACCAGCACTGACCGCCCCGGTGGTCCTGCGCGGACTGCGGAGGACCACCGGTCAGACGCGGTAGGCGTCGAAGACGCCAGGCACGCCGCGCACGGCCCGCAGGACGTTGTCGAGGTGCTTGGCGTCGGCCATCTCGAAGCTGAACTTCGACTTGGCGACCCGGTCCCGGGAGGTGTTGAGGGAGGCCGAGAGGATGTTCACGTGGGCGTCCGAGAGCGCCATCGTGATGTCCGACAGCAGGCGCGACCGGTCCAGCGCCTCGACCTGGATGTTGACCAGGAACGTCGCCTTGGCGCTGCCCTCCCACTCGACCTCGATCAGGCGCTCGGGCTGGCTCTGCAGGTCGGCGGCGTTGGTGCAGTCGGTGCGGTGCACGGAGACACCTCCGCCCTTGGTGACGAAGCCGAGGATCTCGTCCGGCGGCACCGGCGTGCAGCACTTGGCCAGCTTCACCCAGAGGCCATCGGCACCCTTGACGACCACCGGCACCTCGCCGCTGGCCGACCCGAAGGAACGCGGCGTCCGTCCGGTGCGACCGGTGATCGTCACGCCCTCGGCGAGGTCCTCGGCAGCCCCCTGGTCGCCGCCGTGCAGCTCGATCACCCGGCGTACGACGGCAGCAGCGGAGAGCTGGTTCTCCCCGACGGCCGCGTAGACCGCCGACACGTCGGCGAGCTTGAAGTGCTCGGCGACCTCGGTCAGGGCCTCGTGCGACATCAGGCGCTTGAGGGGCAGGCCCTCCTTGCGCATGAGCTTCACGATCTGGTCCTTGCCGTGCTCGATCGCCTCGTCGCGCCGCTCCTTGGTGAACCAGTGGCGGATCTTGTTGCGCGCACGCGGCGACTTCACGAACGAGAGCCAGTCCTGCGACGGGCCCGCGTTGGGTGCCTTCGAGGTGAAGACCTCGACGACGTCGCCGTTCTCGAGCTGGGACTCCAGCGAGACCAGGCGACCGTTGACCCGGGCACCGATGGTGTGGTGGCCGACCTCGGTGTGCACGGCGTAGGCGAAGTCGACGGGCGTCGCTCCAGCGGGCAGCGCGATGACGTCCCCGCGCGGGGTGAAGACGTAGACCTCCGCCCGGTTCATCTCGAAGCGGAGCGACTCCAGGAACTCCCCCGGGTCCTCCACCTCGGACTGCCAGTCCAGCAGCTGCCGGACCCAGGTCATGTCGTCCTTGTCGGCCAGCCGGTCGGTGTCGACGCCGTTGCGGCCGTCCTCCTTATACTTCCAGTGCGCCGCGACGCCGTACTCCGCGCGGCGGTGCTGGGCGTAGGTGCGCACCTGCATCTCCACGGCCTTGCCGTGCGGGCCGATGACCGTCGTGTGGAGCGACTGGTACATGTTGAACTTCGGCATCGCGACGTAGTCCTTGAACCGGCCGAGCACCGGGTTCCACCGGGCGTGCAGGACGCCCAGGACGGCGTAGCAGTCGCGGTCCTCCTCGACGAGGACGCGGATGCCGACGAGGTCGTAGATGTCGGAGAAGTCGCGGCCGCCGACGATCATCTTCTGGTAGATCGAGTAGTAGTGCTTCGGACGGCCGGTGACGGTGGCCTTGATCTTCGCCTCACGCAGGTCCGCCTCGACCTGGGCGATCACCTCGGCCAGGAACTTGTCGCGGGAGGGCGCACGCTCGGCGACGAGGCGCACGATCTCGTCGTAGATCTTCGGGTGCAGCGTCGCGAAGGAGAGGTCCTCCAGCTCCCACTTGATGGTGTTCATGCCGAGGCGGTGGGCCAGCGGCGCGAAGATGTCGAGCGTCTCGCGTGCCTTGCGCTCCTGCGTCTCCTGCTTCACGAAGCGGAGGGTGCGCATGTTGTGCAGCCGGTCGGCGAGCTTGATGACGAGCACCCGGATGTCGCGCGACATCGCGACGATCATCTTGCGGATCGTCTCGGCCTCGGCGTTGGCGCCGTAGTGGACCTTGTCGAGCTTGGTGACGCCGTCGACCAGCTGCGCCACCTCCTCGCCGAAGTCCTTGCGCAGCTCCTCCAGCGTGTACGCCGTGTCCTCGACCGTGTCGTGGAGCAGCGCCGCGCACAGCGTCGCCTCGGTCATGCCGATGTCAGCGAGGATCGTCGTCACCGCGAGCGGGTGCGTGATGTAGGGGTCGCCGCTCTTGCGCCGCTGGTCGCGGTGGTGGAACTCCGCGGTCAGGTAGGCGCGCTCCAGCAGCGCCAGGTCGGCCTTCGGATGGCTAGCGCGCACCGAGCGGAACAGCGGCTCCAGGACCGGGTTGGTGCCCCCGCGCTGCTGCGCGCCGATGCGGGCCAGACGGGCGCGCATCCGGCGCGCCGACTGCGCACCGATCGGCTCGGCGGCCGGCGTCGCAGGCGACTGCGCGGACGCCGGGGACGGAGATGCAGCACGGTCCTCGGTCATCTCCTCATCCTAGGGGCGCGCGCACGTCCGGCGTACGCCGACCGGGCGCAAAGCGAAACGCGGCCCGCGCCCTGGGGGCGCGAGCCGCGTGACGGTGAAGCGATGACCCGGATCAGGCCGACGGGAACAGCGGGTACTCCACGCCGGAGATGTGCTGGACCACGCGGACCACCTGGCACGAGTAGCCGAACTCGTTGTCGTACCAGAGGTAGGCGATCGCGTTGGTGCCGTTCACGATGGTCGCGTTGGCATCGAAGATCGACGCGTGGCGCGAGCCGACGAAGTCCGTGGAGACCGCGTCGTTGGACGTGGTGAAGTCGATCTGACGCTTCAGGTCGGAGTGCAGCGACGTGTTGCGCATGAAGTCGTTGAGCTCCTCCTTCGTCGTCTCGCGCTTCAGCGTCAGGTTCAGGATCGCCATCGACACGTCGGGGGTGGGGACGCGGATCGAGGAGCCCGAGATGTGGGCGCCGAAGTCCGGCATCGCCTTCTTGATCGCGGACGCCGCACCGGTCTCGGTGAGGACCATGTTGAGCGGCGCAGAGCGACCGCGACGGTCACCCTTGTGGAAGTTGTCCAGCAGGTTCTGGTCGTTGGTGAACGAGTGGACCGTCTCCACGTGGCCCTGGACGATGCCGAACTCGTCCTCGATCGCCTTCAGCGGCGGCACGATCGCGTTGGTCGTGCAGGACGCGCAGGACAGGACGTTGTCCGTGTCCTCGATCGTGTGGTGGTTCACGCCGTGGACGATGTTCTTGACGTCGCCCTTGCCGGGCGCGGTCAGGACCACCTTGGCGACACCCGGGCGGAGGTGCAGCGACAGACCCTCGCGGTCGCGCCACTTGCCGGTGTTGTCGATGAGGATGGCGTCGTTGATGCCGTACTCCGTGTAGTCGACCTCGGAAGGGTCGTTGGAGTAGATGAACTGGATCTCGACACCGTTGGCGATGATGACGTTGCGCGACTCGTCGATCTCGATGGAGCCGTTGAACTGACCGTGGATCGAGTCGCGGCGCAGGAGCGAGGCACGCTTCTTGAGGTCGTCGTCGGATCCCTTGCGGACGACGACGGCGCGCAGCGCGAGGCCGTTGCCCGAGCCGGACTTCTCGATCAGCAGGCGGGCCAGGAGGCGGCCGATGCGACCGAAGCCGTAGAGCACGACGTCGGTGTGGCCGTCGCGGACCAGCTTGTTCTCGCCGGTGGCGCCGGCGAGCTCGGCCGCGACGTACTCCTCGACGGAGAGGCCCTTGGAGTCCTCGGCGTAGGCGAGGGCGAGCTTGCCGATGTCGATGCGCGAGGGACCGAGGTCGAGCGCGGCGACGGCCTTGAGGATCGGGAAGGTCTGCTCGATGCTCAGGCCCGTGCCGACGATCTGGCGGACGTACTTGTGGGTCTTCAGGATGCTGATGACCGACTTGTTCACCAGGGACCGGCTGTGCACGAGGACGGTGACGTCCCGCTCGCGGTAGAGCTGGCCGATGATCGGGATCATGGCCTCGGCAAGCGCCTCGCGCTGCTTCCAGTCGGCGAAGTGGTCAGACGTCACGTCAGTGCTTCTCTTTCTCGAATGGATCTGTGAAGTTCAAGCGGGTCAGACGGTACCGAGCGCGGTGACCGGAAGACCCGGGTTTGTCTCGCGACCCGGAAGGAAGCTGAGCTCCATCAGGACCGCGACCGCGTGCACCGAGCCCCCACAGGACTCGACGAGCTCGCGCGTCGCGGCGATGGTGCCGCCCGTCGCGAGGACGTCGTCGACCAGCAGGACCCTCTCCCCCGGCGCGACCGCGTCCCGGTGGATCTCCAGGGTGGCCTCGCCGTACTCGAGGGCGTAGGACACAGCGTGGGTCTCACGCGGCAGCTTGCCCGCCTTGCGCACCGGGACGAACCCGGCACCGAGGGCGAGGGCCACAGGGGCAGCGAGGATGAACCCGCGTGCCTCCATGCCCACGACCTTGTCAATGATGACGTCTCCGGCCTCGTCGCGGCCAGCAGATGCGAGAGCCGTCACAACGGCGGTGAAGGCGTCGTGGTCGGCCAGCAGCGGCGTGATGTCCTTGAACATCACGCCTTCCTGCGGGTAGTCCGCCACGTCGACCACGCACGCCTGCAGCGCGCGATCGACCTGGGCGCGGACCTCGGGGGCCAGCTCCACCATCAGCGCTCGTCCAGCTCGTCGGGCGTCTCGTCCTGGTCCTTGAGGAAGCCCTTCGGCAGGCGGTCGCGCGTCATCGGACGCTGCGGGGCGTTCGGGTCGATGTGCAGGCGCGCCTGCTCCAGCGCAGTCGTCGTCGGGTCGGCGAAGACCGGCATGCCCTCCGCGAACGACGGCACGCTGGCGTACGGGTCGGCGGCACGGATCCGGGCGGCGGCACGGCGGTTGACCACCTCGACGTCGTCGTCGTTCTTCTTCAGGATCACCAGCAGCGGCGTCGCGATGAAGATCGAGGAGTAGGCACCGGCGAGCATGCCGACGAAGAGCGCGAGTGCCAGGTCCTTCAGCGACCCGGAGCCGAGCTGGACCACGCCGACGTAGAGAAGCGCCGCGACCGGGAGCAGCGCGACGATCGAGGTGTTGATCGAGCGGACCAGCGTCTGGTTGACCGCGAGGTTGGCGCCGTCGGCGTAGGTCCGGGAACCGGCCTTGCCCTGGTGGGTGTTCTCGCGGACCTTGTCGAAGACGACGACGGTGTCGTAGAGCGAGAAGCCGAGGATGGTCAGGATGCCGGTGACGGTCGCGGGCGAGACCTCGAAGCCGGAGAGCGCGTAGATGCCGACGGTGATCAGGACATCGTGCGCCAGGGCCACGATCGCGGCCACGGACATCTTCCACTCGCGGAAGTAGGCCCAGATGAAGAGCACCACGACGATGAGGAAGACGATCAGGCCGAGGATCGCCCTGTTGAGGACGTCCTTGCCCCAGCTGGACCCGATGTCGGAGACCGACACGTCCTTCTGGGCGTCGACGTGCGCTGCGGAGGCGAGCTCGTCCATCACCTTGATCGAGTCCGCGGTCGAGAGCGACTCGGTCTGGACGAGGATCGCCTTGTCGCCGGAGGTGGTGACGACCGGCTGCTCGGCATCCTTGATGCCCAGGCCGGCGACGGCGTCACGGAGCTTGTCGGCGTTGGCCTGGGTCACCTGGTCCGCAGGCAGGCTCACGGAGTACTCCGAGCCGCCGACGAACTCGATGCCGAGGTTGAGGCCCTTCCACGCCAGTCCGGTGATCGCGAGGATCAGGATCACCGCGGAGGCGGCGTACCAGGTCTTCCAGCGACCGACGAAGTCGATCGAGCGGTGACCGTTGTAGAGGTCGTTGCCGAGACGGTTGAAACGGCCCATCAGGCTGCCCCTCCCTTGATCGCCGCGGCGTCGAGGCCGAGGGTGTCCGTGCCCAGGCCCGAGAACTTGTGGCCGGAGTTGAAGAAGTGGAACCGGCCCAGCCACGAGACCGCCGGCTTGGTGAACCAGAAGAAGATCGCGAGGTCGATCAGCGTCGACAGTCCGAGGGTGAAGGCGAAGCCCCGCACCTCGTCGATCGCGAAGATGTAGAGCACCACCGCAGCCGACAGCGAGACAGCGTCTGCGGCCAGGCAGGTGTTCCGCGCACGGACCCAGCCGGCCTCCACCGCGACCCGCATCGACTTGCCCTCACGCATCTCGTCGCGGATGCGCTCGAAGAAGACGATGAACGAGTCCGCGGTGATGCCGACCGCGACGATCAGACCCGCGATGCCGGGCAGCGAGAGCGTGAAGCCCGCACCTGCCAGCAGGAGCACCATGCCGTAGGTCGTCACACCCGCCGCGACCAGCGACGCGATCACCACGAGACCGAGGCCACGGTAGTAGAGCAGGCAGTACAGCATGACGAGGAGCAGGCCGACGATGCCGGCCCAGATGCCCGCGTCGAGCTGGTTGCCCGCGAGCGAGGGGCCGACGGTGTCGTTCTTCGGGTTGGACTCGAACGCGACCGGCAGGGCGCCGAACTTGAGGCTGGTGGCCAGGGAGTTGGCCTCGGCCTGGGAGAAGCTGCCGGTGATCGACGCGACCTTGGACAGGTTCGGGTCGTTCATGCTCGGCGCCGAGAGCACCGTGCCGTCGAGCACCATCGCGAACTGCTCGGTGCTGTTGGAGTAGAGCGCCTTGGAGACCTGGGCGAACTTCTTGGCACCCTCGCTCTTGAACTTCAGCCCGACCTCCCAGGCGATCGAGTTCTGGGAGTTCTGCTGCGCAACGGCCGTGGAGAGCTCCTTGCCCTCGAGCACGGCGGGCGACAGCAGGTACTTCTGGGCCGGTGCGTCCTTCGTCGCGGCGCTGCAGGCCACCATGGGGGTGCCGGGGGCGTCGGCGTTCTCGTCCGGCTCCGTGGCGGGCGGGCACGTCGCGGCGTTGAACTTGTCGATCCAGGCCTGCGGCGGCGCAGCGCGCCAGGCCAGCCCGTCGTGGACGACGCCGGTCGTGGTCTTGTCCGGCTTCGGCGCCGGCGTACCACCGCAGGCGCCGGGCACCTGGGTCGAGCACGCGATCAGGCGGAAGCCGAGGCGCGCCTGGCGCTGCACGATGTCGACGAGCTTCTGGTTCGACTCACCGGGGATCGACACCACGATGTTGGTGTTTCCCTGGGTGGAGACCGAGGCCTCGCTGACGCCCGAACCGTTGACACGCTGGTTGATGATCTTCGCCGCCTCGGCCATCGCCTCGGCCGTGACGTTGTTGTCCTTGGCGCGGAGCGTGATGCGCTGGCCGCCCTGCAGGTCGAGGCCGAGGGCCGGCTTCCACGTGCCGCCGATGGCCACGAGCCCGAACAGGATCGCCACGCCGACGAAGAAGAGGATCAGGGTGCGGCCCGGGTGGGCCGTCTTGGGTGCAGCCACGTCAGCCATCCATTCCGTCGAGCACTGTCTTGCCCACAAGCGCGCCTCGCGCGATCTCGACGACGACCTGCGGTGCGACCTCGAGGCCCACGCGGTCCTCCGCGAGGTGGGCGATGGTGCCGAACATCCCGCCCGAGGTGACCACACGGTCTCCGACGGCGAGCTCCGACTGCATCTGCGCCGTCGCCTTCTGACGGCGTCGCATCGGCAGGATCATCAGAAACCAGAAGACGGCGAAGATGCCGACAAGCGGCAGCAGGGCGCCAAGGTCCTTCACGAAATCAGGGCCTCTCGAAAGGGGTCGTCGTCGGGCCGCTCCAGCGGCCGCGGTGCAGTGTAGCCCGCGTCAGGAACCAGGAAGCGGGTCGTCCCCCGGTGCGCCGAAGGGCTGCTGCAGACCGAGGTGCGCCCACGCCGCCGGAGTCGCGACCCGCCCGCGCGGAGTGCGCGCGAGGAAGCCGTTGCGGACCAGGAACGGCTCGGCCACCTCCTCGACGGTCTCCCGCTCCTCACCCACGGCCACCGCCAGCGTCGAGATGCCCACCGGCCCTCCGCCGAAGCGTCGGCACAGGATGTCCAACACCCCGCGGTCGAGGCGGTCGAGCCCGCTCGCATCGACCTCGAAGAGGTCGAGCGCCTTGCGCGCGACGTCGAGGGTGACCACGCCGTCGGCGCGGACCTGCGCGTAGTCGCGAACACGGCGGAGCAGGCGGTTGGCGATGCGCGGCGTCCCCCGCGACCGTCCGGCGATCTCCGAGGACCCCTCGTCGGTGAGCTCCACGTCGAGCAGGTGGGCGCTGCGGTGCACGATGCCATCGAGCTCGTGCGGCTCGTAGAACTCCAGGTGGCCCGTGAACCCGAAGCGGTCACGCAGCGGGCCGGGCAGCAGCCCGGCGCGGGTGGTCGCGCCGACGAGCGTGAACGGCGGGATCTCCAGCGGAATCGAGGTCGCCCCCGGCCCCTTGCCGATGATCACGTCGACACGGAAGTCCTCCATGGCCATGTAGAGCATCTCCTCGGCCGGCCGGGACATCCGGTGGATCTCGTCGACGAAGAGCACCTCCCCCTCGTTGAGGCCGGAGAGGATGGCCGCGAGGTCACCGGCGTGGGTGATCGCCGGCCCGCTGGTCAGGCGCAGCGGCGCCTCCATCTCGGCCGCGATGATCATCGCGAGCGTCGTCTTGCCCAGGCCCGGCGGACCGGAGAGCAGCACGTGGTCGGGGACCCTCCCCCGCGCCTTCGCCGCATCCAGCACCAGCCCGAGCTGCTCGCGGACCCGCTCCTGGCCGATCACCTCGTCGAGACGTCGTGGCCGCAGCGCGGCTTCCACCGCACGCTCGTCGGAGTCGGCCTCGGCCGCGGTCAGGCGCCCCTCCATCCGGGCCAGGTGCTCCGCTTCGTACGCCGACAGCCCGGTGTCGTCGTACTCGAGGTCGTCGCGGGCCATCGTCACGCCTTCCGCAGGGTCTGCAGGGCGGCGCGGAGGAGCGCGCCGATGTCCGGAGTTGGGCCGGCGTCCGGCGCGACGACGTCGACCGCCTTCTCCGCCTCCTTCGCCGACCAGCCGAGGCCGGTGAGGCCCTCGACGACCTGGGCTCGCCAGGCGTCGACGACCGGCGTCGGGACAGCGCCGCCGCGACCGACGGGCGCACCGATGCGGTCCTTCAGCTCGAGGATGATCCGCTGGGCCCCCTTCTGACCGATGCCCGGGACCTTGGTCAGTGTCTTGACGTCCTCGCCCGCGATCGCGATCCGCAGGTCGTCGGGCCCGAGGACCGCGAGGATCGCCTGGGCCAGCTTCGGGCCCACCCCGCTCGCCGTCTGGACGAGCTCGAAGCAGGACTTCTCGTCGTCGTCGAGGAAGCCGAAGAGGGTCAGGGAGTCCTCGCGCACGACCATGCTGGTCGGGAGGGTCGCCGTGGCACCGTGGCGCAGCGTCGCGAGGGTGCCGGGCGTGCACTGCAGCTCGAGGCCGACTCCGCCCACCTCGAGGACCGCACTGGTGAGGCCGAGTGCGGTGACGGTGCCACGGACGTGAGCGATCAACGGGTGCCTGCCTTCAGGGCCTGGGCAGCGACGGCTGCCTCGAGTCGGGACTGCGCGCCTCCGCGCCAGATGTGGGTGATGGCCAGCGCGAGCGCATCGGCGGCATCGGCCGGCCTGGGCATCGCGTCGAGGCGCAGGATGCGGGTCACCATGAGGCCGACCTGCGCCTTGTCCGCTCGGCCGTTGCCGGACACCGCGGCCTTGACCTCCGACGGCGTGTGCATCGCGACGGGGATGCCGCGCCTCGCTGCGACGACCATCGCCACCCCGGCGGCCTGGGCGGTGCCCATGATCGTGCTGACGTCCGAGCGCGCGAACATCCGCTCGATCGCGACCGCGTCCGGTCGGTGCTCGTCGATCCAGGCGTCCACGCCCTTCTCGATCGTCACGAGCCGCTCCCAGACCGGCAGCGCCGAGGTGGTGCGGATGACGTTGACGTCGACGAGGGCCAGGGGCCGGCCGAGCGATCCCTCGACGACACCCATGCCCATGCGGGTCAGTCCCGGGTCGATGCCCAGGACCCGCATCGGCGACTGGCTCTGCGAACGCATGTTCGAACCCTAGCCGTCTCCGGTGTGCGAGGACCGGCCCGACACGCGGTCAGCCCAGCGCGCGGTCGATGCGATCACGCGACCACAGCACCATCTCGTCGTACGCCGCGAGCGGGACGCGGTGGGTGGCCGTGAACTGCACGCCGCCCTTCGTCGACGGCAGCCCGTCGAGACGGTCGCGCACGAGGTCGACCGGTTCGGAGCCGAAGGGGAAGAGCGAGAACCCCTTCCTCGTCCGCACCACCGACACGAGGCCACGGCCGCGGTAGGTCAGGCACGCCATCGCGTACTTGCGTCCGGGCGCGGCCTCCGGCACCAGCTCAAGCGCCCGGGCGTAGTAGCCGCGGATCACCTCGGCATCGGCGGGCGCGAGCCCGGCCAGGTACGAGTCGACCTCGGTCATGGCGCCATGATGGCAGCCAGGACCGAGGTCGGCATCAGCTCGTGCGTGACGGCAGGACGCCGCCCGCCGGATCAGGCGTCGAGCTCCTCGAGGATCTCGTCGGAGATGTCGGCGTTGGAGAACACGTTCTGCACGTCGTCGAGGTCGTCGAGGACGTCGACCAGCTTCATGACCTTCTCCGCGGTCGCGGCGTCGGCGACGGGGATGTCCATCGACGCGACGAACTCGGTCTCCGCGGAGTCGTAGTCGAGGCCGGCGTCCTGGACGGCGGTGCGGACCGCGAGCACGTCGGTGGCCTCGGACTGGATCTGCCACGAGTCACCGAGGTCGTTGACCTCCTCGGCGCCCGCGTCGAGGGTCGCCTCGAGCACGGTGTCCTCATCGACGTCCTTGCCGTCCTGCGACTTCGCGACGACGACGATGCCCTTGCGGGTGAAGAGGCGCGAGACCGAGCCCGGGTCGGCCATGGTGCCGCCGTTGCGGGTGACCGCCGTGCGGACCTCCATCGCGGCACGGTTCTTGTTGTCGGTGAGGCACTCGACGAGGAGGGCGACGCCCGCGGGGCCGTAGACCTCGTACATGATCGTGTCGTAGGCGACCGAGTCGCCCGACAGGCCCGCGCCCCGCTTGATCGCGCGGTCGATGTTGTCGTTGGGGACCGACTGCTTCTTCGCCTTCTGGACGGCGTCCACGAGCGCGGGGTTGCCGGACAGGTCAGCGCCGCCGGCCCGCGCCGCGATCTCGATGACCTTGATCAGCTTCGCGAAGCTCTTGGCCCGCTTGGCGTCGATCGCCGCCTTCTTGTGCTTCGTGGTTGCCCACTTGGAGTGGCCGGACATGCGCTCTCTTCCGTCAGACGTGCAGATGCTCCCGGGAGGACGGCGCCTCAGGACCGGACGAGCTCGACGAAGAGCTCGTGGATCCGCGTGTCGCCGGTGATCTCCGGGTGGAACGACGTGGCGAGCAGACGCCCCTGTCGGACCGCGACGATCCTATCCCCACCGGGTGCCGTCACCGTGGCGGCCACTTCCGCGGCGCCGCCGACCTTCTCGACGTACGGCGCGCGGATGAACGTCGCGGGGGAATCGAAGGCCGTTGCCCAGGAGGGATTGAAACGGACGGTGGCCTCGAAGGAGTCGACCTGCCGCCCGAAGCCGTTGCGCCGCACGACCATGTCGATGCCGCCGAACGTCTCCTGGTCGGCGGTGCCGCCCTCGATCGCGTCGGCGAGCATGATCATGCCCGCGCACGTGCCGAAGGCCGGCAGTCCGTCGCGCAGGCCCTGCCGGAGAGGCTCGAACAGGTCGAAGATGCGCGCGAGCTTGCCGATCGTCGTCGACTCGCCACCGGGGATCACGATGCCGTCGACCTGCGCGAGCTCGGCCGGGCGGCGTACGCCGATGGTCTGCACGCCGCACTGCTCGAGCATGGCGCGGTGCTCACGGACGTCTCCCTGGAGGGCGAGGACTCCGATGGTCAGGCTGCTGGTGGTGCTCACGCGACGATTCTAGTTTTGCGTCGCGGCGAGCAGCGTCGTCAGGTTCGCGATGGGCAGGTTCGGGTCGAGCTTGCCACCGCGCGTGCTGGCCATGCCGTCCAGCTGGTACCAGATGATCTGCGAGAGCCGGTAGGCCAGCGGCTCCGGGTCGGGCTTGCGGTCCTCGCCGCGCGCCAGCCACAGGCGAACGGCGGAGACGATCTGCGACACCACGCCGAAGGCGACCAGGTCGACCGTCGCCGCGTCGTCCTCGTCGAGCTCGACTCCGAGCACCGTGGCACCCTCCAGGAGCAGCGGCTTGAACTGCTCCGAGATGCCGCGGATGACGTTGCGGACCGGGTTGTCGATCTTGCCGGGCAGCTCGCGCATGGCGAAGCGGTGCAGGGCCCGGTGGTCGTGCGCCCACTGGACGTAGCGGAGGACGGCGCGCTCGATCACGTCGCGCAGGCCGCCACCCTCGACGACGGCGCCGATGATCTGCTCGGTCAGCATGTCGAGCGCACGGCGCTGGACCGCGCGGTCGAGGTCGTCGCGGTCGACGAAGTGGCGGTAGACCACTGGCCGGCCGATGCCGGCCTTCTTCGCGATCAGCTGGACGTGGATGTCGGTGCCGGGCGGGTGCTCCTCGGTCGCCTCGATGGCTGCCTGGATGATGGCAGCGCGACGCTCACGCTTGTGCGCTTCCCAGCGCACACTGCGCCCGTCCACCTGCGGTTCGTCGGTCCCCATGACCCACTTTCGGCCCAGAAGTTGCTATCGGGCCGCCATCTTGTCAGATCCGGGGGCGATTCGTGCGCTGGCGACGTCGGCGAGCAGACTGTCGACCGTCTCCTCGGCGCACGTCTTGTTGGTGCCGAGAAAGCCCGTGGGACCGCGCTTGATCCATCCGGCGACGTAGACGCCGGGCTCGACACGGCCCTTCTCGTTGGGGACGGTGCCGGTCTTCTCGTCGAACGGAAGGCCCGGAACCGGGCGACCGCGGTAGCCCACGCTCCGCAGCACCATCGACGCCTCGATGGTCTCGCGCTGATCGGTCAGCTCAGCCCGGACCGGACCGGCCTGGTCGGCGACGAGAACGGTGTGGGCGACCTCGAGGCCCGTCGCGCGCGTCGTCCCGGTGACCGCGACCGGGGCGGACAGGAAGCGCAGCACGATCCGGCGCCGCTCCCCTGTCGCCGCGGGGCGCGCGGCGATCTCGCGGAGAAGGTCGACCTTCGGGCTCGCCGGCAGGCCCGCGAGGACCGTCTCGCCGTCGTGGACCACCACGTCGACCTCGGTCAGCCCGGCGAGGCCGACCAGCTCGGGCAGAGTGAACGCCGCTTCGGCCGGTCCGCGGCGACCGAGCACGACGACCTCGCGGACGCTGCTGGACCGCAGCGCCTCGAGCGCGGCCGGTGCGATCTCGGTGCCCTCGAGGGAGCTCGGGTCGGCGGTCAGGATGCGTGCGACGTCGAGGGCCACGTTGCCGTTGCCGACGATGACGACCCGCTCGCCGGTGAGGTCGGGCGCGACGTCCGCGTGGTCCGGATGGCCGTTGTACCAACCGACGACCGAGGTGGCGGAGATGCTGCCGGGCAGCTCCTCGCCGGGGATGCCCATGGCTCGGTCTGCCGACGCGCCGACGGTGTAGACGACCGCGTCGTACGCCGCAGCCAGCTGCTCGTGGGAGACGTCCTTGCCGACCTCGACGCCGAGCTCGTAGGTGAAGCCCTGCTGCTTCTCGATCGTCTCGAAGAGGCTGCGGATCCTGCGGGTGTGCGCGTGGTCGGGAGCCACGCCGAAGCGGGCGAGGCCGTGCGGCACGTCCAGCCGGTCGAGGACCGTCACCGTGACGCCCGGGAAGTGCAGCAGCTCGTCGGCGACGTACAGGCCTGCCGGACCGGCGCCGACGACGGCGACGCGGAGGCTGTCCGCCGCCGGCCGCTCACGCCGCCGCAGCGGTGCCAGGACCGGGCGGTCGCTCCGGTCCACGCCGGCGAAGAAGTCCGCGTTGATGTCGACGAACGGCAGCTCGGCCGGAGCCAGCCGGGTGTGTGCCTTGATGGCCCCGACGGGGCATGCGGTGACGCACGCGCCACAGTCCACACAGGTCTGAGGGTCGATGTAGACCTGCTCCGCGAGGGCGAAGCCGTCCTCGAGCGGACCGGGGTGGATGGCGTTGACCGGGCAGGCGACGACGCACGAGGCGTCGGCGCAGCACGACTGGGTGACGACGTGGGGCATGACGTCCTGTCTCAGGTGGAAGTGGGCCGACCGTCAGGCGGCGTGGTGGTCGACCGCGGCCGGCTCGTGGATCGTGCGGTCGTGGATCTCGCCGCGGAAGCGCGACGGAGTGCCGCCGATGTTGAGGCGCTTCCACAGGTGGCGTGCGACCCGGTTGTCGGCGAGGCCCACCTTCGACGTCAGCATGCGCACGTCGCCGAAGATCTCGCTGAGCACGATGCGGCGCTCGGGAGCGCCCCAGTAGATGTCCTGGATGACCTCGCGCGGGATCTCGAGCTCCTTGCACATGCGACCCGGCGGGATCAGGATCATGTCGGCCATGATCCGGAACGCCAGCGGCGTGAGGACCGACAGCAGGCCGCGGCGGATCCGGCCCATGCCCGGAGCGTCCTCGGTCAGCTTCGCGTGGGCGAAGGAGATGTGGCGCGCCTCCTCGGCGACGTGGATCTGCATGATGCGGCGCATCAGCGGGTGGATCTTGCCTTCGCCGGCGCGCAGGTAGACCTTCTGCATGTGGTCGATCGGCTCCTCGCCGCCGAGCACCAGTACGAAGAAGAACTCCGGGAAGATCCGCGCGAACGACGGGATCAGGTTCTGCATGACGAACGTCTTGGTCCACTTCTGCATGCCCGGGGCGTCGTACTCGCAGCGGTTCACGAACTCCTGGAACATCTGCGTGTGGTGCGTCTCCTCGGTCGCCTCGTGGGTGACGTAGCGGAACTCCGGCGAGCCGTTGGGCAGGTCGTAGACGTACTGCATGAGGCCGCGGATCAGGAGGTTCTCGAACTCGAGGCCGACCTTCGCGACCTGCGCCATGTAGGCGCGGCCGATCTGCCGCTGACGGTCCGCGGGAAGCGCCTGGTACCACGGGTGGGCGCCCATCTCGTGCTCCGGCGGAAGGACCCACTGGGGGTTGTCCGCGGAGACGTCGTAGGAGCTCCAGTCGATGTCGACGAACGGGTCGAAGTGGAGGTCAACCGAGCCCTGCGACAGCGTCGCCAGGTGCTCTTCGTAGCTCACGTCAGTCGTCATGCTTCACCTCGTCGTGTGACCGCGCTCACCGGTTAGTGAGACGCCGTGTTCATGACAACGACGTTAGTGGGACATGGCGTCCCGGAAAACAGGAAAGGTGGTGTTTCCGACCGTGGGTTGCGTCACATTGGCCCGCGGCCACGCGAAGAGCAGGCGCCAGCGCGGGGCGTGCTGCACCGCCGCCAGGGCACGGCCCGCAGCGAGCGCCAGGCCGACCGTGAGGACCCAGACCAGCCAGGGCATCCGGACCTCGAGGCCTGCCCACAGCAGCGGCACGGCGTACACGACGACCGGCATGTGGCAGACGTAGTAGACGATCGAGCTGCGTCCGACGGAGGCGAGAGCAGGGACGTGCACGCGACGAGCTGCCACTGCGACAGCGGGTGGCACGCGGCCGGGCAGCGCGCGGCCGAGCACGTCGCCGAGCAGGAAGAACGGGAAGAGCCACACGAACCGGGCGGCGTCCGGATCGAGCCCCGAGACACCGTGGGCCAGCACGAAGCCACCGACCATGAGCGCTGTCCGCACCGGCGCCGGCAGCGGGCCGGCGAGGAGGTGGAACGCGAAGAGCCAGCCGAGGAACCACAGGTAGCCCTGCGGGTCGTGGAAGGCCTGGCCGACGAGGTGCCAGGGCACGGGACGGCCCGCTGAGGCGGCGTCGAGCAGGACGTGCGCCAGGTCGACGGCCATCCACACGGCGTAGGGCCACAGGATCGCGCGCACCTTGCCGGCGACGTGCCGATGCAGGCCCTTCGCGAGCGAGCGCGAGAGCAGCACGCCGCTCAAGAGCATGAGCAACGGCATCCGCACGGGCTCGAGGTGCTCGTTGACCCAGACGAGCGGACGCAGCGCCGCGCCCGTGACGAGCGTGGTCGTCAGCTGCGCGTGAAGGCCGATCACCGCGACGACCGCTCCCCCGCGCAGCGTGTCCATCCAGTCCATGCGTGCGCGGCTCATGGAGACACCGAACACGGGACGCATGACCCGTCAGTGACGCTGCGGTGAACTCAGATGCGCCGCTGCCAGAGCGCGGCGACCTCGATCCGGCCCTCGTCGAACCGGGCCCGCAGGCCATGGCGCTCCAGGCACGCGAGGACGGAGGTGGTGAGCGCGTCACCCTCCGCCGCGTTGGCGCCGTCGGCGTGCCAGAGGTTCACCTCGAGCATGGGGGTGTCGACGGCGTGCCAGACGTCCATCACCACGAACCAGATCACCCCACGCAGCTGGCCGGCGGCCTCCTCGAGGGCGCGCCGGGCCGCCCAGTGGTCCTCGACGCCGGCCAGGACCTTCACGCCGTGCTGCTGGCACTCCACGAACGCCGCACGCAGGCGGTCCACATCGGTGGTGGCCGGCCATCCGGCCTGCTCCTCGAGCAGCTCCTTTCGGGCCGCGGCGAGCCAGGCCCGGGCCAGGATGCCGGGGTCGGTGTGCGGCAGCTCGGCGGCAACGGCTTCCCGGACCTCGTCGAGCTGCTCGGCCTCGTTGAGCAGGCCCGCGCGGACCTGCAGACGCGCGAACGCGCGGAGCTCACGCTCCGCGCGTTCGGTGTTGGTGCTCATCAGTCAGGGTCGACGACCAGAAGGACCGGCCGTGGTCACCAGCCGCGCTCTTCGAGGCGGTGGTGCACCGGGATGTCGGCGACGTTGATGCCGACCATCGCCTCACCCAGACCCCGCGACACCTTCGCGATCACATCCGGGTCGTCGAAGAACGTCGTCGCCTTCACGATCGCCTCAGCACGCTGCACCGGGTTACCGGACTTGAAGATGCCCGAGCCCACGAACACACCCTCGGCACCCAGCTGCATCATCATCGCCGCATCCGCCGGAGTCGCGATGCCACCCGCGGTGAACAGGACCACCGGGAGCTTGCCGGTCTCGGCGACCTCCTTGACCAGCTCGTACGGCGCCTGGAGCTCCTTGGCCGCGACGTACAGCTCGTCGGGGGCGAGCGTCGTCAGGCGGCGGATCTCGGCACGCAGGGTGCGCATGTGGGTGACCGCGTTCGAGGCATCACCCGTACCGGCCTCGCCCTTGGAGCGGATCATCGCCGCACCCTCGGTGATCCGGCGCAGCGCCTCACCCAGGTTCGTCGCACCACAGACGAAGGGAACCGTGAAGGCCCACTTGTCGATGTGGTTGGCGTAGTCGACCGGGGTCAGCACCTCGGACTCGTCGATGTAGTCCACACCGAGCGACTGCAGCACCTGCGCCTCGACGAAGTGACCGATGCGAGCCTTGGCCATGACCGGGATCGAGACCGCCTCGATGATGCCGTCGATCATGTCCGGGTCGGACGCGCGCGAGACGCCACCCTGAGCACGGATGTCGGCCGGGACGCGCTCGAGAGCCATCACCGCCACGGCACCGGCGTCCTCGGCGATCTTCGCCTGCTCCGCGTTGACGACGTCCATGATCACGCCGCCCTTCAGCATCTCGGCCATGCCGCGCTTGACGTGGGAGGTGCCGGTGGTGGGGTTCTGCTGCTCGCTCATGCCACCAATCCTAGGGCCGCGTGGTTCACGATCCGACACCGGGAGGGGCCGGTGGAACGGCCGCGATCGATCAGGCCGAGGCGTCCTGCGCCGCGACCTCCGCGATGCACTGCTTCCGGACCTCCCAGATGCGCTGGCCGACCGTGATGGTGGTGGTCACGGCCATGAACCAGAGCACCGCCTCGATGAGGTACGGAAGTCCGAAGAGCGCCGCGACGCCCGTCGCCACGAGCGTGAAGACCAGACGGGTGGCCCGCTCGGCGATGCCCACCTGCGCGGTCATGCCCAGCGACTCCGCCTTCGCCCGGACGTACGAGGTGACACTGCCCATCACCAGGGCGATGAGGCAGAGCACCTGGTACAGGTGGGGGCTGCCGAGCTCGATCAGCTCGTCGCCGTGCGGGCTGGCGAAGTAGAGAGCGAGTCCGGCGAAGATCGCACCGTCGGCGACGCGGTCGAGCGTGGAGTCGAGGAACGCCCCGAAGCGGGTGGTGCGGCCCGAGAGGCGCGCCATGTGGCCGTCGATCAGGTCGCTGAAGACGAACGCCGTGATGAACATGACGCCCGCGAAGAGCCGTCCCTGCGGGAAGAACACGAGCGCACCGGCGCAGACGCCGAAGGTGCCGACGATGGTGACCGCGTCAGGGCTGATGCCGAGGCGGAGGAAGAACTTGGCGAGGGGCGCGATGATGGCGGTCCAGAAGCCGCGGAAGCGTTCGAGCATGGTGGGCGCAGGCTATCGCTCGTCGCGCAGCGCCGTCACAACCTCGCCGGCCGCGGTCGGGAGCCCGAGGACGTTCCACGTCACTCCCCCGGCCTCGACCTCCTCGCGCACGCCTCCGAGCGACCGGACCAGCGCCTCGCCGGGCAGGCGGTCCCACAGGGGGACGTCGTGCTGGAAGCTGACGCCCAGGATGCCGGTCGCCACCGCGACCGCGTCCATGCTGCCGGAGCCGAGGACCCGCAGCGTGGCCGGCCGGGCCACGGCTCGTCGCCACGCCGCGCCGACGGGGGTGGTGTGCCGGTCCGGGTGCAGGTAGGTCGCGGCACAGACCTCGTGGACCCCAAGGTCCCCCAGGGAGGCCAGGGGCAGCCCGTCGCGCGTGGCCGGGTGCCCCGGCCCTCCGGCGTACGTCGTGTCGGTCGCGGGGTGGTGGATGGCGCCGAGCACGACGTCGTCGTCGGTGGTCAGCGCGATCGCCGAGCACCACCAGTCCAGGCCGTGGAAGAAGTTCCAGGTGCCGTCGACGGGGTCGATCACCCAGGTGCGCCCCGACGTGCCCTGATGAGCGGCGCCCTCCTCGCCGAGGATGGAGTCATCGGGCCGGAAGGCACGCAGGCGCGCCACGACGTGTGCCTCGGCCGCGTGGTCGGCGGCAGTGACGATGTCGGACAGCGACGTCTTGTGGCTCGCCGCGAGCCCTTCGGCACGCATCGAGGCGGCGAGGTGTCCGGCCTCGCGCACCAGCGTGGCGGCGAGCTGCAGGTCGGCGCGGAGGTCGTCCATGCGCCGCACGCTACCCGCGGACGGTGACCGCGCGGGGACCGGCGAGCAGCCGGGCGGCGAACGCGCCGCCCGGCGTTCACCCACGCTCAGACGACCTCGGGCACCCGCAGGTGGGCGATGGCCAGCTCGAACTCGGCTGCGTCGAGCACATCGACCCCTGCCTCGCGTACGCCGCGCTCCCGGATCGCCCAGCTCTCCTCGCGGCTGGCCTCCATCGCGTCGCGGCTCTCGAAGGCGGTGGTGGCACAGGCCCGGCGCGTCTCCCGGTCCACCATCAGGCTGGCACTGCAGAACCCGGGCAGCGCCTCCAGCATCGGGAGCAGGACGTCACGGTAGATCCCGATGCCGCGGTCCATCTCGGTGTGGTCGGTGCGCAGCCAGACGGCGCGGGCGCACGCTCCCTGGTGGGTGAAGTGCTCGCGGTGCATGGCCGCGATCTCCCACTCCTCGACGCCCGCGAACCCGCCGAGGATCCGTGCCGCCTCGTCGCGGACCTCACCCAGGCTCGCGAAGCTCGCGCGCAGCGACTGCTCGTCGAGCCAGGAGCTCGTGGCGATGCAGTGGCCCTGCTCGCGGTCGACCATGAGCGAGATGCCGAGGCATCCTTCGGTCTCCGTGAGCGACGGCATGACCGTGTCGCGGACGAAGTCGACCAGCCGGTCGACGTTCTCCGGCTTCCCGTGGATCGTGGTGGAGCGTGCAAACACGTCGGTCTCCCTGCTTCGGGGACGGCGCCCCGGCGGCGCCGCCGCTCCCCTCCACCGTCTGCCCGACCGACGGGTAACGCAACCCCTGACCCCGGGTGACCTACCAGGAGTCGGCGAGGAGCATCCGCGTGTCGCTCATGACCTGCGGCAGCACCTTCGTGCGGCCGATGATCGGCATGAAGTTCGCGTCGCCGGACCAGCGCGGCACCACGTGCTGGTGCAGGTGGGCCGCGATGCCGGCGCCCGCGATCGCGCCCTGGTTCATGCCGATGTTGAAGCCGTGGGCGCCGGACACGAGCCGGATCACCTCCATCGCCCGCTTGGTCAGCGCGGCGATCTCGACGACCTCCTCGGGGGTCGTCTCCGTGTAGTCGCCGATGTGGCGGTACGGGCAGACCATGAGGTGCCCCGGCGAGTACGGGTAGAGGTTGAGGACGACGTAGGCGAGCTCACCGCGGTGGACGACCAGGCCCTCCTCGTCACCGAGCGTCGGGATCCGGCAGAAGGGGCACTCGCCGACGGAGCTGTCCGAGGGCTTGCTCTCGCCCTTGATGTAGGCCATGCGGTGAGGCGTCCAGAGCCGCTCCAGCCCGTCGGGCTCGCCCACACCGTCCTGGCGGATCGCCTGCTCGTCGCTGTGCATGCGGACATCCTTCCAGCCCGTGGCTCGCCGAGGACACCGCGGGCAGGTGGAGCACGACGAACGCCCCGCCGGCAGGTCCGGCGGGGCGCCCGTTGCTGGGTGGTCAGACCTGCTCGCGGCTCGCGACCGCGGCCTGGACCCGGGCGATCGCCTCGGCGATCGGCACACCGTTGTCCTGTCGGCCGTCTCGGTAGCGGAACGAGACCGCGCCCTTCTCGACGTCGTCGTCGCCGGCGATCATCATGAACGGCACCTTCTGCAGCTGCGCGTTGCGGATCTTCTTCTGCATGCGGTCGTCGGACTCGTCGACCTCGACCCGCAGGCCCTGCGCGTTCATCTGCTTGGCGACGTCGTAGAGGTAGTCGACGTGGCGCTCGGCGATCGGGATGGCGGTGACCTGGACCGGCGCGAGCCACGGCGGCATGGCACCGGCGTAGTGCTCCAGCAGGACGCCGAAGAAGCGCTCGATGGAGCCGAACTTCGCCGAGTGGATCATCACCGGCTGGTGCTTGGTGCCGTCAGGACCGACGTACTCGAGGCCGAAGCCCTTGGGCTGGTTGAAGTCGTACTGGACAGTGCCCATCTGCCACGTGCGGCCGATGGCGTCCTTCGCCTGGACCGAGACCTTCGGACCGTAGAACGCGGCGCCGCCCGGGTCGGGAACGAGCTCGAGGCCGGTCTCTGCACAGACGTCGGCGAGCACCTGGGTCGCGACCTCCCAGTCCTCGTCGGAGCCGACGAACTTGTCCTTCTTGGAGTCGTCGCGGGTCGACAGCTCCAGGTAGAAGTCGCTGAGGCCGAAGTCCCGGAGCACGGTCAGCATGAAGTTGAGCAGGTGCTTGACCTCGGCCGGCGCCTGCTCCTTGGTGCAGTAGCTGTGCGAGTCGTCCTGCGCGAAACCACGGACGCGGGTCAGGCCGTGGATGACACCCGACTTCTCGTAGCGGTAGACGTGACCGAACTCGAAGAGGCGCAGCGGCAGCTCGCGGTAGGAGCGGCCACGGGAGCTGTAGATCAGGTTGTGCATCGGGCAGTTCATCGCCTTCAGCTGGTAGTTCTGACCCTCGAACTCCATCGGCGGGAACATCGTGTCCGCGTAGTACGGAAGGTGGCCGCTGGTGTGGAACAGGCCGTCCTTGGTGATGTGCGGGGTGCCGACGTAGGAGAAGCCCTCCTCGATGTGGCGCTGGCGGACGTAGTCCTCCATGACCCGCTTGATGACGCCACCCTTCGGGTGGAACACGGGAAGGCCGGAGCCGATCTCGTCCGGGAACGAGAACAGGTCGAGCTCCTTGCCGAGCTTGCGGTGGTCGCGGCGCTCGGCCTCCTCGAGCAGGTGGAGGTAGTCGTCGAGCGCCTCCTTCGACTCCCAGGCGGTGCCGTAGACGCGCTGGAGCTGCTTGTTCTTCTCGTTGCCGCGCCAGTACGCCGCCGCCGACCGCATCAGCTTGAACGCCGGGATCCGCTTGGTCGTCGGCAGGTGCGGACCGCGACACAGGTCCTTCCAGACCGTCTCACCGTTGCGGTTGAGGTTGTCGTAGATGGTGAGCTCACCCGCGCCGACCTCGGCGGAGGCACCCTCGGCCGCCTCGGCCGAGTTGCCCTTGAGGCCGATCAGCTCGATCTTGTACGGCTCGTTCGCGAGCTCGACGAGCGCGTCGGCGTCGTTGGTCACCCGGCGTGAGAACTTCTGGTTCTCCTTGATGATCTTCTTCATCCGCGACTCGATCTTCTCGAGGTCGGCCGGGGTGAAGGGAACCTCGACGTCGAAGTCGTAGTAGAACCCGTTCTCGATCGGCGGGCCGATGCCGAGCTTCGCCTCCGGGAAGATCTCCTGCACGGCCTGGGCGAGCACGTGGGCACACGAGTGCCGGAGGATGTCGCGACCGTCCTTGGACGCCATCGCGACGCCCTCGACGGTGTCGCCGTCGACGAGCTCGTAGCTCAGGTCCTTGAGGGCACCCTCGAGGCCACCCACGCGCGCCGCGATGACGTCAGGCTGCTCGGTGAAGAGCTCCCATGCCTTCGTGCCGGCGGCGACGGTGCACTCCTCCGTGCCGTCTGCGGTGACGATGCTGACCTTGATCTCGGACACGGTTGAGCTCCCTCAGGTTGCGGGCGGGCTACGGCCCCGCCTCGTGGCGTGATCCTAGCGACGACAGCGTGCGGTCTCGAACGCGTATCGGGTGCCCGTCCGGGCAGCGACGCAGCGGTGCGGGCTGCCGGTCAGAGCTCGGGCAGCCTGCGGGTGGACACGAGCTCGCGCGCCACCTCGTTCAGCTTCGTGTTGGTCGTCTGCGAGTAGCGACGCAGGACGTCGAAGGCCTGCGCGTCGTCGAGGTCGTAGCGCTCCATGAGGATGCCCTGCGCCTGGCCCACCAGCTTGCGCGCGTCGATCGCCTGGCTGAGCGACTCCTCCTGGCGCGCGGCAGCCAGCGCCACCGAGGCATGCCGGCCGATGATCTCCGCGATCGCGACCTCGTCGACGTCGAACGCATGCGGCCGGCTGGCGTAGAACGTCAGGGCGCCGAGGGTGTGCTTCGAGGTCCACAGGCGCACCGACAGCGCGCTGTGGAGCCCGAGCCCCGCGACGGACGGACCCCAGTGCGCCCAGCGGCTGTCGAGTGCCGAGTCCTTCACGAGGACGGAGTGCTCTTCACGCACCGCGACGAACGCCGGCCCCTCGCCGAGGTCGACCTGGAGCCGGTCCGCCTTGTCGGCGATCTCTGCGGTGCGCGGCCCGCTCTCGACCAGCCTTCCGTGCCGCAGGAGCAGGATCGAGGCGCAGTCGGTGCCCACGAGCGCAGGGGCCGAGTCGAGCAGCAGCTCGATGGTCTCCTCCAGACCACCCTGCTCGTGCAGCTCGTGGGCGAGCTGGGCGAACGTGAGCGCTGAGCGCGGCTCCGGCACGGACAACCTCCGAGGCACTCTGGCAGGGCGGAATGCCCATCCTGCCGTCCCCGGAAAGGTAGCGCCGATCTCCGTCCCACCGCAGCGCTTCGCCTGTGCAGGCACAGGTAGTCCGCCGCCCGCGCGCGGGTACGGGGCGGTGCATGAGGCACGTACCCGGTCCCGACCCCGACGATCCCAAGACGCTCGACCGCAACTTCCACGAGCTGCTGCAGGAGCTGCGCGTGACCCAGACAGGCGTCCAGCTCCTGTCCGGCTTCCTGCTCACGGTCCCGTTCTCGGACCGTTTCAAGGAGCTCGACGACGTGCAGCTCGCGGCGTACGTCGTGGTCTTCTGCGGCTCGCTGCTCGCGACGTCCCTGCTGGTCGCACCGGTCGCCTTCCACCGCGTGCTGTTCCGGCGACGTCAGCGCAAGCTGATCGTCGAGCTGGCGAACTGGTGCGCGCTCGGCGGCCTGGCGGTGCTGGGGCTGGTCACCAGCGGGATCCTGTTCCTGGTGATCGACCTGGTCGCCCCACGCCCCGCGGCCGTGGCCTCGTTGGCCTTCGCGCTCGTGCTCTTCGCCGTCATCTGGGCGGTGCTGCCCCTGGTCGGGGCAGCCCGCACCCACGGACACGTGGTCGAGTCAGGCGACGAGCCTGTTGCGGAGGAGTGACTTCGCCTCCTCGGCCCCACGGATGGAGGACGTCTGGGCGCGTGCGAAGAAGGCAGCGGCCTCCTCGTCGCCGGCGCGTCGCGCATCCTCGATGTACGTCTCGAGGCGCAGCGCGTTGCTGAGGCAGGTCTCCGTGAACCAGATCAGGTTGTAGTCCTTGTCGGCGGTGCCGGTGATGACGCCCGCCTCGGTGAGCTGTGCCATGGATCTCTCCCTCGTGTAGATGGTGTGCCCGGGAGTTACCCGCGTGGCCCCGACCCATGCTCCGTGGTGGGGTGCTCCGTCGGGTCGGTCCGCTCCGGGAGGTCGCCGACGACCTCCTTGCCACGGCGCCGGTCGCGCAGGGCGGCGAACACGAGGATGCTCGCGACGAAGGCGAGGGCGATTGCTCCAGCGAGCCAGTAGGTCCAGTGCATGCGGCCGGTGTACCCATCTGCAGAACCTTCATGCATCGGCGTGCTTGGCCTTGTCCTGGTGGTCTGGACCGGTCTAGGTTCGAAATGCAGCACAGGTGACACAGACCTGCTCAAGACGTGGGCAGGCTCCATACGAATCCCGCAAGGAATCGTCATGCACCTCTCTTCCATCTCTGCGAACACTGCTGTCAACAACCCGCACAGCCCCCTCAGCCGCCTGGAGCGGCGTCAGCGCACACGGGCTCTCCTCGCCCTCGCGCACAGCACCTCGTCCGAGCAGGAGCGCCGTGAGGCCCTCGACGAGGTCGTCCGGATCAACATGCCGGTCGCCCGCACCCTCGCCGCGCCGTACGGCGGTCGCGGCATCCCGCTCGACGACCTCGAGCAGGTGGCGTACATGGCCCTCATCCGGGCCGCACGCGGCTATCACCCGGACCGGTCCGGTGACTTCCTCGCGTACGCCGTGCCGACCATCCGTGGCGAGGTGAAGAAGCACTTCCGCGACCACGGCTGGACCGTCAGGCCGCCGCGGAGGATCCAGGAGCTGCAGGCGGAGGTCATCCGCACGCGATCGGAGCTCGAGCAGGAGACCGGCCACGAGCCCGACCTGGCCGAGATCGCCGAGGCGATCGGCGAGGACGAGGCCGAGGTCGCCGAGGCGATGGCAGCCGACGGGTGCTTCTCGCCGAGCTCGCTGGACCAGCCGGTCCGCTCGTCGGGCACCCCGCTCGGGGAGCTCATGGCCAGCGAGGAAGACGGCTTCGACGCCGCGGAGGCCCGCGCCATGCTGGCCGACGCGATCCGCACCCTCGGGCCGCGTGACCGGAAGATCCTGCGGATGCGCTTCTTCGACGGGCTCACGCAGAAGGAGATCGGTCGCGAGATCGGTGTCACGCAGATGCAGGTCTCGCGCCTGCTGACCCGGATCCTGGCGGACCTCCGCTCGGCCCTCCATGTCGACCTCCCGGCGGCGAGCTGAGATGACGACACCTGTCCAGATCCCGGCCCAGCGGCAGGAGCCGCCGGGCCACCAGGGCTGGATGGAGCCGGTCCCGGACTGCGGTGAGGAGACCTACCGCGGTTCGGGCCGGCTCGCCGGCAAGAAGGCCCTGATCACCGGGGCCGACAGCGGCATCGGACGCGCGGTGGCCATCGCCTACGCCCGCGAGGGCGCCGACGTGGCGATCGCCTACCTGAACGAGGATGCCGACGCGGAGGCGACGGCCGCGCTCGTGGAGGAGGCCGGGCAGCGTTCCCTCCTGCTGCCCGGCGACCTCGCCGAACCAGGCCTGGCGGCCGAGCTGGTGCAGCGCACCGTCGACGAGCTCGGGGGACTCGACGTCCTGGTCTGCAACGCGGCGTACCAGATGGCCCACGAGTCCATCGCCGAGGTCAGCGACGAGGAGTGGGACCGCACGTTCGACGTGAACATCGGCGCCATGTTCCGCCTCGTGAAGGCTGCACTCCCCCACCTGCGCGAGGGCAGCGCGATCATCGGCAGCTCCTCGGTCAACTCCGACGCCCCCAACCCGACGCTGGCTCCGTACGCCGCGACCAAGGCCGCGATCGCCAACTTCTGCGCCTCCCTGGCGCAGGAGCTCGGACCGCGCGGCATCCGGGTCAACAGCGTGGCCCCGGGCCCGGTCTGGACGCCGCTGATCCCGTCGTCCTTCCCGGAGGAGAAGGTCGAGGGCTTCGGCTCCGACACACCGCTCGGCAGGGCCGCCCAGCCGGCCGAGCTCGCGCCGGCGTACGTCCTGCTGGCCTCCGACGAAGCCAGCTACATGTCCGGCGCTCGGGTGGCGGTGACCGGGGGACGTCCGATCCTGTGAGCGGGGCACTGCCCCTTCACCGCTGCTAGCGTCGCGTCCATGGCGAATGACACGACTCCTCCCCCGCCGCTGGCGCACCCGGACGAGCCGCACGCGGCCTCGACGGCGAGCCGGCTCAACTGGCTGCGCGCAGGCGTCCTGGGCGCCAACGACGGCCTCGTCTCCACGGCCGGCCTGGTGATCGGCGTCGCCGCCGCGACACCGGAGCCCACCGCGATCCTGACGGCGGGCATCGCCGGCCTCGCCGCAGGCGCTGTCTCCATGGCCCTGGGCGAGTACGTCTCCGTGAGCACACAGCGCGACACCGAGCTCGCGCTGATCGCCAAGGAGAAGCACGAGCTGAAGCACGAGCCCGAGGAGGAGTTCCTCGAGCTGGTCGGTCTTCTCGAGCAGCGCGGCCTCTCCCCCGAGACGTCGCAGAAGGTGGCGCACGAGCTCACCGAGGCAGATCCGTTGCGCGCACACCTGGCGCTGGAGCTCGGCATCGACCAGGAAGACCTGACCAACCCCTGGCACGCGGCGATCTCGTCGGCGATCTCGTTCAGCCTCGGCGCCCTCATCCCGATCCTGGCGTCGCTGATCGGGTGGCACCGCCTGCCGTGCATCGTGGTCGCGGTCGCCCTCGGCCTGGTCGCCACCGGCTACATCTCCGCTCACCTCGGCGACGCGCGGCGCGGTCGCGCCATGACGCGGGTCCTGGTCGGCGGCCTGATGGCGATGGCGATCACCTACGTCGTCGGTCGTGCCGTCGGCGCCAGCGGGATCTGACCCCGTCGGCCGCGACATCGCGGCCGACAGGCCCGCGGGCCATTCGGCCCGGGCCAGGGCGACCCCGGGCCCTGTCGCGACCACCGCACGCGCGCGATGCTGGCGGTGATCGGAGGTGCACCATGACTCAGAGCCAGGTCAGGCACGACAACGCCGAGGCGCTGCGGGACGAGGCCGTCGACGAGATCGAGGAGGTCGGCCGCTTCCTCGCGGCCCCTTTCCTCGCGGTCGCAGCCCTCGCCACCTACGGCGCCATCCAGGTCGCGAACCGGGTGATCCGGGCACGCGACGACTGGCGCCAGCACCGGCACGCCTGAAGGACGAAGCCCCCTCCGGATCCCGGAGGGGGCTTGGTGGTGGGCGATACTGGGTTTGAACCAGTGACCTCTTCCGTGTCAAGGAAGCGCGCTACCGCTGCGCCAATCGCCCAAGCTTTTGAGTTGTGGTGAGTTGGAGGTGGGTACCGGATTTGAACCGGTGTACACGGATTTGCAGTCCGTTGCCTCGCCTCTCGGCCAACCCACCATGGAGGCCTGGTGTGGCCCAGTCAAGGTGCACTTGACTTCTCCGAGCGGACGACGAGACTCGAACTCGCGACCCCAACCTTGGCAAGGTTGTGCTCTACCAACTGAGCTACGTCCGCTTGTTGTTTCCGCGGCTTCCGCCCCGGGCAACGACGAGAACATTAGCGGAACGCATCCGACGTGCAAAATCGGGGGTCCGGAGCGTGTCGGGTGGCAGGATTTCCCCATGCAGGCAACGGCGAACGGCGTCTTCACGACCGTGCTGGTCCGCGACGGCGAGCCCCACCACCTCGGCCTGCACCTTCGCCGGATCGACCAGAGCGCCCGGATCGCCGGCCTGCCCGCGCCCGACTGGCGCACCGTCGACGCGCGCGTCACGGCCGCCCTCGTGGAGGCCGGGGCGACCGTCAGACCCTCCTCGCGGATGCGGATCCGCTGGGACGGCGACACGCTGACCGTCACCGCTGCGCCGTTCGCGGGACACGACGCGACGACCAGTGCGCTCCGTGCCGACGAGGCCCGCGATCCGACCGCACCCGCAGCCGGGGCGAAGACCGAGGCGCTGGGCGACCAGGGCCGCCGCCTCCTGGCATGGGCACACGAGCGGGGGGCGGGTGAGGCCCTCCTGGCCACCACCGGCGGCTTTCTCGCCGAAGGGGCCACGAGCAATGTCTTCTACGTGATCGGGGGCGAGCTGCGGACGCCGACGGCCTCGACCGGCCTCCTGGACGGCATCGCGAGGCGCCTCGTCCTCGCGGCGACCGGCGGACGCGAGGTCGACGCGCCGTACGACGTGCTGCGGGACGCGGACGAGGTCTTCCTGACCAGCAGCCTGCGCGGCGTACAGCCCGTGACGAGCGTCGATGGCCGGGAGATCGGTGGTCCCGGGCCGACGACGC
Source organism: Nocardioides jiangxiensis (assembly GCF_030580915.1). Taxonomy (NCBI): domain Bacteria; kingdom Bacillati; phylum Actinomycetota; class Actinomycetes; order Propionibacteriales; family Nocardioidaceae; genus Nocardioides; species Nocardioides jiangxiensis. The sequence goes on from NZ_JAUQTA010000001.1 coordinate 216,951, forward strand.
GTGCCGCACAGCGTGCGTGGCAGGCGTTGCCGGTCGGCGACTGACAGGGCACGACGGCGAAATGGAACAAGGTCCGAACCCCTCCCTCCGGGGTTCGGACCTTGCTGGCGAGGAGGCTGATCAGGCAGCCATGAGCTGGCCGATCAGCATGTCCAGATCGAGGTGCTCGCCCTCGGTGCCGAGAGGCACGGCAGCGAGCGTGCGGTTGACGAAGCGGTAGATGTCCTTGGTCGCGACCTGGACGAGCAGCTCGCCGTCGGGCGAGTGGAGCTCGATGATCACGACGGCCTGGCCGTCGGCGTCGAGGCACGGCCACACGTGGACATCTCCATCGCCTGCAGGCGTGGTGAGGCCGCGGACCATGAGGTCACGGGCGAAGGTCCAGACCACGTCCCCGCCCACCGTGCGGAACGTCATCGTGACCGCGTAGGGGTCGGTGGAGGTGTACCCGAGCTCGCCGGGGAGGGTCATCGCCTGACCCGCGCCATCGACACAGTCGAGGGTGACGGACTCGGTGACCGTCGTCGTCCTGATCTCGTCGAACTGCATTGCTTCCTCCAGGTGGACCCGGGCCGCTCAGCGTGGCCTTCGCGGATGAAACGGGTGCCATCGACGGTCATGACGCGGTTTCCGCACGACCTCTGGGGTGACCCCAGTCACAGTGCACGGACGGGGTCAGCCGGCCGCCCGGGCGAACACTCCCCCGCTAACCTCGCCCCATGGCGGAGGTGCACTGGCTCAGGCGGCTGCACGAGCGCCTGCACGCACACCCGGTCAGTGGAGCGATCACGAAGCTCGTCGTCACGGTCGCCGGCCTCCTCGTGCTGACCGCCGGGCTGGTGATGATGGTGACGCCCGGGCCCGGCATCGTCGGGATCCTCGCGGGCCTCGGGCTCCTTGCACTGGAGTGGGAGTGGGCCCGCCGCTGGCTCAGCACCGCGCGGCACAAGGCCGCCGTCGCGGCTGAGCGGGCGCGCACCATGGACCCCGCCGTACGCCGACGACGTGCGCTGCTGCTCGGCCTCGCCCTGGCGCTCGCATGCGTGGCCGCGGCAGCCCTCGTCTGGCGGTTCGGCTGGCCCGGTTTCGGCTCACTGAACCCTTTGCGCTAGGGTTTCTGACACACCACGGGTGATTGGCGCAGTGGTAGCGCACTTCGTTCACACCGAAGGGGTCACTGGTTCGAACCCAGTATCACCCACCGCGGGACGAGCCCCGCTGGTCTGCGGAGACGCGACCAGCGGGGTTTTCTCATTTCTCGGAGGAGGACGGGTGTGACCGTGCCGGGCCCGGTGCAGGCGGCGTTCGTCGTGCAGCGTCTCGAGGGCACCCGCTGGGTGGCGCTGCGTGCCGCCGTGTCGACGGGTGCTCCCCTGCTGCTGCTCTGGGCCTCCGGCCACCTCGAGTGGTCGCTCTATGCCACCTTCGGCGCCTTCGCCTCGGTCTACGGGCGCGGCGAGTCGCACCGCACCCGCCTCACCATGCAGACCACCGTCGGCCTGCTGCTCACCGCTGCGGTCAGCCTCGGAGCAGCCGTGGGCTGCCTCGACAGCCGGGCATGGGTTGCGGTCGCGGCCTCGGCTGGGGTGGCAGCCGTGGGGGCCGTGCTGTCCGACCTGCAGCAGTGGCACCCGCCAGGTCCGATGTTCTTCGTCTTCGCCGTCGCGTCGACGGGTTCCATCCCGGCAGTCCCGTCCGACGTGCTCACTTCCGCCGTCGCCGCTGCCGCTGCCGCCGCGTTCGCCGTCGCCGTGGGCGCCGTGGGTGCCGTCCGCAGCGGATGGGGCGTCGCCCGACCGCGACCCGGGCGGGCGCTCGACCGGGCCCTGCGGCGCCATGTCGCCCGCAGCGTGGTCGCCGTGGTCCTCGCAGGGACGATCGCCACCTCCGTCGGGATCGGGCGCCCCTACTGGGCGATGATCGCCGCGGTCGTGCCGCTGGCGGCACGGGAGCTCGACGCCCAGCTGACGCGAGCACTGCAGAGGGCGGCGGGCACGACGCTTGGCCTCGTGCTCGCCGCCCTCCTGCTCGAGCTGCACCTCGGCGGTCTGGTGACGATCCTCGTCGTCACCGTGCTGCTCGCCGCGACCGAGGTCCTGGTCGGCCGCAACTACGCGCTGGCGCTGGTCACCATCACGCCGCTGGCGCTGCTCATGGTCCACCTCGCCAGTCCGACGCCGACCGGCGTCCTGCTGTGGGACCGCTGGATCGAGACGATCATCGGTGTGGTCATCGGCGCCGGCGTCGGCTACCTGACGCGCGTCCACGTCACTCGGTGAAGGCGTCCTTCAGCTTCTCGCCGGCCTGCTTGAGGTTCGCCTTCGCCTTCTCGACGGTCCCCTCGGCCTCGAGGTCCTCGTTGTCCGTCGCGTCGCCGACCTTCTCCTTGGCCGCGCCCGACATCTCCTCGAACTTGTTGGCTGCCTTGTCCTCGAACCCCATGGTTCCTCCTTCGTGTCGGTTGCTTGCCCACCACGGGTACCCGCGGTCAGGCGCCGTACACGTCGGACCGGCGCCGATCTTCCAGCCGAGGGACACGGCGCACGGCAACACGACTCCAGACCCGCTCCTGGACGGCGAGCGTGAGCCACCCGGCGAGCGCCATGCCGGTCAGGTTCACCGCCAGCTGGAGGGCACTTCCGACGATCTCGTCGGTCTGCCAGAACGCCAGGCCGAGAGCGATGTTGCCCGCGGCCGGGATCGTGGTCACCGAGATGAAGACACCCGACAGTCCACCGACCCGGGATGAGGTCACCGAGAGCACTCCCGCCGCACCGGCGATCACCGCCACCACGAAAGACCACCGGTCGGGTGAGTAGACGAACGCCGTCGCCGGGCGCGCCGCCGTGACCTGCTCGACCGTCACCCAGCCCAGGGCCCGGCCCACGAGCGCGAGGGCGGCACTCACCGCGATCGCGACCAGGAAGCCCAGCGCGAGGGCACGGGTGGCCGTCGCGAGCAGGGTGCCGCGGCGCCGCACCAGCGCAACGCCGAGCGCTGCGACGGCCCCGAACTCCGGGCCGAGGACCATGGCTCCGATCACGAGGATCTGCGAGTCCAGGACGATCGCGATGCTCGCCAGCAACGTCGCCAGGCTCATGAACGTCAGGAAGATCCAGTTCAGCTCGCTGTCGTCGTACCCGCGCTGCACGACGTCGGCCCAGACCACGGCGTCCGCGCTGCTGCCGGGCGTGCGCCGCTCCGCGTCGAACCCGTCGCGCGAGGCCCAGGTCGCCACCGGCTGGAGCTGCACGGTGCCGTCGCGGTGCACGCCGAGGGCGCGCAGCGCCTCGACCACGGCGTTGGCGCCCTCGCGGGGCAGGTCGGCCTCGACCAGGTCACCCGCGGGCAGCAGCGCCGCTCCGCGGACCACCGTCAGTCCCGTCACCGCAGGGTCGGCCCGCAGGAGCTCGACCACGGCGGCGGACGACGCGGCCGGTACGACGGCGCGCAGGTGCAGCACGGGCCGGCCCGCTCAGTCGGCGACTTCGCCGAAGATGCTGATCCGGTCGTCGGCGGTGCCGGCCTGGCCCCTGGTCACCGAGGACACGAAGCGGAACTCGTCGCCGACCGTCGGCACGGCCGAGCCCGAGACGCGCTGCCACTGGCCACAGAGCGTGTCGCCCTTCGCACCCTCGAGGTCGGAGACCGCGTCTGCCTTGAGGCACAGACGGTGTGTCTTCGTGTCGTACGACGAGACGACGGCTGTCGTACGGTCCGGCGAGTCCCAGCCGGTGACCGCGCCGGTCAGGTAACCGCCCGCGAAGACGATGACGCCCGCGGCGATGACGACGGGGGTCGGAAGGTTCACGTTTCCCACGGGCGTCAGTCTGGCACGGACCTGTTCGTCAGGTGTGGCCACACGACGTCGACGGAGGCGTTGACCGCGGCGCCGATGAGCACGGCGATCGAGACGATGTAGAGCCAGATCAGGACCGTGATCGGCGCGGACAGCGGGCCGTAGACGCTGGTCGACTCACCCGCCGTGGCGGTGAGGACGGTCCGCAGCAGCCACGAGCCACCGATCCAGCAGACGATCGTGAAGAACGCTCCCGGCAGGTGGTAGCGCCAGGCCGACCGGGACGGCACGCTCACGTGGTAGAGCGTGGTCAGGAAGCAGACGCAGAGCAGCAGGACCGTCGGCCAGTAGAGGCTCTCGAGGAAGTCGAGACGCTCGGGGATCCACCGGCGCACGAGCGACGGGCCGGCGACGACGAGCGGGATCGTGACCATGCCGGTGAGCAGGCCGAGGATGTAGAGCCCGAAGGAGAGCATCCGGGTCCGGATGATTCCCCGCGACCCGCCCAGGCCGTGCATGATCGTGATGGTGTCGACGAAGACGTTGAGCGCTCGCGAGCCCGACCACAGGGCCAGCACGAAGCCGATCGAGATGACGTCGAGGCGGCCGCCCTTCATGACGATGTCGAACGTCGGGGCGATCACCGCGTTGACCGTGCTCTCGGTCATCGCCTGACTGGCCAGGTCGATCACGTCCGTGCGGATCTCCAGCATCTGGGCCGCCGTGAACTCCTTCACGAAGAAGCCGATGGCGCCGGTCAGCGCGAAGATCAACGGAGGGACGGAGAGCACCGCGAAGAACGCCGCCTCCGCAGCGAGGCCCGTCACACGCCACCGCAGGCACGACGCGACCGTCGCGGTGATCAGCCGCCAGAGGCCGTGCCCGACCCGGCGTACGACGCGGCGGAGCAGCTCGAGCAGCTCGTCCGACGTCATGGGGATCAACCTAGCGACGCCGCCGGGTGAGCAGCCGTCGGAACGGCGAGTGTCGGCGTATCGAGATCCACGTCTCGATACGCCGACACAGGCGTGGTGCGCGGCAGGGGTCAGGCGGTGGCGTGCTCCCGCGGCGCCGGGACGCTGACCGGTGCCACGACCTCGCCGTGTCCGTCGTCGACCATGCTCGACTCGTCGAACGGATCGGCGCCCGAGAGTGCGCGGTCCAGCTGTCCCCGGTCGATGCCACCGGTCCAGCCTGCGACGAGCACCGTGGCGACGGCGTTGCCGGCGAAGTTCGTCAGCGCACGCGCCTCCGACATGAAGCGGTCGATGCCGACGATCAGTCCGACGCCGTCGAGCAGCTCCGGACGGTGCGACGACAGGCCGCCGGCGAGGGTCGCCATGCCGGCACCCGTCACGCCGGCCGCGCCCTTGGAGGCGACCATCATGAAGAGCAGCAGCGAGACCTGCTCGCCGATCGAGAGCGGGTCGCCCATCGCGGAGGCGATGAAGAGCGAGGCCATCGTCAGGTAGATGGCGGTGCCGTCGAGGTTGAAGGAGTAACCGGTCGGGACGACCACGCCGACGGTGGGCCGGTCGATGCCTGCGTGCTCCATCTTGGCGATCAGGCGCGGCAGGGCAGACTCCGACGACGACGTCGACAGGATCAGCAGGAACTCACGGCCCAGGTAGCGCAGCAGGCTGAAGAGGTTCACGCCGGCGGCGACCCGCAGGATGGTGCCGAGGACGACGAACACGAAGAGCGCGCAGGTGATGTAGAAGCCGACCATCAGGACGGCGAGGCTCTTCAGCGCGTCGACGCCGGTCTCCCCGATGACGGCGGCCATGGCGCCGAACGCGCCGACCGGCGCCGCCCACATGATCATCGACAGGACGCGGAAGACGAGTCGCTGGACGTGGCCGACGCCACGCAGCACCGGCTCCCCCGCGGTGCCCATCGCCTGGAGCGCGAAGCCCACGAGCAGGGCGACCAGGAGCGTCTGCAGCACCTCTCCGGAGGTGAGGCCACCGAGGAGCGAGGTCGGGATGATGCCGAGGAGGAAGTCGGCGGTGGTGGCGTGCGCGCCCTCGGCCAGCCCGCTGCCGGCCTCCGCGGTCGCGGAGGTGATGTGCAGGCCGCTGCCCGGGTGGAGCAGGTTGCCGACCACCAGGCCGATGCCCAGGGCGACGGTCGACATCACCATGAAGTAGCCGAGCGCGAGCCCGCCGACGCGGCCGACCTTGGCCGCGCTGCGCACCGAGCCGACGCCGAGGACGATCGTGCAGAAGATGACCGGCTGGATCATCATCTTGATCAGCGCGACGAAGGCCTGGCCGAGCGGCTTGAGCTGCACGGCGGCGTCCGGCGCGAGGATGCCCACGGCGATGCCGAGGGCGACCGCGCCGATCACGGCGAGGTAGAGGTAGTGGGTGCGGTCCTTGCGGCGGTTGGTCGCCTGACCGGTGCTGTCGCTCATCAGTTCCTCCAGCGGTGTGCGGGACCCTCCCGACCCGCTCATGCTGTCCAGTCGTGTGACGACCGTCACCGTTCTGTTCACAGAGTTCACGCCGCTGCACGTGCGGCCCGGAACGTGCAGAATCACCGGCATGGCCCGTCCCCGGCGCGACAGCTCCGTCGCGCGGCAGATCCTGCTGCTCCAGCTGCTCCTGGTGACGGCGCTCGTTGCCGCGGCGCTCGGCCTGGCGGCGTACGACGCACGGGGCGACGTCCGCGCGCAGGCCCGCCAGGACGCGCTGGCCGTGGCCCTGACCGTGGCCGACTCCCCCGCGGTGCTCGCCGCGCTGCGCTCCCCCGACCCCTCGCAGGCACTGCAGCCCTACGCCGAGGAGGTCCGGCGCGACACCGCCACCGACTTCGTCGTCGTCATGGGCCTCGACCGGACCCGCTACACGCACCCCGACCCGGCACAGATCGGCAGGAAGTTCGTCGGCGACCTCGGCACGGCACCGGAGGGCACGCCGTTCACGCAGCAGTACAAGGGCACCCTGGGCCCCTCCGTGCGCGCCGTCGTCCCGGTGATGGACGGCGACCGGGTCGTCGCCCTCGTGTCGTGTGGCATCACGCTCGACCGGATCCACCACCAGCTGGTGGGCGCGCTGTTGCCGCTGGGCATCGCGGGAGCGGTGGTGCTCCTGGCCGGCGCAGGCGGCGCCTTCCTCGTCAACCGGCGCCTGCGTCGCCAGACGCACGGGATGGGGGCCGACGAGATCACGCGCATGTACGAGTACTACGACGCGGTGCTCCATGCGGTGCGCGAGGGCCTCGTGCTCGTCGACACCCACGACCGGGTGCAGCTGGTGAACGACGAGGCTCGCCGTCTCCTGGGCCTCCCCGACGAGGTCGCGGGCAGGTCCATCCACGAGCTCGGCCTGCCGCCCGGCCTGAGCACGGCAGCGGTCGACGACAGCGCCGCCGCCGACGACATCTACGTCACCGACCGCAACGTGCTCGTCGTCAGCTCCTCGCCCGCCGTCTGGCGCGGTCGCACCGTCGGCTCCGTCGTCTCGCTGCGCGACCGCACGGAGCTGCAGGACGTGGCCGGCGAGCTCGACCTGGTCCGCGGCCTGACCGACTCGCTCCGGGCCCAGAACCACGAGGCGGCCAACCGCCTGCACGCCGTGGTCTCCCTGATCGAGATGGGCCAGCCGGAGGAGGCCGTCGACTTCGCCATCGGAGAGCTCCAGGTGGCGCAGCTGCTCACGGACCGGATGACCGCCTCCATCGAGGAGCCGGTCCTCGCCGCCCTGCTGCTCGGCAAGAGCGCGGAGGCGGCCGAACGCGGCGTCGCCCTCGAGGTCGAGGGGCGGCTGGTCGTCGCCGACCTGCCCCTGACCCCGCGGGAGCTGCTGACCCTCGTCGGCAACCTCGTCGACAACGCCCTCGACGCGGCGGCGGGCTCCGACGTACGCCGGGTGCGCGTCGCCTTCGAGCACACGGCGGACCGGCTCGAGGTCGTCGTCGACGACAGCGGCCCGGGCGTGTCCGCTGCGGATGCCGACCGGATCCTCGAGCGCGGCTGGTCCAGCAAGGCCGCCTCGGGTCGTGGCGTCGGGCTGGCCCTCGTGGCCCAGCTCGTCCGTCGCCACGGCGGGTCCGTCAGCGTGGAGTCGGCGCCGCTCGGGGGCGCGCGGTTCCGCGTGACCTTCCCCCTGGAGCAGCCATGAGCATCCGCGTGCTCGTCGTCGAGGACGAGGAGATCGCAGCCCGCGCCCACGCGGCGTACACCGACCGGGTCGCGGGCTTCGAGACGGCAGGCGTCGCACGCTCGGCGGGCGAGGCGCTCCGGCTCCTGTCCGCTGACCCCGGCATCCAGCTGGTCCTGCTCGACATGCACCTGCCGGACGGCCACGGGCTCGGCCTCGTCCAGCGGCTCCGCGCCGCCGGCCACCTCTGCGACGTCATCGCGGTGACCTCGGCTCGTGACGCCGACGTGGTGCGGGCGGCGGTCGCCCAGGGCGTCGTGCAGTACCTGCTGAAGCCCTTCACGTTCGCGACCTTCCGCGACAAGCTCGAGCAGTACGCCGCCTACCGCGCGCAGCTCACCTCCACCGGAGGCCAGGTCGCCCAGCACGACGTCGACGCGATGTTCGGTGCGCTCCGGGCACGCGGTGCCAGTGCACCCCTGCCCAAGGGCATGTCGGCCGAGTCGCTCCGGGAGGTGTCCGATGCCCTCCGCTCGGCAGGCCAGGCGATGTCTGCCTCGGAGGTGGCGGCCGAGATCGGCGCCTCACGGGTGACCGCGCGGCGCTACCTCGAGCACCTCGCCGACACGGGCTCCGTCGAGCGCACGCCACGCTATGGCGGCGCGGGCCGCCCCGAGGTGGCCTACCGCTGGCGCTGAGACGGCGAAGGGCGCCCCGCTGGACCAGCGGGACGCCCTCGGCCGTGAGCAGATGACGCGGCTCAGGCCAGGTCGAGGCCCGGGTAGAGCGGGTGCTTGTCGAGCATCTCGGCCGACGCGGCGCGGGTCTTGTCCGCGACGCCGTCCGCGAGCTTGTACGTCGCCTTCGAGGAGCCGCCGTCCTTGGTGACACCGGGGGTGGTGTTCTGCAGGACGTTGACGACCAGGTCGGCGACGTTGTCGAACTCGTCGTGACCGAAGCCGCGGGTCGTCAGCGCCGGCGTGCCGAAGCGGATGCCCGAGGTGTACCAGGCACCGTTGGGGTCGGCCGGGACGGAGTTGCGGTTGGTGACGACACCGGCGTCGAGCAGGGCCTGCTCGGCCTGGCGGCCGGTCAGTCCGAAGCTGGTGACGTCGAGCAGGACCAGGTGGTTGTCCGTGCCGCCGGTGACGAGCTTGGCTCCACGCTTGAGGAAGCCGTCGGCGAGCGACTTGGCGTTGTCGGCGACGTTCTGCGCGTAGGTCTGGAAGGACTCGGTCTTCGCCTCGGCGAGCGCGACGGCCTTCGCGGCCATCACGTGCGAGAGCGGGCCGCCGAGGACCATCGGGCAGCCACGGTCGACGTTGGCGGCGTACTCCTTGGTGGCGAGGATCAGACCACCGCGCGGGCCGCGCAGCGACTTGTGCGTCGTGGTGGTCACGACGTCGGCGAACGGCACCGGGTTCTCGTCACCGGTGAAGACCTTGCCCGCGACCAGGCCCGCGAAGTGCGCCATGTCGACCATGAGGGTCGCGCCGACCTCGTCCGCGATCTCGCGCATCTTCGCGAAGTTCACGCGACGCGGGTACGCCGAGTAGCCCGCGACCAGGATGAGCGGCTTGAACTCCTTGGCCTTGGCACGCAGCGCGTCGTAGTCGATGAGGCCCGTGACCGGGTCGGTGCCGTACTGGTTCTGGTGGAACATCTTGCCCGAGATGTTCGGGCGGAAGCCGTGGGTCAGGTGACCACCGGCGTCCAGGCTCATGCCGAGCAGGCGCTGGTTGCCGAGCTCGTGGCGCAGCTTCTCCCAGTCCGCCTCGGTGAGGTCGTTCATGTTCTTGACGCCGGCGTTCTCGAGCCACGGGCCCTCGACGCGCTGGGCGAGGATCGCCCAGTACGCGGTCAGGTTCGCGTCGATGCCGGAGTGCGGCTGCGCGTAGGCGTACTCGGCGCCGAAGAGCTCCTTGGCGTGCTCGGCGGCGAGGGTCTCGACGGTGTCGACGTTCTGGCAGCCGGCGTAGAAGCGGTGACCGACCGTGCCCTCGGCGTACTTGTCGGAGAACCAGGTGCCCATGGTGAGGAGGACAGCCGGGCTGGCGTAGTTCTCCGAGGCGATGAGCTTCAGCGACGCACGCTGGTCCTCGAGCTCCTTGCGGGTCGCCTCGGCGACGCGCGGCTCGACGGAGGCGATCACGTCGAGGGCCTGCTTGTAGGCGGAGCTGGTGAGAGCAGAGAGATCGGTCATGTCGCAGATCCTAGTGAGATCTGCGGGCTGGTCCTGCATCGTCCGCAACCCCAGTGCCGCCCTCCAGTCTTCCCACCGGCCCGTTGCCGGCCCCACGTCCGGGGCAGGACGCTCGAATTCCCGTCGCGTCCCCCGAGAAGGCAGCGCCATGACCGAGACCACCGAGCACCGCTTCAGCGGAGAGACACTCACCCCGGAGAGCGCGGGGTACGACGCGGCGCGCAGCGTCTTCAACGGGCTGGTCGACCGCCGCCCCCAGCGGATCATGCGGTGCTCCTCGGCCGAGCAGGTCGCCGCGGCGATCGCATCAGCCCGCGCGGACGGCCTCCCCCTCAGCGTGTACGGCGGAGGCCACGGTGTCACCGGTTCCGCGGTCGTCGACGGAGGCGTGTGCGTCGACCTGCGCGGGATCGACCACGTGGTCGTCGACGCCGACGCCCGCACCGCCCGCGTCGGCGGCGGAGCGACCTGGGGCGCCTTCGACGCCGCCACCCAGGAGCACGGACTGGCGGTCACGGGAGGCCGGGTCTCCACGACGGGGGTCGGGGGACTCACCCTCGGCTCGGGGAGCGGCTGGCTGGAGCGCGCCTTCGGGTTCGTCTGCGACAACCTCGTGTCGGCCCGGGTGGTCACGACGGACAGCCGCATCGTCACCGCCAGCGAGTCGGAGAACCCCGACCTCTTCTGGGCGCTGCGTGGCGGCGGCGGCAACTTCGGGGTGGTCACGGAGTTCACCCTGCGCCTGCACCCGCTCGGCCCGATCGTGTTCGGCGGAATGCTGCTCTACCCGGGCTTCATGGCCGTCGACGTGCTCCGGAACTGGCGCGACTACATGCTCACCGCACCCGACGCGGTCGGCTCCGGAGTCGCCCTCATCACGGCGCCTCCGGCGGAGTTCGTGCCCGAGCCGGCACGCGGCCAGCCGTGCGTCGGCGTCGTCATCGCGTACGCCGGTGACCCGGACGAGGCACCGGCGGTGCTCGCCCCGCTGCTCGAGTTCGGCCCGCCAGCGGCCAACCTCTGCCAGCCGATGCCGTACGTCGCCGTCCAGCAGCTGCTCGACCCACCGAACCCGAAGGGGATGCACAACTACTGGACCGGCGACTTCCTGACGGAGTTCCCGGACGAGGCGGTCGAGGCCTGGGTGGAGCACGGCTTCCCGCCCGTCTCGCCCCTGACGCAGCTGATCGTCGTCGCCGGCGGCGGGGCGATCGCTCGGGTCGACGACGACGCGACGGCCTTCGGCAACCGCCAGTCGCCCTTCAACCTCCACATGCTCGGCATGTGGCCGCCCGACCCCGCCCAGGACGAGCAGAACATCAGCCACATCCGCGCGCTGTCGGCGGCCATGAAGCCGTGGTCCACCGGCAGCGTCTACCTGAACTTCATCGGTGACGAGGGACTGACGCGCGTGGAGTCGGCGTACGGGCCGGAGAAGTACGCGCGGCTTCGCGGGATCAAGCGCACGTGGGACCCTGACAACGTCTTCCGGCACAACCAGAACATCCCGCCCGCCTGAGGGCCCCGCCTGGTTGCCGAGGCCAGCCATCGTGTCTGGTCCGTCACACGCGTCGCCGCGATGAACGGGAAACGACCGCACGGTGTCTCGGATCACGGACTTCTTGTCCACATCACGAGATTTCGGCTTGTGACGGGGGTGTCCGCAACGTGAGACTTGCCCGCGTCAATGTTGGACCGGCGCTCGCCCGGGTCCGCATTCCCGTTGCCCCGTTCGAAGGACATCGATGAACGACCAGCCCACCCCTGCCGTCAAGGTGGAGATCCCCCGTCCGAAGCGCGGAGAGGGTCAGTGGGGGCTCGGCTATCTCGAGCCGCTCAACAAGAACGAGCAGTCCAAGCGCGACGACAACCCGCTCAACGCGATCGGTCGCATCAAGGGCACCTGGGCCCAGACCGAGTTCGACCGGATCGACCCGGCCGACAAGCGCGGCCGCTTCCGGTGGGCCGGCCTCTACACGCAGCGCGCCCCCGGCTTCGACGGCGGCAAGACCGCGACGCTCGAGGAGGAGGAGCTGGACGACAGCTTCTTCATGATGCGCGTCCGCACCGACGGCCAGATCCTCTCCGCCGCCGCGCTCCGCACCCTCGGCGACCTGTCCAACGAGTACTGCCGCGGCACCGCCGACATCACCGACCGCAACAACATCCAGTACCACTGGGTGGACATCGCGTCGGTGCCCGACATGTGGGAGCGCCTCGACGCCGTCGGCCTCACCACGATCGAGGCCTGCGGTGACTCGCCGCGCCCCTTCCTCGGCTCCCCCGTCGCCGGCATCGCCAAGGACGAGCTCATCGACGGGTCGTCGGCTCTCGCCGAGATCAAGCGGCGCTCGCTCGGCAACCCCGACTACTCGAACTTCCCGCGCAAGTTCAAGACCGCATTGACCGGGCACCCGTCGCACGACGTGGCACCCGAGGTCAACGACGTCGCCTTCGTCGCGACCGTCCACCCCGAGCTCGGCGTCGGCTTCGACTGCTGGGTCGGTGGCGGCCTCTCGACCAACCCGCACCTCGCACAGAAGCTCGGCGTGTGGATCCCGCTGGAGGAGGTCCCGGACGTCTGGGAGGCCGTCGCCGGCATCTTCCGCGACTACGGCTACCGCCGCCTGCGCTCGCGCGCCCGCCTCAAGTTCCTCGTCGCCGACTGGGGCGTCGACAAGTTCCGTGAGGTCATGGAGGTCAAGTACCTCAAGCGCGCGATGGTCCGCTGCGAGTCGCCGGCCGTTCCGGAGCACCAGGGCGACCACATCGGCGTGCACGAGCAGAAGGACGGCAAGTTCTTCATCGGCGCCGCCCCGGTCGTCGGCCGGATCAACGGTGACGTCCTGACCGGGCTCGCCGACCTCGTCGAGCAGTACGGCGCGACCGGCGCCCGCCTGACGGCGTACCAGAAGCTAGTCGTGATCGGCGTCGACGGCGACGACACCGAGGCGTTCGTCGCCGCCCTCGAGAAGATCGGCCTCACGGCCACGCCGTCCAACTGGCGCCGTCGCACGATGGCCTGCACCGGCATCGAGTTCTGCAAGCTCGCGATCGTCGAGACCAAGGACAGGGCTGCTGCGCTCATCGAGGAGCTCGAGAAGCGCTTCCCCGAGCTCGACACCCCGATCTCGGTCAACCTCAACGGCTGCCCCAACGCATGCGCCCGGACCCAGGTGGCCGACATCGGCCTCAAGGGCCAGCTCGTCCTCGACGAGAACGGCGAGCAGGTCTCGGGCTACCAGGTCCACCTCGGCGGCGGCCTGGCGCTCGGCGCCAACTTCGGCCGCAAGCTGCGCGCCCACAAGGTCACCTCGGCCGGCCTGGACGACTACATCACCCGGGTCGTGTCCAACTACCTCGAGGGTCGCGAGACCGGCGAGTCGTTCCAGACCTGGGTGCAGCGCGCCGACGAGGACCTGCTGCGCTGATGACCACCTCGACGATGAGCTCCCGCGCGGAGATCTACCACTGCCCGTACTGCGGCGAGGAGGACCTGCGTCCCCACTCCGCCACGACGGGCGAGTGGGAATGCCGCAGCTGCCTCCGGGCGTTCACCGTCACCCTGCTGGGCCTCATCCGACCGGACGGATCCAGCGGGTCCGTCTCTTCACCGGAGGATCTGGCATGACCGCCGCAACGACGCGCGCCGCGCGCCTCTCGCGAGGCTCGCAGATCGAGGGCCGCTCCCAGGAGGAGCTGCGCGAGATCGTCTCCCACGTGGGCGCCGAGCTGGAGCTCGCCCCCGCGGAGCACATCATCGAGTGGGCCGCCGCCACCTTCGGCGAGCGCTTCTGCATCACCTCGTCCATGGGCGACGCCGTGCTCGCGCACCTCGCCTCCAAGGTGGTGCCGGGGATCGACGTGGTCTTCCTCGACACCGGCTACCACTTCGCCGAGACGATCGGCACCGCTGACGCGGTCAAGCACACGATGCCGGTCAACCTGATCACCATCACCCCGCGCCAGACCGTCGCCGAGCAGGACGCCGAGTACGGTCCGGACCTCTACAAGCGTGACCCCGACCTGTGCTGCAAGCTGCGCAAGGTCGAGCCGCTCGCGACGTCCCTCGACGGCTACGACGCCTGGGCAACCGGCCTGCGCCGCGCCGAGACGCACAACCGCGTGACGGCTCCGGTCGTCGGCTGGGACGCCAAGAAGAAGAAGGTCAAGGTCTCCCCCATCGCGCGGTGGACCGACGAGCAGGTCGAGCAGTACATCCAGGACAACGGCGTGCTCGTGAACCCGCTCGTCTACGACGACTACCCCTCGATCGGTTGCTGGCCGTGCACCTCGCGCGTCAAGCCCGGTGACGACCCGCGCTCGGGACGCTGGGCCGGCCAGAACAAGACCGAGTGCGGCATCCACACCTGAGCCGCGCTGGACTCTCACAACTGAATTGACCGTCTGATCGACAGCGTTGTCGACTCGCACCGATATCCCGAAGGGAGGCCGCACACGATGGCTGCTCCTGCACTGGTTGCCCTGGCTCACGGTTCCCGTGACCCGCGGTCGGCCGCGACGATCAACGCCCTCGTGGCAGAGGTCCGGGCCATGCGCCCCGACCTGCGCATCGAGGCTGCGTTCCTTGACCTGTCGCGTCCGTCGTTCTCCACGGTGGTGGACCGTCTGGTGAAGGCCGGTTTCGACGAGATCGTCGTCGTACCGCTGCTTCTCTCGGACGCGTTCCATGCCAAGATCGACGTGCCCTCGGCCGTCGCGGAGCAGGCCGCTCGCCACGAGGGCCTGCAGATCCGCGCGACCGCGATCCTCGGTCACGAGATGTCCTTCCTCGAGGTCCTCGACCAGCGCCTCCGCGAGGCCCTGTCCGCGGCCCGATGTCGCGAGCTGGACGCCCTCGTCCTCGCCGCGGCCGGCTCCTCCGACCCGCTCGCCAACCAGGCCGTGGCCAGGCTCGCCCGGGTCTGGGGCGCGCACCACAAGCTGCCGGTCAAGGCCGCCTACGCCTCCACCGCTCCGCCGGCCACCGGCGAGGCCGTGCGCGCGTTCCGCAACGAGGGTCGGCGCCACATCGCCGTCGCATCGCTCTTCCTGGCTCCCGGCTCGCTGATCGACCGGGCCTCCGAGCTCGCCCTCGAAGCCGGCGCCGTCGCCGTCTCCGAGCCGCTCGGCGCCCACCCGGAGCTGGCCCGCACCATCCTCGCCCGGTACGCCGTCGGCGCCGTCGAGCTCGTACCGGTCTGACCGACCCTCCCTCGCCGAGACGGGGCCCGTGCCGCGCCGAGACGGGGCTTGTGCGACATCGAAACGGGGCTCGTGCTGTGCACGAGCCCCGTTTCGTCGTATCGGCTAACCGACGAAGCGCTGGAGCAAGTGCTCGAGCTCGCGCTTCGGGTCGGCGGTGACACCGCCGTGCACCGGACTCGGCTGGAGGACGGTGCTACGCGGGGCCTTCACGAACCCGAACCGGGTGCCGAGGTCCCCGCGACCCGCAGCGCCCACGGCCGGGTCGCCCTCGCAGATGCCCTCGACATACGCCAGGGCGTCGCAGACGCGGCCCACGTCCAGCGTCGGCGCGAGCGCCTGCAGGCGGGCGGTGTCGCAGCTCCATGCCGCCGCGAGAAACTTCTCCTCCTGGCAGTAGACGACGACGCCCACGTTGACGAACTCCTCCCGCTCCACGCGCGGGACGCAGCGGAGCACGACGTACTGGTAGGGGTGGCGGACCGTCATCGGGCGACCGCCTCCCACCACGCCGTCGCCTGAAGGCGTGCATCGAGGAAGTCGACGTAGGCAGCACGCACCGCGGCTGCAGACTCCGCACCGGGCACCGGTTCCAGCCACGCGTCGGGTACGTCGGCGAGGATCGCCTCGAAGACTCCGCGGTCGAGGCAACCACGGGCGCGACGGTCGATGGCCTCCAGGTCGTCTGCCTTGGCCGCCTCGAGCAGCACGTGGTCGTCGGCGTTCCAGGCCAGAGCGGCGAAGCGTGCAGGATCGCCGACTCCCCCGCCCCAGCCGTGATGGAAGTAGAGGGACGCGCCGTGGTCGATGACCCAGAGGTCTCCGTGCCAGAGCAGGAGGTTGGGGTTGCGCCAGGAGCGGTCGACGTTCGCGATGAAGGCATCGAGCCAGAGCACCGTGCCGGCAACGCCGTCGGGGACGGCGGAGGTGCCGTCGAAGCCGAACGAGCCGGGCAGGAAGTCGACGCCCAGGTTGAGCCCCACGCTCGCTCGGAGCAGGTCCTGGACCTCCTCGTCCGCCTCGTACCGAGCGAGCTCCTCGCTGAGCTCGAGGGCGACGAGTCGCGGAGTCTGCAGGCCCAGCCGGGTCGCCAGGCCGCTCGCGATCGTCTCGGCGACGAGCACCCGGAGCCCCTGCCCCGCGCCGCGGAACTTGCACACGTAGGTGCCGAGGTCATCAGCCTCGACCAGGCCGGGAAGCGAACCACCCTCGCGCAGCGGGGCGATGTAGCGGGTGACGGAGACCGTCTGCATCACTGGACCGGCACCTCGTCACGCAGGCGCTGCTTCTCGTGCTCGACGTCGAAGTCTGCAGGCGGCCACGTCAGGTCGAGACCGCGCAGTGCCTCGAGCAGCAGATGGCCGATGGCCAGGTTGCGGTACCACTTGTGGTCGCTGGGCACCACGTACCACGGTGCAGCGTCGGTGTTGGTCCGCTCGAGCGCGATCTCGTAGGCCTCGCGGTAAGACGCCCACCGGGCACGCTCGTCGATGTCGCCCGGGTTGAACTTCCAATGCTTCGCCGGGTCGTCGAGACGTGCGAGCAGCCGCTCCTTCTGCTCCGCCGCCGAGATGTGGAGCATGCACTTGACGATCGTCGTGCCGCCGTCGGCGATCCGCTTCTCGAAGTCGTTGATCGCACCGTAGCGACGCTCGATCTCGTCGGCGGGCGCCAGGTCGCGGACCCGACCGATGAGGACGTCCTCATACTGCGAGCGGTCGAAGACACCGATGATGCCTGCGGGAGCCAGCGCCTTCTCGATCCGCCACAGGAAGTCGTGGGCCCGCTCCTCCTCGGTCGGAGCCTTGAAGCTGGTCACCTTCACACCGGCCGGGCTGACCAGGCCGACGGTGTGCTCGAGGATGCCGCCCTTGCCGGAGGTGTCCATCCCCTGGAGCACCAGCAGCACGCTGCGGCCTCCGGCCCTGTTGGCGTAGAGCCGCTCCTGCAGCTCGGCGAGCTCGGGACCGAGGCCCTCCAGCGCCGCTTCGGCCTCCTCCTTCCCCCCGTCGTACGCCGGGGTGCCGGCCGGGTCGATCGCCGTCAGGTCGACCGGACCGACGGGGAGCCGAAGTGCGCTCACGAAGGACGTCATGGCAGAACCATAGAGGGCACGGCACAAGCCCCGTCTCGGCGCGGCACAAGCCCCGTCTCGGCGTCAGTCGGGGGGCTCGACGTCGTCGTCGGCGAGCGCACCGAGCTCCTCGCGCACGACCGCGAAGGCGACCCCGGGACCGTGGCCCTTGCGCGCCAGCATCCCGACCAGGCGGCGGGTGGCCACCTCGGGAGCGAGGCCACGCATGGAGCGGAGCTTGCGCTGCACCAGCCTGCGGGCCACCTCACGCTCGTCCTCGGGGTCGATCTCGTCGAGCGCCTCGCGCGCCACCTCGTCGTCGATGCCCTTGCGGCGCAGCTCCTGGGCGAGGGCACGCGAGGCCAGCCCCTTGCCGGGCTGGCGCGAGGCGATCCACTGGCGGGCGAAGGCCGCGTCGTCGACGAGTCCGACTTCCTCGAAACGGTCCAGCAGCCGGGTCGCGATCGCCTTCGGCACGTCCTTGGCATCGAGCTTCTTCTGCAGCTCCGCCCGTGAGCGCGCCTGGCCCGTGAGCTGGTCGAGCAGGATCTTGCGGGCCACCGCCTCGTGGTCGGCCTCGGGCCCCAGGGCCTCGAGGTCCTCAGGCGGCATCGCGTCCGCGGCGGAGGCGAAGTCCGGCGGCGGACCTGCTTCACCGAGCCACGCGGCCACCCCGGCGTGCACGTCGCCGTGCCACGCCGGAGCGGCTGCAGTGGGGTCAGACATCAGAAGTCGACGTTGGTCGGCTCCTCAGCGGGAGCGTCGATGGTCGGGCCGACACCGAGCTTCTCGAGGATCTTCTTCTCCAGCTCGTTGGCCAGGTCGGGGTTGTCGCGCAGGAAGTTGCGCGCGTTCTCCTTGCCCTGGCCGAGCTGGTCACCCTCGTAGGTGTACCAAGCGCCGGCCTTGCGGACGAGGCCCGCGTCGACGCCGACGTCGATCAGGCCACCCTCACGCGAGATGCCCTTGCCGTACATGATGTCGAACTCGGCCTGCTTGAACGGCGGGGCAACCTTGTTCTTCACGACCTTGACGCGGGTGCGGTTGCCGACCATGTCGGTGCCGTCCTTGAGCGTCTCGATGCGGCGCACGTCGAGGCGGACCGACGAGTAGAACTTCAGCGCGCGACCACCGGTCGTGGTCTCGGGCGAGCCGAACATGACGCCGATCTTCTCGCGCAGCTGGTTGATGAAGATCGCGGTCGTGCCGGACTGGTTGAGCGCACCGGTCATCTTGCGGAGCGCCTGCGACATGAGGCGGGCCTGGAGACCGACGTGGCTGTCACCCATCTCGCCCTCGATCTCCGCGCGGGGCACGAGCGCCGCCACGGAGTCGATGACGATGAGCGACAGCGCGCCGGAGCGGATCAGCATGTCCGCGATCTCGAGCGCCTGCTCGCCGGAGTCGGGCTGCGAGACCAGCAGTGCGTCGGTGTCGACGCCGAGGTTCTTCGCGTACTCCGGGTCGAGCGCGTGCTCGGCGTCGATGAAGGCGACCAGGCCACCGTTGCGCTGGGCGTTGGCCACCGCGTGCAGCGCGACCGTCGTCTTACCCGAGGACTCCGGGCCGTAGATCTCCACGACTCGACCACGCGGGAGGCCACCGATGCCGAGCGCCACGTCGAGCGCGATCGCGCCGGTCGGGATCACCTCGAGCGGAGCACGGGTCTCGTCGCCCAGGCGCATGATCGAGCCCTTGCCGAACTGCTTCTCAATGTTTGCAAGCGCTGCGTCGAGCGCCTTGTCGCGGTCTCCAGCCATCTTCTTCATCCTGTCGCGTAGTCACCAGCCGAGTACATCGGCGACGTTAGGACGAACCACCGACAGAGCCTGATCAGCCCGGTCGTCACCTGTGGAGAACATCGTCCGTGCGTCGTACCCGGTGAGCACACGCTAGCCGAACACCTGTTCGAAGCGCGCCGCAACACGCCGTACTCGCCGGCAGTCCCCCGCGGCGAGCCGACAGCCCGGCGTCCGTCTAGGCTCCAGCCGTGCGTGAACGAGACAGGTCCACCCTGGAAGAGCTGCGGTCCCGGACCCTCGACGTGCTGGTCGACGTCATCGGGCGCGGCGCGACGGTGGCGCTGCTCGACGCGCCCAACCAGCGCAACGTCGGCGACTCGATGATCTGGGCCGGCGAGGTCGCCTACTTCCGGCGGCTCGGCCTGAAGGTCGTCTACGTCGCCGACCTGCAGTCCTACGACACCGACGTGCTCCGCCGAACCCTTCCGGCCGACGGAGTGATCCTCCTCCACGGCGGAGGCAACGTGGGCGACCTCTGGCGCGGCCACCAGAAGCACCGCGAGCAGGTCGCGCGCGACTTCCGCGACCGGAAGATCGTGCAGCTGCCGCAGTCGGTCTGGTTCTCGGAGGAGAAGTACGCCGCCAACGCGAACCGCATCCTCGGCGCGCACCCGGACTTCACGCTGCTCGTGCGCGACCGGGAGACGGAGGAGCGAGCCGCTGCCTGGCTGCCGGACGTCCCGCGGCGCTACTGCTGGGACATGGCCCTGGGCTGGGACCCGCGCCCGTCGCGGAAGCAGCACGGCGGGGCACCCGCTCTCGTCGTGGCCCGCACCGACCACGAGGGCGCCTCCGGACTCGGGACGGCCGACCTGGCGAGCGACCTGGGGGTGGCCGCCGACGTCCGCGACTGGACGAGCCCCGAGCTGGACACGCTCGGCTGGCGCCTGGCCCGCGCCGTGCCGCGGATCGCGAGGCGCTGGCCGGCGCTCAGGCGCTGGCACCTCTTCCAGGTGCTGCTGCGGGCGAGCTTCGGCTGGATCAACCGCGCCAACGTCCGCAGCGGCGTCCGCCTCTACGCCGGACGCCGCGTGGTCGTCGTCGACCGGCTGCACGCACACGTCCTCGCCGTCCTGATGGGGATCGACCACGTGATGCTCGACAACAGCTACCGCAAGCTCGGAGCGGTCTTCGACGACTACACCCACCGGTTCAGCACCGCGGCGTACGCGCACGACCGAACCGAAGCCATCGACCTCGCGCGCACCATCCTGAACCGACCGGAGAACTGATGCTGGCCTTCGTCACCTCCCTTCGTCACCCGCACAACTCGGCCGACTACGGACGCGTGGAGCAGCTGCTCCAGGAGACCCTCGGCTCGGTCACCGCGCAGACCTCCGACGACTACGTCGTGTACGTCGTCGGCAACCGGGCACCGGCCTTCACGCTGCCCGACCGGACCTTCTTCGTCCCGGTCGACTTCGCCCCACCGGTCGACGTGGCAGGTCCCCAGTTCGAGCTCGGCCCGTTCGTGCGCGACAAGGGCACGAAGATCGGGATCGGCCTCGCCGCAGCCCGTGAGCACCGCCCTGACCACGTCATGATCTTCGACGCGGACGACTACGTGCACCACGACATCGCGGCGCTGTCGTCCTCCGACCCGGATGCGAACGGATGGCTCGTCGAGGAGGGCTACATCTACTCGCGGGCGCGCCAGGCCTACCAGGTGCAGAAGCGGTTCTTCGGCGTCTGCGGCACCAGCCACGTCGTCGCCTGGCGGGCCTACGACGTGCCGCAGGACCTCCCCCTCACCGCGACCCAGGACGAGGTCGCCGAGGCGTACGGCGAGCGGCTGGGCGCCCTGCTCGGCGCCCACCGCAACAAGCGCATCTGGCTCTCCAAGCACGGCAACAAGCTGGACCCGATGCCGTTCCGCGGCGCGGTCTACCAGGTCGACACCGGCGAGAACCACTCCGGCAAGGGCCTGCGCGGTGTGGCCCGCCCGCTCGGTCGCGAGCTCACGTCGACCTACGGCGTGCCGCGCCTCCGGTCGCGGGTGGCCGCCGCCGGGGCGGCGTGGGCGCCCTCCGAGCTGGTGTACAGCGCGAGGAAGCGCTCTGCAGACCGCCGGGCCCGGGCTGGGAAGGCCGCCGCCTCCGCCTGATCCGGAGGACCGCCGGCGACGTGGAGCCGTGTGCCACGATCGGCCCATGGCGACGACAGGCAGGGACCAGCACTGGCTCGAGCGAGCGGTGGAGCTGGCGACCGCCAACGTCGCCGACGGCGGCGGGCCGTTCGGCGCCGTCCTGGTCCGTGACGACGTCGAGGTCGCGAGGGGCCAGAACCGGGTGACGCGGGACCACGACCCCACGGCGCACGCCGAGGTGGTCGCGATCCGCAGCGCGTGCGCCGTGCTCGCGACCCACGTCCTGACCGGCCTGACCCTGTACAGCTCCTGCGAGCCGTGCCCGCTCTGCCTCACCGCCAGCCTCTGGGCCCGCCTCGACCGCGTCGTGTACGCCGCGGACCGGACCGACGCCGCCGGCGCCGGGTTCGACGACCGGGTCTTCTACGAGCTGCTCGACCAGCCGAGGAGCACCTGGCCCACCCCCGTGGAGCGGCTGGAGGTCGTGGGCCACGAGGCCCCGTTCTCGGCGTGGCTCGCCCACGCGGCGCGCATCCGCTACTGAGCGCAACCCGGCTCGGGGCCCTCCACGGACGCTCCGGGGAGGGCCACCGTCACGGGCGCGAGCCGGACCGGCCGGCGACCACGCCCACGCCGAGTACCACCGCCCCCAGCGCTGCGGCGAGCGCGTTGAGCCAGCCGTAGCCCAAGGCGCCGACGACCACTCCGGAGAGTCCCCCGGCGACACCGGCGGAGAGGCCCATGACCAGGTCGGACGCGCCCTGCACGTCGGTGCGGGCGGCCAGCGGCGTCCGGTCGGTCAGCAGGGTGGACCCGGCGATGGTCACGAACGACCACCCGATGCCGAGCACGAAGAGACCCGCGAAGACCTGCCACGAGCTGCCCTGGGGCGAGAGCCCCGCCAGGGTGACCGCGACGAGGAGCACCGCACCGCCCAGCACGATCATCCGTGGACGGCCCATCCGGTCGGTGAGCCATCCGACGACCGGCGCGAAGGCGAACATGCCCAGGACGTGCACGCTGATCACGAGGCCGATCACGTGCAGGTGCGCGCCCCCGTGCTGCATGTGCAGAGGCGTCATCACCATGACGCCCACCATGACGGCGTGGGCCGCTGCCACGGCTGCCATCGCGCACGCGACGAGGGGCTCGTCGCGCATGACCGCCAGCGCTCCGACCATGACGCCGCCGGGTCCGGGACGCCGAGGCACGCTCTCGCCCGCGACCTGCCTGGCGACGACGAGGGGGTCCGGGCGCAGCCGCACGGCGACGACCACCGCTGCCACCGCCATGCCGACGGCCCCGACGAGGAACGGGCCGGTCAGCGGCGGCAGACCGAGCCGGTCCGCCAAAGCAGCCGACGGCTCCGCGAGGTTCGGCCCCAGGACGGCGCCCACCGTGGTCGCCCAGACGACCAGCGAGAGGTCCCGCGCGCGGGTCTCCGGGTCGGCGAGGTCGGTCGCCGCATACCGTGCCGACGAGTTCGCAGCGGTCATCGACCCCACGAGGAACGTGCCGAGCAGCAGCAGGGGCATCGAGCCCACCGCACCTGCGACGACACAGAGCAGGGAACCGACGGTGGCGAAGCAGATGCCCGCCAGCAGACCCACCCGGCGACCCCGCGTGGCCATGACCGACGCCAGGGTCCACGACGCCACCGCGGCACCGAGCACCTGGCTGGTCTGGGCCAGGCCGGCGAGGCTGTCAGAGCCGCTGAGGTCACGCGCGAGCAGGGAGGCGGTCGCCAGCGCGATCGTGATGCCGAGCGCGCCTACGGCCTGCGTGGCCACCAGGCTGCGGACCGTGCGCCGCTGCAGGGCGACCGTGTCCACCCTCTCCGAGGCGAGACTCATCGCGCGCTGCTCGGGAGGCTCACCGGTCGCGCTCGGGCAGGTCGAGCACGGCGTGCACGGCCCGCCAGACGGCCTTGGGGCTCTCACCGGCCGCGAGCGCTTCGTCGACCGTGCGTCCCTCCAGGCTGCCGATGACGGTGCTGCCGGCCCAGTAGCGGGCATAGCCCTCGTCGCGCAGCGCCGCCGTCATCCGCTCCCAGAACTCGCTGTGCCGCATCAGCCGTGCACGTCGTCGAGGTGGTGGACGTCGTCGTGCAGGTGGTAGCGCCCGATCGTGTCGACCGTGAACACCGAGCCGTTGCTGCGCGTGCCCGGACGTGACCACTGGTCACCGTGGACGCCGTCGTAGATCGAGGCGACGTGGGCGGCTGCCTCGACGAGCTCGGCGGCGACGACGGCGGGGTCCTGCTCGGCGTAGCGCTCCTCGACCGCGGTGGCGTCCTGGTCCCAGTTCGGGAAGCGCGGGTTGTCCGTCTCGAGCATGAGCACGAGCCGCTCGGCGAAGATCCGGTGCACGTCGCGCACGTGGCAGGCGTACTCCAGCGGCGACCACGTGCGCTCTGCGGGCCTCTCGACGGCGTCGCGGCGCTCGAGGACCTGCACCCAGCGCTCGGCGTTGATCCGCACCATCTCGCCGAACTCGGTCGCCTCGAGGGTGTCGGCGGCGAAGCCGCACTCGGGGCACGGGCGACTCAGGACCCAGGTCCAGTCCTTGTCGTCGGGGATCGGCTGCAGCGTCGACATGCGCCACATTGAACCAGCCGGCACCCTCCACGTCGTCTGAGTTCCTGCCAGACATGACAGCATCCCTGCCATGCGCCCCTCCGTCGTACGCCGCCCCGCCGCCGCGTCGTTCCTCGCCGCGCTCGCCGCCCTCGCGGGCCTCACCGCGTGTGGTGGCCGGCCGGCTGCCGCTCCCGCCCCGGTGGAGACCGCCCCCAACGGCGCGGTCTTCAACGCCGCCGACGCCGCGTTCGCTCGCGACCTGCTCCGGCAGCGCGCCGAGGAGTTCGCCCTGATCGACCTCACCGTCGGACGCCGGCTGGACCCGGAGCTCACGGCATTCCTCGACCGGGCCCGCGAGGCCCGGGCCGCCGAGGTCGACACCACCACGACCTGGCTGACCGACTGGGGCAAGGACGTGCCGAGCACGGTCCGGGACCACGCCGCCGGTCACGCGGGGGTGCACGCCTTCCCGGAGGTCGAGAAGGCCTCCGACGCCGACTTCCAGGAGCGCTGGATCGCGACCTTCCTCGACGAGCTCCGCGACAGCGGCCGCATCGCGGCCGCCGAGGCCACGCATGGCGCCAACGCCGACGCCCGGGACCTTGCAGCCTCGGTCCGGGACACCAACGAGGAGGAGTCCCACGCCCTCGAGGAGCTCCTCGCCTGACGTTGTCGGTGGCGTCGGCGAGGATGGTTCCGTGGCTGATCCCCTGGAGCGTTTCGGTGAGGCGACGCGGACGTGGTTCCGCGCCGCCTTCGCTGCGCCCACGCCTGCACAGGTGGGGGCGTGGGCCGCGATCGCGGCCGGGCGCCACGCGCTCGTCGTCGCGCCCACCGGCTCCGGCAAGACGCTGTCGGCGTTCCTCGCCGGGGTCGACCGCCTCCTGACCGACGAGCCGCCGGAGGACCCACGGCGACGCTGCCGTGTCCTGTACGTCTCCCCGCTCAAGGCCCTCGCCGTCGACGTCGAGCGCAACCTGCGCGCACCGCTGACCGGCATCCGGCACACCGCCGACCGACTCGGCCTCCCGGTCGCCGACGTACGGGTCGGCGTGCGCTCCGGCGACACCCCTGCCGCCGAGCGGCGCAAGCTGGCGACCGCACCGCCGGACATCATGATCACGACGCCGGAGTCGCTCTTCCTCATGCTCACCTCCGGAGCGCGCGAGGCGCTGCGGGGCGTGCAGACGGTGATCGTCGACGAGGTCCACGCCGTGGCCGGCACCAAGCGCGGTGCCCATCTCGCGCTGACCCTCGAGCGGCTCGACGCCCTGCTGGAGCGGCCGGCGCAGCGGATCGGCCTCTCCGCGACCGTGCGCCCCCTGGAGGAGGTAGCCCGCTTCCTCGGCGGCGCTGCTCCCGTCGAGATCGTGGCGCCGCCCTCGACGAAGGAGTGGGACCTCCGGGTCGTCGTCCCGGTCGAGGACATGACCAGCCCCGGCGACTACGACGAGGAGAGCGAGGACCCGGCCCGGTCCGGCTCCCTGTGGCCCCATGTCGAGGAGAGCGTCGTCGACCTCATCGAGCAGCATCGCTCGACGATCGTCTTCGCCAACTCCCGCCGCCTCGCCGAGCGGCTGACCGCCCGTTTCAACGAGATCGCCACCGAGCGGTCAGGGCTCGCCGTCGACCGTGCGGTCGCGTCCCCCGCCGCGGTGATCGCCCAGTCCGGCACGTCGTACGCCCCGGAGACCGTCATCGCCAAGGCCCACCACGGCTCGGTGTCGAAGGAGCAGCGCGCGCTCATCGAGGACGACCTCAAGCGCGGCCGCCTCCCCTGCGTCGTGGCCACCTCCTCCCTCGAGCTCGGCATCGACATGGGCGACGTCGACCTGGTCGTGCAGATCGAGTCGCCGCCCTCGGTGGCGTCCGCCCTCCAGCGCGTCGGCCGGGCCGGCCACCAGGTCGGCGAGGTCTCGCGCGGAGTCCTCTACCCCAAGCACCGTGGTGACCTCGCCCAGACGGCGGTCGCCGTCGAACGGATGCGTGCCGGCGCCATCGAGTCGCTGCGCGTCCCCTCCAACCCGCTCGACGTCCTGGCCCAGCAGGTGGTCGCGATGACCGCGCTCGATGCGTGGCACGTCGACGAGCTCTACGAGCTGGCGCGGCGGTCGGCGCCCTACGCACACCTCCCGCGAGCGGCGTTCGACACCACCCTCGACCTGCTCGCGGGGCGCTACCCCTCCGACGAGTTCGCCGAGCTGCGTCCGCGCGTCGTGTGGGACCGCGTGACCGGCCAGGTCACCGGTCGCCCCGGTGCGCAGCGGCTCGCGGTGACCAGCGGCGGCACCATCCCCGATCGAGGACTGTTCGGCGTCTTCCTGGTCGGCTCGGAGGCCGGGAGCGGGGGCGGCAAGCGCGTCGGCGAGCTCGACGAGGAGATGGTCTACGAGTCGCGCGTCGGTGACGTCTTCGCCCTCGGTGCGACCAGCTGGCGCATCGAGGACATCACCCACGACCGGGTGCTCGTGACGCCGGCACCCGGCGTGCCCGGCCGCCTCCCGTTCTGGAAGGGGGACACTCTCGGGCGCCCCGCGGAGCTGGGCGAGGCGGTCGGCGCACTCGGCCGGGAGCTCGCCGCGCTTCCACAGGAACTGGCCGTCGCGCGCGCGAAGGAGGCCGGGCTCGACGAGTGGGCGGCAGCCAACCTCGCCGGGTACGTCGCCGAGCAGGCCGACGCCACGCGCATCGTGCCCAGTGACCGGTCGATCGTCGTGGAGAGGTGTCGTGACGAGCTCGGCGACTGGCGCCTGGTCGTCCACTCGCCCTACGGCACGCCCGTCCACGCCCCCTGGGCCCTGGCCATCAACGCGCGGCTGCGCGAGCGCTACGGCGTGGAGGCCTCCGCGGTGGCCTCCGACGACGGCATCGTGCTGCGGGTCCCGGACACCTCGGCGGAGCCGCCGGGTGGCGACATCGTCGTCTTCGAGCCGGGCGAGATCGAGGAGATCGTGACCGCCGAGGTCGGCGGTTCGGCACTCTTCGCCTCCCGCTTCCGCGAGTGCGCCGCGCGGGCCCTCCTGCTCCCCCGCCGCGACCCGGGCAAGAGGTCGCCGCTCTGGCAGCAGCGCCAACGCTCTGCGCAGCTGCTCGAGGTCGCGGCGAAGTACCCGTCGTTCCCGATCGTGCTGGAGGCGGTCAGGGAGG
This sequence comes from Nocardioides jiangxiensis, assembly GCF_030580915.1. NCBI lineage: Bacteria > Bacillati > Actinomycetota > Actinomycetes > Propionibacteriales > Nocardioidaceae > Nocardioides > Nocardioides jiangxiensis. Next base: position 243,949 of record NZ_JAUQTA010000001.1, read on the forward strand.
TGCTTCAGGACGTCTACGACCTGCCTGGCCTCGTGGGCCTGCTGACCCGGATCGACCGGCGCGAGGTGCAGGTCGTCGACGTCGACACCCCGATGCCGTCCCCCTACGCCCGCTCGCTGCTCTTCGGCTACGTCGCGCAGTTCGTCTACGAGGGCGACTCCCCCATCGCCGAACGCCGGGCCGCCGCCCTCCAGCTCGACCAGGGGCTGCTGGCCGAGCTCCTGGGGCGTGCCGAGCTCCGCGAGCTGCTTGACCCGGTCGTGCTCGCCGAGACCGAGGCGGAGCTGCAGCGCCTCGTCGAGGACCGCAGGGCGCGCGATGCCGAGGGCGTGGCCGACCTGCTGCGGCTGCTCGGCCCCCTCTCGGCTGCAGAGGTCGGGGCCCGCTACCGGGGCGTGGACGCACAGGCCGACCTGGCCACGCTCGCCGCTGCTCGACGGGCCGCCGTGCTACGTATCGCCGGTACGGAGCACTGGGTCGCCATCGAGGACGTCGCGCGCCTCCGCGACGGCCTCGGAGTGCCCGTGCCGCCGGGCACTCCCTCGGTCTTCACCGAGCCCGTGACAGACCCGCTCGGCGACCTCGTCGGCCGCTACGCACGCACGCACGGGCCCTTCACCGCCGACGAGGTGGCGGCCCGCTTCGGGCTGGGCGTCGCGGTCGTCCGGCACACACTCACGCGGCTCGCCGGCGAGGGGCGCGTGCTGGAGGGTGAGTTCCGGCCCGCCGGAGCCGGGTCGGAGTGGTGCGATGCCGAGGTCCTCCGCCGTCTGCGGAGGCGGTCGCTGGCACGGCTGCGGGCCGAGGTCGAGCCGGTAGACCCCGCGGCCCTGGGTCGTTTCCTCCCGCACTGGCAGGGCGTCACCCGCAGGCAGGGAGCCCTGCGTGGGGTCGACGGCGTCGTCGCCGCGATCGAGCAGCTCGCCGGCTGTCCGGTGCCGGCCAGTGCGCTCGAGTCGCTCGTGCTGCCCGCCCGCGTTCGTGACTACTCCCCGGCGTTCCTCGACGAGCTGACCGCGACCGGCGAGGTGCTCTGGGCCGGCCACGGTGCGCTGCCCGGGGACGACGGCTGGGTCTCGCTGCACCTCGCCGACCAGTGCGACCTGACGCTGCCCGCCCCCGTGCCCTTCGAGCACTCCGAGCTCCACCAGGCGGTTCTCGACGCACTCGCACCAGGAGGTGCGTGGTTCTTCCGCCAGCTCGCCGACACCGTCGGTTCGACCGACGACCAGGCCCTCGCGACCGTGCTGTGGGAGCTGGTGTGGGCGGGCCGGATCGGCAACGACACCCTGGCGCCGCTGCGAGCGCTGATCGGGGGCGGCTCGACGACCCACCGCACCCGTCGCCCCGCGCCCCGGGCACGCACGGCGTCCCGACGGCCCGCGATGCCCAGCCGCGGGGGGCCGCCGCAGACGGCCGGCCGCTGGAGCGCGCTGCCGGCCGTCGACCTCGATCCCACCCGCCGCGCACACGCGCTCGCCGAAGGGCTGCTCGAGCGCCACGGGGTGGTCACCCGCGGAGCAGTGCAGGCCGAGCGGTCCCCGGGCGGGTTCGCCGCGGCGTACAAGGTGCTGAGCCAGTTCGAGGAGTCCGGACGGTGCCGACGCGGCTACTTCGTGGCCGGCCTGGGCGCAGCGCAGTTCGGCTCGTCGGGCGCGGTCGACCGGCTGCGCACCTTCTCCGATCCGGGTGACGAGCCGGTGGCGATCGCCCTGGCAGCGACCGATCCCGCGAACCCCTACGGGGCCGCGCTGCCCTGGCCCGAGCGCTCTGTCGTCGACCCGACGGCCGAGGGTGGGTCCGGACACCGCCCCGGGCGCAAGGCAGGCGCCCTCGCCGTTCTGGTCGACGGTGCCCTGGTGCTCTACGTGGAGCGCGGCGGGCGCACGCTGCTCACCTTCACCGACGACCACGAGCTCCTCGTCCCGGCAAGCGCCGCTCTGGCCGATGCCGTGCGTCGTGGCCAGCTCGGACGGCTCACCGTCGAGCGTGCGGACGGCGAGCAGCTGCTCGGCAGCGGGTCGACACCGCTGCGCGAGGCACTCACTGCGGCGGGCTTCGTCGCCACTCCCAGGGGGCTGCGGATCCGTGCCTGAGGGCGACGCGGTGTGGCGTGCAGCCCGGTCTCTCGACCGGGCCCTGTCCGGACGCGTGCTCACGTCCACCGACTTCCGCGTCCCGGCCCATGCGACCGCCGACCTCAGCGGTCGCACCGTCGTCGAGACGGTGGCCCGCGGCAAGCACCTGCTCACCCGGATCGGTCCGGACGTCACCTTGCACACCCACCTCAAGATGGAGGGATCCTGGGCGGTCGGCCGCGCGGGAGAGCGCTGGCGCAAGCCGGCGCACACGGCACGTGTCGTGCTGCGCACCGACGACGTGGAGGCAGTCGGCTTCTCCCTGGGCATCGTGGAGCTGCTCCCCCGCGCTGCCGAGTCGGACGCCGTCGGCCACCTCGGCCCCGACCTGCTCGGCCCCGACTGGGACGCCGCCCGCGCGGCCCACAACCTGGTCGGCGACCCCGACCGGCCGCTCGCCGAGGCCCTCCTCGACCAGCGCAACCTCGCCGGCATCGGCAACGTCTATGCCGCCGAGCTCTGCTTCCTCACCGGCCGCCTGCCCACGACGCCCGTGGGCGAGGTCGAGCGTCTCGAGCGCCTGGTCTCCCGCGCACACCAGCTGCTGCTGGTCAACCGGGAGCGCTCCGGCATGGTCACCACCGGTGACACCCGGCGCGGTCGGTCGCACTGGGTCTACGGCCAGCGCACGTGCCTGCGCTGCGGCTCCGTCGTACGTCGGGAAGAGCAGGGCGAGCCCGGTCGCGAGCGGATCCGCTACTGGTGCCCCTCCTGTCAGCGCTGAGGCCGCAAGCCGCTGGCCTCACGCCTCGGTCACTGCCACGCGGGTGGTGACCTGGTCCGCGACCTCGCGTGCCCGGGGGCGCCGATGAGTGCAGCGCGGAGGACGTAGCCACGGGGCACAGTGCCCAGGCAGAGCACCGACCCGGTCGGTGTGGGTCACCGCGAGCAGCGTCACCACGCACATCGTCGGCGCGAGGACGAAGAGCACCAGCACCACGGCGATGCGTCACGATCCATGGGGCTCTCCTCCAGCAGACCGACATCAGCAGACTGCGAGCGGGTACTCCACGGCTCATGGAACCCACCGTCACCCCCGCCGAGTACGCCGCCCTCCGCGCCGCCGTGGACTGGCCGGTCTGCCCGCCGGCGGAGGCCGAGGCGGCCTTGCAGCGGTCGCTGGCGGTCGCCATCGCCCGCAACGCCGACGGTCGCCTGGTCGGCCTGGCCCGCGCGGTCGGTGACGGCTTCTACGTGGTGGTCGTCGACGTCATCGTCGACCCCCGCGAGCAGGACCAGGGCATCGCGCACCGCCTCCTGACCGACCTGCTCGCCACGCAACCGGTGCGCGCCGCAGGCCACCTGACCCTCTTCGCAGCTCCGGAGGCGGTCGGCCTCTACGAGGAGCTCGGCTTCCGTGAGGAGAAGGGCGTCTACATGGTCCGGCCCACCCCGGACGCGTGACCCCGGGCGGCGGCCGCCACCCGGATGCCGTCCGCGGGCACCTCCACACCTACGATCTGCGCGTGCCTCCCCCGTCGCCCCTGCCGCCGCGCCATGGGCTCAGCGCAGCATGGGTCCGCACGCCTGCGGCCGGCACAGCCCCCGAGCACGAGGGCACGATGCGCGACTGGCTCCGGCACCGCCTGCCGCCTCGCAACCTCGAGGCCACGGGCGTGCACGCGCTGGCGGAGCTCGCCGTTCCGCTCGGCGACGGACAGCAGCCGAGCGTCGACGTCGACGCCTTCCTCGCGGCGGGACGCTTCGTCTGGCAGGACGGCGCTCCCGTGCGCGCGGACGATCCCTACCGGCCGCACACGTTCATGTGGTTCCACCGGGACCTGCGCGAGGAGCCGGTGGTACCCGGCGAGCTGACCCTCCTGCACCGCGATGAGCGGATCGTCGTCGTGGACAAGCCTGCCTTCCTCTCGACGATCCCGCGCGGCAGCCACGTCGTCCAGAGCGTCGTCGTCCGCGCCCGGGAGGAGCTCGGTCTTCCCGAGCTCTCCCCTGCCCACCGCCTCGACAGGGTCACCTCCGGAGTGCTCATGCTGACGGCCGCGAAGCAGTGGCGCGGCGCCTACCAGGGCGTCTTCGAGGACGGCACGGCGAGGAAGGTCTACCGCGCCGTCGCGCCGTACGACCCCGCGCGCGAGCAGCCGACCTGGGTGCGCAACCACCTCCAGAAGCCACGGGGTCAGTGGCAGGGCGAGGTGGTGCCGAACGCGCCCGTCAACGCGGAGACGCTCGTGGAGCTCGAGGCCCGCCTCGACGGTGACCGCGCGATCTACCGGCTCACACCGCTGACGGGGCGCACGCACCAGCTCCGGATGCACCTGCACGGACTGGGCATCCCGATCGAGGGAGATCCCCTCTACCCGGTCGCCACCGGCGTCAGCGTCGACGACTTCAGCACGCCGCTCCAGCTGCTCGCGAGCGAGCTCGCGTTCACCGACCCGGTCGACGGCACGGAGCGCTCGTTCAGGAGCACCAAGGTGCTGCCCCTCTGATCACCCGGCACACGCCTCGTCTCGACGCGGCACACGCCTCGTCTCGACGCGGCACACGCCTCGTCTCGGCGCGGCACCCGCCTCGTCTCGGCGCGGAAGGACCGTCAGGCAGCAGACGACGCGGCGGTGGCGTCGACACGGACGGGCAGCGGGATGGGAGCCAGTGCGGCTTCCTCGAGCGCGACCTGGTCGGAGACCTCGCGGATCACCTGCGACAGGGTCAGGTCCATCGCGTTGCACAGCGACGCCAGCAGCTCCGAGGAGGCTTCCTTCTGGCCGCGCTCGATCTCGGAGATGTAGCCCAGCGACACGCGGGCACCGGCGGAGACCTCGCGCAGCGTCATGCCGCGCTGCACGCGCTGGTGACGGAGCACGTCGCCGAGCACTCGACGGAACAGCACCATGGCGATCTCCTTCGCGATCGTGGGGATGGGGCAACGCTACCCGAGGCGTGGTTCTTCCCGCGGCACATGTTCGAGGAGTAGCGCGAGCGCCGCCTCGACCGTCGCCTCGCGGATCCGGACCCGGTCACCCTCCAGGTGCAGTGCGTACGACGTGACACCGGCCGGACCGGCCAGGCCGACGAAGACGGTGCCCACCGGCTTGCCCTCCTGCTCGTCCGGGCCGGCGACGCCGGTCGTCGCGACGCCGAACGTCGTACCGAGCAGCCGGCGCACACCGCCGGCCATTGCCTCGGCGCAGGCTGCCGACACCACGCCCGGGCCGGCGATCACCTCCGGAGGCACCGCGAGCAGCTCCTCCTTCGCGTGGGTCGCGTAGGTGACCACGCCGCCGACGTACACCGCAGAGGCACCGGCCGCCGCCGTGATCGCTCCGGCGACGAGCCCGCCGGTCAGCGACTCCGCCGTGGCGACCGTCTGGCCACGGACCTGCAGGGTCGCGACGAGCTGGGCCGCGACGGTCGGGGACTCGGTGATCTCCTCGGGGGCCATGACCCGAGCCTACGAGGGCCTCAGGCGCGCGCCGCGCGCTTCTGACGGATGGCGTCACGGAAGAACTCGTAGCCCGACCAGACCGTCAGGAGCACGGCGACCGCGAGGATCACCTGCGCGACGTAGAAGATCGCCTTGCCCGGCGTGCCCCAGGCGTGGTCGTCCGCGACGAGCGGCAGGGACAGCAGGCCGAGCGCCACGCCCTGCGCGGTCGTCTTGATCTTGCCGAGCTGCGCGGCCGGGATCACGACGTCCTTCATGATCGAGAGGCGCAGCAGCGTCACGCTCCACTCGCGCACCAGGACGAGGACCGTGACCCACCACCAGATCTCGCCGCCGGCGACGTACCAGGCCTCGCCGGACCGCGAGCCGACGATCGAGAGGCCGATGAACGCCATGCCCGTGATCGCCTTGTCGGCGATGGGGTCGGCGATCTTGCCGAAGTCCGTGACCAGGTTGTGCTTGCGGGCGAGGTCGCCATCGATCTTGTCGGTGACCATGGCGATCGCGAAGAGCACGTAGGCCGTGATCCGCCAGCCGATCGAGTCGCCACCGTCGTGCAGGAGGGCGTAGCCGAAGAACGGCACCATCACGATGCGCAGCGTGGTGAGCGCGTTGGGCACGTTCCAGTTGCTGGTCTTCACCGCGGTCTCGGTGGTCATCGGCTGGTCTCCTCGTCCACGAGACCGGCCACGAGGTCCACGCCCTCGCTACCGGTCACTTCGGCGGTCAGCAGGTCGCCGACCTTCACGTCCTCGGGGGCGCCGAGCACCAGTGTGGTGCCATCGACCTCCGGACCCTGGAACGCCGCGCGGCCGATCACCGCGGGATCGCCGTCCTCATCGGTCAGCGACTCCACGAGGACCTGCACCCGCTCGCCGATCCGCTCCTCCGCGCGCTGCGCGGTCAGCTCCTCGACGAGGTCCTGCAGGTGGGCGACGCGGGCGTCGATCTCGTCCTGGTCGAGCTTGCCCTCGAAGCGCTCCGCCTCGGTGCCGTCCTCATCGGAGTAGCCGAAGACACCGGTGACGTCGAGGCGCGCGGCCTCGAGGAAGTCGCACAGCGTCTGGAACTCCTCCTCGGTCTCCCCCGGGAAACCGACGATGACGTTGGAGCGGACACCGGCCTCGGGCGACTTCGCGCGGACCTGCTCGAGCAGGCCGAGGAAGCTCTCCGGGTCACCGAAGCGCTTCATCCGGCGCAGCACCGTCGCCGAGGCGTGCTGGAAGGAGAGATCGAAGTACGGCACGACTCCCGGCGTCTGCGCGATCGCGTCGATCAGCGTCGGGCGCATCTCGGCGGGCTGCAGGTAGGAGACGCGCACCCAGTCGATGCCGTCGATCGCGGCCACCTCGGGGAGCAGGGTCTCGAGGAGGCGGATGTCGCCGAGGTCCTTGCCGTAGGAGGTGTTGTTCTCGCTGACGAGGAAGACCTCGCGCGTGCCCTGCTCGGCGAGCCAGCGTGCCTCGTTGAGGACGTCGCTGGGACGCCGGCTGACGAACGAGCCACGGAACGCCGGGATCGCGCAGAACGTGCAGCGGCGGTCGCAGCCCGACGCGAGCTTGAGCGGCGCCATCGGCCCGGAGTCGAGCCGGGCCCGGAACGGCATGCCCAGGTCGCCAGAGCCCGCAGAGACACCGGGAACGACGATCCCGGACGCGTCACGCGACGTCGGCGCCACCGGCAGCAGCTTGCGGCGGTCCTGCGGTGTGTGCGCGTGGTGCTGCTCGCCGGCGAGGATCCCCTTCAGCCGGGCGGCGATGTCGGGGTAGTCGTCGAAGCCCAGGACGGCGTCGGCCTCGGGGAGGCTGTCGGCCAGGTCCTTGCCGTAGCGCTCGGCCATGCAGCCGACCGCCACGACGGCCTGGGTCTTGCCCGCAGCCTTGAGGTCGGCGGCCTCGAGGAGGGTGTCGACCGAGTCCTTCTTGGCGGCCTCGACGAAGCCACACGTGTTGACCACCACCGTGTCGGCGTCCTCGGGGTCCGCGACGAGACGGAATCCGCCCGCCTGGAGTCGTCCGGCGAGCTCCTCGGAGTCGACCTCGTTGCGGGCGCACCCGAGGGTGACCATCGCAACCGAGAGCAGGCCGTCGTCGGAGGTGGGGGCAGCAGTCTTCGTCATGGCCCGGCGAGTATCCCACGCGGGCCGTGCCCCTCCCTACTCGTCGGTCCAGGCCTCGAAGCCCGCCGCGCGGGCCGCATCGGCGTCAGCGAACCAGACGTCCGCACGTGTCTCGTCGTACGCCGAGGAGTCGCGGGTGTGGAACACCTTGGCGGTGCTGTCGCCCTTGATCGTGTAGGCCGCTCCCGGGGACGTCCCGTCCTCGAGCGGCGCGGCGGAGCCGGCACCGTACGGGCCTTCACTGGTCTGCGCGGTCCCGCCCACGGCCGCGCCACCGAAACCGTCATCGGCTCCGCGGTCGGCAGCACCGCCCGCCGAGCCGGCGGCCCCGGTCGCCGCCTCCTCGCGCTTCGCGTACCCCGAGGTGGGCGACGTCGCGTCCGGAGCGCTCGAATGGCTCGGCGCCCAGGGGGCTTCGGCCGAACGGCGTGCCACGAACCAGCCGACGACGGCGCCCACCAGTGCCAGGAGCCCGAGCGTCGTGACACCACGACGGTGATCGGCCGCGAAACGCCGCGCCCGCCCGACGCGGCTGCAGCGCCCCGCCCCCGGCAGGTGGTCGCGAACGGCATCCGGCAGGTGGTCCACCAGGCCGTGCGGCAGGCCCTGCGGCAGGTGGTCCGCCAGGCCCTGCGGCCGGTGGTGCGGGACGTGGTCGGTCACGCGGTCCAGCACCGGCCCCACCTTCTCGAGTGCGGGTGCGGTGACGTCGGTCAGCTTCGGTGTGTGCACGGCAGTCCCTCCGTTGTCGGCATCGTCCCGGCCGGGCCGGGTTCTGTCCGAGACGTACCCCGAGGGCGCGATCCGACACGGCAGGACCGAGAAACGCCGGAGGCGGCAGGACCGTGGTCCCACCGCCTCCGAGTCATGCCGCGCTCACTGCTTCGGCTTGAACGTCCTGCTCGTCTCGTCGGTCGCACCGTCGAGGACGCCCTTGTCCTTGCCGTCGACCGTCACCTGGACGGCGCCCTGGTCCTTGACCGACACGGTGAACGGCGGCATGACCGTCAGCTCCTGGCTGCCGAGCGCCGCGATCGAGCCGCGGAACGCCACGCCGTCGTCGTCCTTCACCACGACCCGCGCCCCGTCCTCGAGCCCCTCGAGGTGGAGCTTCACGGGCTGCGCGCCGATGTAGTTGGGCACACCGGAACCGTCCGGCCCGGCCACGATCGACGGAGCCGTCGGCGTACGCACCTCGGCCGGGTCGTCCATGACCAGCCGCGCGATCGACCAGGCGAGCACGACCGCCATGACCGCCGCGACGAGGACCGACCAGTTGGGACCGCCGCGCATCGACCGCATCCCGCCGGTGGCGCCGGAGGCCAGCTCCGCCTCGAAGACACGACGCGGGTTGATCTCGGCGTCGGCGTACCGCTCGTCGTAGGTCGCGAGCAGCGGCGCGGGGTCGAGACCGAGCACGCGGGCGAGGGTGCGGAGGTGGCCTCGGGCGTAGAAGTCGCCACCACAGGGCACGAAGTCGTCGACCTCGATGGACTCGATGACGTGCGGACGGATCCGGGTGCGCTCGGCGAGCTGCTCGACGGAGAGGCCGATGCGGGTGCGGGCAGCCTTGAGGTCGGGACCGATCACCGGGTCGGCGGCCGGCTGGACCGCGAAGTCGTCGATGACCAGCGGCTCGACCGTCTCGCGCAGCCGCGCGAGCGGGCGCACCCGGTCACCCCACGACGCCTTCTCCTCGACCAGGTCGACCGAGCCGGGACGACGGAGCTGGCGGCCGTCGAGCTGCTCGGCCGGGACCGAGGTGAGCTCGGCACGGCGCGGAGCACGCGCCTCGCGGAGCGGGGCGGGCGTCGGCGACGCGACGACCGGCGTGGCGGCCTCTGCTGCCGCAGTCTCCGCGGCGAGGCGAGCCTCCTCGGCAGCCTCCTCCTTCGAGGCACGACGCTCGGCGCGCGCCTCGGAACGGGCCTTGAGCGCGTCCGAGACGCTCGAGATGGCGTGGGCCACCGCCGGGCGCGGGTCGACGAGGTGACGCGACGAGCGCTCGTCCGCGGTGTCGGCGGTCGTCTCGACGACCTCTACCTCCACGGCGGCGCCGGACTGGTCGCGGACCAGCTCGACGACGCGCGCACCGCTGCCGGCGAGCTGGCGCAGGGACGTGGTGAGGTCCTCCTCCACGCCGGCGACGCGGGTCGACAGGCCGAGCGGCACGGCGAACGGCGAGCCGTAGAGGCGCTCAGCGAGCCGGCCCTGGCGGCGACCCGAGGCGTCGAACGAGGCGAGGACGCGCTCGGCGTTGCGCGGCACCAGCGTCAGGCGACCGTCGCGACCGAAGCCCGTGCTCGGCGCGACCTCGACGGAGGCCAGGCCGCCCCACGGGATCCCGCGCCATGCGCGGCCGAGACGGATCCGGACGCCCTGGGTGTCGGCGACCATCAGCGGCGTACGCGCGTCGACGAAGGCATGCAGGTAGTAGGCACCGAGGACACCGAGCACGGCGGCCAGCGCCCAGTCGAAGACCGAGGCCGTGGACACCGCCCGGGCGAGATAGCCGATGGCGACCGCACACGACGCGCCGCCGAGCAGCGCGGCCAGGCCGCCGTTGCGGCGTACCTCGACGGCGTCGGGCGCAGCCGACAGCATCACGGACGAGGTCGACTCGCGCCCCGACTCGTGGTCGTCGTACGGCATGGCTTCGTTGGTGCTCACATCTCCCCCTGCAGGGTCGCGATGACGGAATCGACTTCATCAGGCTTCACGAGGACGTCGCGGGCCTTGGAGCCCTCGGAGGGTCCGACGACGCCGCGGCTCTCGAGGATGTCCATGAGGCGGCCGGCCTTGGCGAAGCCGACGCGCAGCTTGCGCTGGAGCATCGAGGTCGAGCCGAACTGCGTCGACACGACGAGCTCGACCGCCTGGATGACCAGGTCCAGGTCATCGCCGATGTCGTCGTCGAGGACCTTGCTGGACGCCGCCGGGGCGGTGACCTCCTCGATGTACGTCGGCTCGAGCTGGCCCTTGACGTGCTTGACGACGGCGTCGATCTCCTTGTCGCCGACCCAGGCGCCCTGGACGCGGATCGGCTTGGAGGCGCCCATCGGGAGGAAGAGGCCGTCACCCTGGCCGACCAGCTTCTCCGCACCCGGCTGGTCGAGGACGACGCGGGAGTCGGCGAGGCTGGAGGTCGCGAACGCGAGGCGCGACGGCACGTTGGCCTTGATCAGACCGGTGACGACGTCGACCGACGGGCGCTGCGTGGCCAGGATCAGGTGGATGCCGGCCGCACGCGCGAGCTGCGTGATGCGGACGACCGACGCCTCGACGTCGCGCGGGGCGACCATCATCAGGTCCGCGAGCTCGTCGATGACCACGAGCAGGTACGGGTACGGCGCGAGCACGCGCTCCGAGCCCGCCGGCACCTCGACCTGACCGGCCTTGACCGCCTTGTTGAAGTCGTCGATGTGGCGGAAGCCGAAGTTGGCCAGGTCGTCGTAGCGCATGTCCATCTCGCGACAGACCCACTCGAGCGCCTCGGCGGCCTTCTTGGGGTTGGTGATGATCGGCGTGATCAGGTGCGGGACGCCCTCGTAGGCCGTCAGCTCGACCCGCTTGGGGTCGACCATGATCATCCGCACCTCGTCCGGCGTGGACCGCATGAGGAGCGAGGTGATCATCGAGTTGATGAAGGACGACTTGCCGGAGCCGGTGGCACCGGCGACGAGCATGTGCGGCATCTTCGCGAGGTTCGCGACCACGAAGCCACCCTCGACGTCCTTGCCGAGGCCGACGACCATCGGGTGCGGGCTGTTGCGCGCCGCGTTGGAGCGGAGCACGTCGCCGAGGGAGACGATCTCCTTGTCCGGGTTGGGGATCTCCACACCGACCGCGGACTTGCCGGGGATCGGGCTGAGGATCCGGACGTCGGCGCTGGCGACGGCATACGCGATGTTCTTCTGGATGCCGAGGATCTTCTCGACCTTGACGCCCGTGCCGACCTCGACCACGTAGCGGGTGACCGTCGGACCACGCGTGTAGTCGGTGACCTGGGCATCGATGCCGAACTCGTCGAGGACCCCCTGCAGGCGGCCGACGATCTCGTCGCTGGCCTTCGTGCGCGTCTGGTGCGCGTCACCGGCCTTCAGGACGGTCGAGTCCGGCAGCGTGTAGGTGATGTCGCCCGAGAGCGAGAGCTGCTCGACGCGCTGGGGCAGCTGCGAGTGCGGCGGCGGCTCGAGGTCGCCCTTCTCCTTGGGCTCGGCCTTGGGGCGCGGCTTCGGGGCGACCTTGGAGACCAGGCCGGCGATCGGGCCGGTCGGCTCGTCGTCGGGGGTCGCCGTGCCGGTGAACGAGGTGGCGACGTCGACGGCGTCGGCCTCCTCGATGCCGGTGGCGAGGCGCTTGCGCTTCCTGACCTCGCGCTCCTCGAGCATGGGGGTCTCGAACGGCTCCAGCTCACCCACGGTGTGGTTGCGGCCGCGCTGGAGCGCCATCGGCTGCTGGTCGTGGAGGTGGTGAGTGCCGAGCAGGGTGTCACGCAGCTCGCGGAGGCGAGTGGGGATCAGGTAGACCGGCGTCGCGCTGATCACGAGGATCCCGAAGACGGAGACCAGCGCGAGCAGCGGGACGACCACGTACGGCGTCTGGAGCAGGTCCATCAGCAGCGAGCTGACCACGAACCCGACGGCACCGCCCGCGGCCTGCAGCCCCGCGACGTCACCGGGCTCGGGGCTGCCGTTGGCGATGTCGACGATGCCCAGGATGCCGAAGACGAGCGCGGACCAGCCGATCACCTGGCGCCCGACCGGGCCGTTGCGCTCGGGGTCGCGCAGCGTGCGCCAGCCCATGAACCACAGCGCCAGCGGGACGAACCAGGCGACCTTGCCGACCGAGCCGGCGACGATCGTGCGGGTGCCCTCCATGACCGACCCCGGGAGGTCCCACCAGACAGCGGCGGCCACGACGATGCCGAGGCCGATCAGCGACAGTCCGACCCCGTCGCGGCGGTGCTCCGGCTCGAGCTCGCCGGCCGTGTGGCCGATCGAGCGAGCGATGGAGCCGACGCCGGCAGCCAGGCCCATCCACACCGCGGCGAGCGCGCGGAAGAGGGCCTGGAAGGCACGGAAGATCGGGCCAGGTCCGTTGCGGACGGCTCGCGGTGCCGGACGGGCCTGGGAAGGCTTCCGCGCGGACGACGAGGGTCGCTTGGCCTGGCTGCCAGTACTACGGGTCCGAGGCGCAGGAGACGTGCTCTTGCTCCGCGAACCCGTCGGGGAAGACGTACGGGTCGCCATGCTCAGCACCCTAGGCGATCGCCCCATCCGTCACAGGGACCACAGAGTGCGTGTCGCGCCCCGTTCGTCACGCGCCATCCGGAGGCCTGCGGGATCTGCGAGGATCCGCGGCATGACTGTCTGCGCGTGGGTCCTCTTCGCCGTGCTGGCCGTGTCCGACTGGGTGGCGGTCGCGGTCGGCTCCAAGCGCGCCGAGGCGTTCCTCAAGCCCGCTGCCACGCTCGCACTGCTCGCGGTGCCGGCGGTAGCGATCGCGGCGGAGCCGGCCACCTTCCTCGGACCCGGCGGGATCATCGGGGGCGAGGGGCACGTGGTCATCGTCAGCCCGTGGCTCTTCGTCGCCCTCGGCTTCGGGCTGCTCGGCGACATCCTGCTGCTGTCGGACTCGGTCCCCCGCTTCAAGGCCGGACTCGCGGCGTTCCTGGTCGGACACCTGGCGTACCTGCTCGCCTTCGTGGACGCGGGTGCGGACTGGTGGACCTTCCACGCGGCCGCCGGCGGCTTCGGCGCGTGGCTCTTCGCGGCCCTCATGGTCGCGGCACTGGGCTTCACCAAGGACGTCCTGCCGAACACGTGGAAGTCCGGCGGCCCCGGGCTCGCCATCCCGGTCGCGCTCTACACCCTGGTCATCGCCACGATGCTCGGCTTCGCCTTCGGCACCGGCCAGTGGCTGATCGTGCTCGGCGCGGTGATCTTCGTGGCGAGCGACTCCGTCCTCGCGCGGGACCGGTTCGTCGCTCCCCTCCCCCGCGGCCACCTGCTGGTGATGGTCACCTACCTGGTCGGCCAGGCGCTGATCGTGGCCGGCCTGCTGGGCTGATCAGGCCTCGATGATGACCGGCACGATCATCGGACGACGCTTCACCTTCGTGCCCACCCAGCGGCCGATGGTGCGGCGTACGGCCTGCTGCAGCTGGTGCTGGTCGTCGCAGCCCTCGGCGAGGAGGTTGTCCACGGCCGTGACGATCTTCGGCTTGATCTCGTCGAAGACGGCCTCGTCCTCGGCGAAGCCGCGCGCGTGGATCTCCGGCCCGGAGAGGACCTTGCCGTTGGCGAGGTCGACCACCGTGATGACGGTGATGAAGCCCTCCTCGCCGAGGATCCGGCGGTCCTTGAGGTCGGCCTCGGTGATGTCGCCGATGCTCGAGCCGTCGACGAAGACGTACCCGCAGTCGACCTTGCCGGCGATCTGCGCCTTGCCGTCGACCAGGTCGACGACGACGCCGTCCTCGGCGATCACCACGTGCTCGTCCGGTACGCCGGTCGCCTTGGCGAGGGCGGCGTTGGCCTGCATGTGCCGGATCTCGCCGTGCACCGGCAGGACGTTCCGCGGCTGCACGATGTTGTAGCAGTAGAGGAGCTCGCCGGCGGAGGCGTGGCCGGAGACGTGCACGTTGGCGTTGCCCTTGTGCACGACGTTGGCGCCCCAGCGGGCGAGGCCGTTGATCACGCGGTAGACGGAGTTCTCGTTGCCCGGGATCAGCGACGAGGCGAAGACGACGGTGTCGCCCTCCTCGATGTGCACGAAGTTGTGGTTGCGCTGCGCGATCCGGCTGAGCGCCGAGAGCGGCTCGCCCTGCGAGCCGGTCGAGATCAGCACCTGCTTCTCGGGCGGCAGCTGCGCGAGCTCCTTGGCCTCGACCACGACGCCGGCGGGCACGTGGAGGTAGCCGAGCTCCTGGGCGATCGCCATGTTGCGCACCATCGAGCGGCCGACGTAGCCGACCTTGCGGCCATGGGCGGCAGCCGCGTCGAGCACCTGCTGGACGCGGTGAACGTGCGAGGCGAAGCAGGCGACGATGATCCGCTGCGAGCTCTGGTGGAAGACCCGGTCCAGGACGGGGGCGATCGACTTCTCCGCGGTGGTGAAGCCAGGCACCTCGGCGTTGGTCGAGTCGGTCATGAAGAGGTCCACGCCCTCCTCGCCGAGCCGGGCGAAGGCACGCAGGTCGGTGATCCGGCCGTCCAGCGGCAGCTGGTCCATCTTGAAGTCGCCGGTGTGCAGCACGAGACCGGCCCCGGTGCGGATCGCGACGGCCAGTGCGTCCGGGATCGAGTGGTTGACCGCGACGAACTCGAGGTCGAACGGCCCGAACGAGACCCGGTCGCCCTCCTTGACCACGTGGTGCACGGTCTCGCGCAGGCGGTGCTCCCGCAGCTTGGAGCCCAGGAGCGCCAGGGTCAGCTCGGAGCCCACCAGCGGGATGTCCTGCCGCTCCCGCAGGAGGTACGGCGTCGCGCCGATGTGGTCCTCGTGGCCGTGCGTGAGCACCAGCGCCTCGACCGCGTCGAGCTTCGAGCGGATCGAGGACCAGTCGGGGAGGATCAGGTCGACGCCCGGGTGGTTCTCCTCCGGGAACAGCACGCCGCAGTCCACGATCAGCAGCCGGCCGGCGTACTCGAAGGCCGTCATGTTGCGGCCCACCTCACCCAGACCGCCCAGCGGGATGACGCGCAGGGCTCCCTCGGGGAGCTCGGCGGGGGCGGAGAGTTCCAGGTGCGGGTGGCTCATGGGGTCCTTGTCGTGGAGGTCGGGGTCAGAGGAGGCCGGAGGCGACGAGCCCGGCGCGCAGCGCGGCGTACTCCTCGTCGTCGAGGGCCATCAGCGGCGAGCGCACGGCCCGGTTGTCGAGGACACCGAGGGCCTGCAGGGCGCCCTTGGCCGTCGTTGCGCCGTAGTTGGGCACGCCCATGACGGCCTCGAGCGCCGGACGGAGCTTCGCGTCGATCTGCTGCGCGGTGGCGAGGTCGCCGGCGAGGAAGGCCTCGATCATCGCGGAGAGCTGCGTACCCGCCGCATGGCCCAGCACGGAGACGACACCGCAGGCGCCGTAGGCCAGGAAGCCCAGGGTCAGCGCGTCGTCACCGGAGTAGACGTCGTAGCCCAGGCTCCGCAGCAGCACCGTGTTGGTGACGTCGGCGGTGGCGTCCTTGACGGCGATCACCTTGTCGTTGTCGGCGAACGCCTCGTACGTCGACGGCGCGAGGCGGGTGCCCGTGCGGCCGGGGACGTCGTAGAGCATGACCGGCACGTCGGTGGCGTCCACGACCTGCTGGAAGTGGTGCACGATGCCGGCCTGGCTGGGCTTGTTGTAGTACGGCGTGACGAGCAGCAGCCCGTCGGCGCCGAGCTTCGCGGCCTGCTCGGCCAGCTCGATGGAGTGCGGCGTGTCGTTGGTGCCGACACCGGCGATCACCTTGGCACGGTCGCCGACCGCGTCCTTGACCGCCGCGAGCGTGCGGCCGTCCTCGGCCACGGTCGTCGTCGCGGACTCACCGGTCGTGCCGGACACGACGATGCCGTCGTTGCCGTTGTCGACCAGGTGGAGGGCCGTGCGCGCGATCGCGTCGAGGTCGAGCTCGCCGGTCGGCGTGAAGGCCGTTGCCATCGCGGTCAGCACACGGCCGAAGGGAGCGGCGGGAGCAGTCATGGGGCAAGGCTATCGCTCGCGCACCCGCGACGTGGGGTCAGCCGAGCGCCGTGGACGGCTCGACGACCACGTGGGTGCGTCCGTAGTCGCGACGGGCGGGGTTACGGGCCTCGATGCTCACGGCGTACGGAGCGTCGGAGTACACCGCGGTCCAGCGGAACGCCCGGTCCGAGCCGTCGTTCGCGTGCCAGGTCCACTGCGTGCCGGCACGCTCGCCCCGCAGCGACCAGGGGCTCCCGTCGCCCTTGTGGGCGACCAGCTGACGGGCGTGCTGCTGGCTGTCCCAGTGCGTCAGGACCACCCGGTAGCCGTTGCGCTCGCAGGTCCAGCGCTCGCGGCGGTGGGGCATCGTCGCGCTGCCCTTCGCGCAGTCGTCCTTGCCCACGATCGGGAAGAGCCGCGCGAGTGCCTTGGTCGCGTCGTCCGACGGCACGCGCCCGTTGGCACTCGCGTGCGGGAGGCTGCTCGCCGCCGGGTTCGCGTCACCGGCATCGAGGGCCTTGAAGTGACGCACTCCCCACACGCTCACGACGGCGAGCGTGCCGAGGACGGCGGCCACGGACAGTCCACGGGCGGCACCCTTGACCCGCTTCGCCCCGCGGTCACGCATCCGCGAGACCGCGCGGCCGGCAGCCCAGTGGTCGATCGCCGTGCGCATCGCGGGCTCCACCGACTCCTCGTTCCCGACGTGTGCGGCTGGGTGCGCGGCTCCCGGGTCGACGGCGGCCTTCGGCTCGGGCTCCTCCGGCGGACGGAGGCTCTCGATCGGCGCCCAGCCGGCAGCGACCTCGGCCAGCGCCGACCGCTCGGTGGGCGAGGTGCTGAGCACCGCCGCCTCGCGGGCCGCGAAGGCGGCGCGCGCCTTGGCCAGCGCCGGCTCCTCCACGTCCGGCGCCGCGACCGGCTCCTCCGCGACCGAGGGATCCTCCGGCTCCGCGGAGTCGTGCGACTCCGCCGGGACCGGACCCGCAGCCGCGACCGTCCGCGCCACCGGGTCCTCCGGCGCGACGTCCGACGGCACCGGCCGCCCCGGCTCGGGGGCGAGAGCGGATGCCTCGACCTCCGGCACGGCGTCGTCATGGAGCGGGACCAACCGCTCCGGCAGCGCCCCGGCAGCACCGTCTCGCGCGAGCGTCGCGATCGCGCGCAGCGTGCCGACGAGGGCCGCGACGTCGCGGTAGCGCGCAGCAGGGTCCTTGGCGAGGGCGGTGCGCAGGACGGCGTTGACCGCCTCCTCGACGGCCCCGTCACCGGCCACCTGCGGCACCTCGGCCGCCCGGTGCCCGACGTACGTCGGGTACGGCGTCCGGCCGGTGAGCGCGAGCCAGAGCAGGCAGCCGAGGGAGTAGATGTCCGCGCGGACGGTGGGCTCACCGCCGTGGTGCAGCTCGGGCGCGCCGTAGTCCAGCGCTTCCTGCTTCTGGGTGCCGAAGAGGGCGCTGGTGCCCAGGAGCGCCGGCAGGATCCCGGCGTCGCGCAGGGTCGCGACCACCCGTCCCTCGCGCTCGGCCACCAGCACCCGGCGCGGCCCGAGGGCCCCGTCGACGAGGCCGGCGTGGTGGAGGTGCCCGATGCCCGCGCCGACCTGCGCGATGAGCTCGAGCGCGTCCACGGGCGGGATGCCGTCGGGCTCGGCGACGCGGGTCAGGTCGACGGCGCCGGCCACCGAGCCGCTCGCGAAGAACGGCTGACCGTCGATCTCGCCGAACTCGTGCAGGCGCAGGACGTGGTCGGAGTCGAGCCGGCGCAGGACGCGCGCGACGCGGACGACCTCCTCGCGCTGGCCGGCCTCGTTGACGATGTGCGGCATGACCAGCCAGAGCGTGCGCGGCTGGCCGGTCCGGACCTCGACGGCCTCCACGACCGTTCCGGCGCCGTGGTACGCCGGAGCCCCCGTCATCCGGTAACGGCCGAACACCACTCCGGGCCCAGGTTCAAGCATGGGCGGAAGACTAGCCACCGACCCACCCCATTCATGCCAGAAACGGCAGGATGTCCCGGACTATCTCCGCTCGAGCCAGACGAAGGAGTACGCCGGGTCCCCCGCGTGGTCCTCGCGGCGCGTCTCCACCCACTCTCCGGCCTCGAACTCGGGGTAGAAGGTGTCGCCCTCGGGAGCCAGGTCGACCTCGGTGAGGATCTGGTGCGTCGCCAGTGGCAGTGCCTGGGCGTAGATCTGCGCGCCGCCCATGATCACGGTGTCGCCGGTGTGCCCCGCCGCGAGCTCGACGGCCTCCGCCAGGGATCCCGCGGTGAAGACGTTGTCGTGCGACCACTCCGGGTCGCGCGTGACCACGATGTTGGTGCGGAACGGCAGCGGGTGGCCGATCGAGTCGAAGGTCTTGCGGCCCATGATGATCGTGTGGCCCCGGGTGACCGCCCGGAAGTGCTTGAGGTCCTCCGGGATCGACCACGGGATGTCGCCGTCGAGCCCGATGACGTGGTTGCGGGCGACCGCAGCCACCATGACGACGTGCTTGCTCATACGGCGATCGGGGCCTTGATCGCCGGGTACGGGTCGTAGCCCTCGACGGAGATGTCCTCGAGCTCGAAGGCGTCGATCTCCTTCACCTCGGGGTTGAGCACCAAGGTGGGCAGCGGGCGCGGCGTGCGCGTGAGCTGCAGCCGCGCCTGCTCGACGTGGTTGGAGTACAGGTGCGCGTCGCCGAGGGTGTGCACGAAGTCGCCGACCTCCAGGCCGGTGACCTGGGCGACCATGTGGGTCAGGAGCGCGTAGGAGGCGATGTTGAACGGCACACCGAGGAAGATGTCCGCCGAGCGCTGGTAGAGCTGGCAGCTCAGCTTCCCGTCAGCGACGTAGAACTGGAAGAGCGAGTGGCACGGCGGCAGCGCCATGTTGTCGACCTCCGCCGGGTTCCAGGCGGAGACGATGTGCCGACGGCTGTCCGGGTTGGACCGGATCTGGTCGATGACCTGGGCCAGCTGGTCGATGTGCCGGCCGTCGGGCGCGGGCCACGAGCGCCACTGCGCGCCGTAGACAGGGCCGAGGTCGCCGTTGTCGTCGGCCCACTCGTCCCAGATCGTGATGCCGCGCTCCTGGAGCCACCGTACGTTGGTGTCGCCGCGCAGGAACCACAGCAGCTCGCCGAAGACCGACCGCGTGTGGATCTTCTTGGTGGTCAGCAGGGGGAAGCCGGCCGAGAGGTCGAAGCGCATCTGGTGGCCGAACACGCTGCGTGTGCCCGTGCCGGTGCGGTCACCCTTCTCGGTGCCCTCCTCGAGGACGCGGGTGAGGAGGTCGAGATAGGTCTGCACGGGCTCAGCCTAGGTCAGGCGCGCACGCCGCCGACGCAACGACGTGCGCGACGAACGCCGCGACGTCGCGGCCGCGCTCGGCCGGGTCGGCGTACGACGGCGGGAGGGCGCGGTCCTCCGCAGAGGCACCGCGCAGGCGGAGCGCGTCGCGGAGCACGGGGTGCCACCGCTCGTCCATCGTGGCCAGGGCCCAGCGGCCGGCCTGCGACTTGGCGGACTGCTCGCCCGTCACCAGCAGGTGGTGCATGCGGGCGGCGCCGAGCACGTGCCAGGTCGCGTCGTCGGTGGAGGACTCGGCCGGGAACTTCTCGAGCGACGCGGCGATGCCGGCCCACTCCCCCGTGAGGCAGTCGCGGGTGAAGGCGCGGAGCCGCGCG
This sequence comes from Nocardioides jiangxiensis, assembly GCF_030580915.1. NCBI lineage: Bacteria > Bacillati > Actinomycetota > Actinomycetes > Propionibacteriales > Nocardioidaceae > Nocardioides > Nocardioides jiangxiensis. The sequence goes on from NZ_JAUQTA010000001.1 coordinate 263,948, forward strand.
GCGTCGGTCCACACGGGTGGCAGCTCACCCCGGACCGGCACCGAGTGGAGCGCCAGCTCGTGCCAGCCGACGGGCGTGACGTCGAAGCGGCCCGCGGGGTCGAACCAGCCGTGCAGGATGCACGGGAGGTCCGGGCAGTCGTCGGGGTCCAGCGCCAGGTCCTCGGCGTACACGTGAAAGCCGTCGAGCGGCGCACCGGCCGTCGAGTCCGCGAGCAGCGCGTGCGACTCCTCCAGCGCAGTGAGGTCGTCGTCCGACGGGCGTCGCGCCAGGACGGCCACCATGTCGACGTCGCTCACGCCCGGCACGAACTCGTCGAACCCGAGGCCACCCCGGACGTGGAGCCCCACGACCAGGCCCGGCGCCACGTCGTCGACGAGCCCCAGCCACGACGAACAGACGTCGACGACCTCCGGAGGGAGGCTCACGCTTCCAGCGACATCGGGCCGTAGACCTCGCGGTCGGCCTCGAAGAGCGTCACGGCGGCGACGCCCGCGGCCGCGAGGTCGGGCCAGAACTCCCCCACCCACGACTCGGCGTCCGCCTGGCTCGGGAAGGTCTTGTCCGCCAGGTCGGCCGCTGCCTCCACGACGCCACCGGCGCCGTCCTCGAGGCGCCAGCGCCAGGGGTGGGCCTCCGTCGAGCGGGCTCCGGACTGGTCGAAGTCGTTCATGGCTCCACCCTAGGCGGTAGGTTCCCCGCGTGAAGACGTTGGTGATCGGGGGCGCCCGCTCGGGCAAGAGCCGGTACGCCGAGTCCCTGCTGCTCGAGCGTCCCGACACCACCTACGTGGCGACCGGCTACCCCGCGGCCGAGGACGACGCCGCCTGGGCCGACCGGGTGGCGCTGCACCGGGCACGGCGGCCGTCGACCTGGACCGTCGAGGAGACGCTCGACCTCCGGGCACTGCTCGAGGCCCCCGGCGGACCACTGCTGGTCGACTGCATGACCCTGTGGCTCACGCGGACGATGGACCGCCACGACGTGTGGACCGAGGACGGCTGGACGCTGGGCGCGGCGGACCTCCGCACCGACGTCGCGGCGCTGGCCGATGCGGTCGCACGGTCCGGTCGCGACCTCGTGCTCGTCACCAACGAGGTCGGTCAGGGCGTCGTCCCGGCGGATGCCGGCACCAGGCGCTTCGTCGACGAGATGGGTGCGCTCAACAGTGCCCTGGGCGACGTCGTCGACGACGTCGTCTGGTGCATCGCCGGTCGGCAGGTCCGGCTGTGAGCGGCCCCGAGACGCGCGTGGTGCGGCCCGCGCTCTTCGACCCGTTCCGGCTGCTGTTCGGGACCCTCACCGTCCTGCCCGTGCAGCCTCCGCGGGTGGTCAACCGGGTCGTCGCGGGGAGGGCGATGACACTGGCCCCGGTGGCCGGCATCGTGCTCGCACTGCTCGTCGGCGTACCCCTGCAGCTGGCCTGGCGCTGGGGGCACGGGTCCAGCGCGCTCCTTGCGGTGCTGGTCGTGGGAGCGCTCGCCGTCCTGACCCGGGCCATGCACCTGGACGGCCTCGCGGACGTGGCCGACGGCCTCGGCTCCGGACGCCGCGGCGACGACGCCCTCGCGATCATGAAGAAGTCGGACATCGGACCCTTCGGCGTCGCGACGCTCGTCCTCGTCCTGCTCGTGCAGGTCGTCGCGCTCAGCGACCTCGTCGCCACCGGACGCGGCTTCGCGGCCGTCGTCGTGGCGCTCGTCGCGAGCCGCACGATGCTGCCCGTGCTGTGCGGCCCCCGCTTCCGGGCCGCCCGGCCCGGCGGCCTCGGTGCGGCCGTGTCCGGCAGCGTGTCGACCCGTGGGGTCGCGGTCGCGCTGGCTCTCGCCATCGGCCTCGTGCTCGCAGCGACCGGCCTCTTCGGCATCCCCGGCTGGATGGACCCGCCGCGCGTGGAGGAAGCCGTGCTCGCGGCCCTCGGCGGCACCGCCTGCGGACACCTCCTGGCATGGCGCGCGGTGTCACGGTTCGGGGGCACCACCGGCGACGTCTACGGCGCGGTCGTCGAGACGACGTTCACCGCGACCCTAGCGCTGGCGGCGTTCTTCCTCTAGCGGTCAGTCCGCGCGGACGCTCGTCTCCACGAACGGCGGCTTCACGACGTCGAAGACCTCGGCGCGTCCCCGGATGTCGACGGTGACCTGCTGGCCCTCCTCGACCGTGGCGGCGATCAGCGCGAGGGCGATGCCCTTCTTCAGCGTCGGCGAGAACGTGCCGGAGGTGACCTCGCCCAGGACGACATCGTGGGTGAGGTGCACGGCCATGTGCGGGCGCGGGATGCCACGGCCGGCGGCGACGAGGCCGCGCAGGATCCGCTTGGGGCCCGCCTCCTTCTCGGCGACCAGCACGTCCCTGCCCCAGAACGCCGGCTTCTTCCAGCCGACGGCCCAGCCGACCCGACCCTCGTTGGGGGTGACGGTCGGCGAGATGTCCTGGCCGTGGAGCGGGTAGCCCATCTCCGTGCGGAGCGTGTCGCGGGCACCGAGGCCGCACGGGGCGATGCCGAACTCCTCACCGGCCGCCATCAGCGCGTCCCAGACCGCACCCGCCGCGGCGTTGGCCACGATCAGCTCGTAGCCGCGCTCACCGGTGTAGCCCGTCCGGCAGACCACGACGCCGGTGCCCTCGAAGTCGGCCTCGACGAACGCCATGTAGTCGTGCCCCGTCGGCAGGCCCACCTTCGCCAGGGTCTCGTCCGACTTCGGGCCCTGCACCGCGAGGACGGCGTACTCCTCGTGGTGGTTGACGACCTCCACACCCTCCGGAGCCTTGGCGGCCAGCCGCCGCACGACCTCGGTGGTGTTGGCGGCGTTGGGGACGAGCAGGACGTGGTTGTCGTCCTTGTAGTAGGCGATGAGGTCGTCGACGATGCCGCCGGTCTCCTCGTCACAGCAGAGGGTGTACTGGGCCTGTCCCGGGCCGATGCGGTCGAGGTCGTTGGTGAGGGTCGCGTTGACGTACGCCGCCGCGCCCTCGCCGGTGACCATGGCCTTGCCGAGGTGGCTGACGTCGAAGATGCCGACACCGTTGCGGACCGCGTCGTGCTCCGCCACCACACCGGAGGGGTACTGCAGCGGCATCGACCAGCCGCCGAACTCCGAGAACTTCGCCCCGAGGGCGACGTGGCGGTCGTGGAGCGGCGAGGTCAGCAGGTCAGTCATGGCGCTGAACCTACAACGAGTAAGTTGCGTCGCGTGACGACCTACCTGCTGCGTGCCGCGAGCCCCGCCAAGACCAAGGCTGACGCCGTCGTCGTCGGCGTCGTGACGTCCGACAAGGGCGCACGCCTCGCAGCAGGCGGCGAGGACGTCGCGGCGGCGTACGGGCGCAAGCTCGCACCCCTGCTCGCCACGCTCGGCGTCACCGGCAAGGCAGGCGAGAGCGCCAAGATCCCCACCGCCGGCACGATCGGCTCTCCGCTGCTCGTCCTGGTGGGCATGGGCGACGCGGACGCTGTCACCCCCGACGCCGTACGCCGCGCGGCCGGCGCCGCTGCCCGCGCCGTCCCCAACGCCGCCACCGTCGCCCTCGCGCTCCCCGCGACCGATCCCGGCCTCGTCGCCGCCGTCACGGAGGGACACCTCCTGGGCGGCTATGCGTTCAACCGCTACCGCAAGGACTCGGCCAGCCCCTCGAAGGACGCTCCCGAGGTGATCGTCCTCGCCGCCGGCGCCCGCCAGAAGGAGACGGTGGCGGCGTTCGAGAAGGCCCAGCTCGTCGCGGCGGCGACGGCGTGGGTGCGCGACCAGGTCAACACACCCGCCAACGACCTCTTCCCCGCGACGCTCGCCGAGGCCATGGTCAGGGACCTCCCCCAGGGGGTCACCGCCGAGGTCTGGGACGCCGACCGCCTCCGTGAGGAGCGCTGCGGCGGCGTGCTCGCCGTCGGCGGCGGCTCTGCCAACCCGCCGCGTCTCGTGAAGCTCACGTGGTCCCCCGAGGGCGCCACGCAGCACGTCGCCCTGGTCGGCAAGGGCATCACGTTCGACACCGGCGGCTACTGGATCAAGCCGTCGTCCTCCATGACGACGATGAAGTCCGACATGGCCGGTGCGGCCACCGTCGTCGCGGCGATCACCACGATCGCCCGCCTCGGCCTGCCCGTGCGCGTGACCGCCTGGGCCCCGCTCGCGGAGAACATGATCAGCGGGTCCGCCATGCGCCCCGGCGACGTCATGACCGCCCGCAACGGGACCACGGTCGAGATCGTCAACACCGACGCCGAGGGTCGTCTCGTCCTGTGCGACGCGCTCGCGCTCGCCGCGGAGGAGGAGCCGGATGCGATCGTCGACATCGCCACGCTCACGGGCGCGATGGTGATGGCGCTCGGCGACCGGATCGCCGGTGTGATCGGAGACGACGAGGTCGTCGCGGGCCTTACCGCCGCCTCCGAGGTGGCCGGGGAGCCGTTGTGGCGGATGCCGATCCCCGAGGAGATGCGCGGCCGGGTGCGGTCCAGCAAGGTCGCGGACCTGGCCCACTACGACGGCGTGCGCTGGGGCGGCGGGCTGTTCGCCGCGGCGTACCTCCGCGAGTTCGTCGACGGTCGCCCGTGGGGACACCTCGACATCGCCGGCCCGTCGTGGGCCTCGGCCCCGTCCGGACACGTCACGGCCGGCGGCACCGGCTTCGGTGTCAGCACCCTGGTCGAGTACGTCGCCGGCCTGGCCTGACCTGCTCCCGGCTCCTCCCGCTGCCGGTCGAGCGCCGGTACGCGTCGCCGGCCGGACGCGGGGCCCCCGGGGCGCCGGAGGGGTCAGGGCTGCTGGCGGCGGTTCCAGTCACGCATCTTCTGGGGCACGCCGACCACCGCAGCGTCGTACGACGGCACGCCGTGCTTGTTGGCGAACTTGTGCGCCCACTGCACCGACGGAACCCGTCGCCGGGTCCACTCACCGTCGTGAGCGACGAGCAGGAGCGTGATCCCGCTGATCACCGTCGGTGGCTCGACGAAGCCCTCGACGCCGCGGCGCGTACGGATGAAGTCGAGCAGGTGCTGCTCGTCCTGAGGGGTCGAAGCTCGCGGTGTGCGGCGGCCGAACAGTCCCATGTGTCGAGTCTGCCCGACGTCCGTGACAGCCGTGAGGCTGTTAGTGCAAAGATGGTTCCCGCACGCGGCTGAGCCGGGCCCTTGAGAGCGCCCGGGATATCTGGAGCAAAGGACGCACATGGCCACCGAAGTCACCCTGCCGGCACTCGGAGAGTCGGTCACGGAAGGCACCATCACCCGTTGGCTGAAGCAGGTCGGTGACACGGTCGCAGTGGACGAGCCGCTGCTCGAGGTCTCCACCGACAAGGTCGACACCGAGATCCCGTCGCCGGTCGCCGGCGTCCTCACGGAGATCCGTGCCTCCGAGGACGAGACGGTCGAGGTCGGCGCCGTGCTGGCGGTCGTCGGTGGCGAGGGCGAGGCTGCTGCCCCGGCCGCTCCGGCCGCCGAGGCCCCTGCCGCCCCCGCTGCGCCGGCCGCCGAGGCCCCCGCTGCGCCCGCTGCTCCGGCCGCCCCGGCCGCCCCCACCGGCGCAGCCTCAGGCACTTCCGTGACGCTTCCCGCCCTGGGCGAGTCCGTCACCGAGGGCACGGTGACCCGCTGGCTGAAGAACGTCGGCGACACCGTCGCCGTCGACGAGCCGCTCGTCGAGATCTCCACCGACAAGGTCGACACCGAGATCCCCTCGCCCGTCGCCGGCACCCTGCTCTCCATCACCGCCCAGGTCGACGAGACCCTCGAGGTCGGCGCCGAGCTCGGCGTGGTCGGCACGGGCGACGCCGCCGCTGCTCCGGCAGCACCCGCAGCTCCCGCCGCACCGGTCGCCGAGGCCCCTGCCCCGGCCGCACCTGCCCCGGCCGCTCCGGCCGCTCCGGCCGCCGTCGAGGAGGCCCCGGCCCCCGAGCCGGCCGACAACCCGGCCGTCTCCGACGCCGGTTCCGCCAACGGCACGTCGGTGGTCCTGCCCGCGCTCGGCGAGTCCGTGACCGAGGGCACCGTGACGCGCTGGCTCAAGCAGATCGGCGACGACGTCGCGGTCGACGAGCCGCTCCTCGAGGTCTCCACCGACAAGGTCGACACCGAGATCCCCTCGCCGGTCGCCGGCAAGCTGCTCGCCATCAAGGTCCAGGTCGACGAGACCGTCGAGGTCGGCACCGAGCTCGCTGTGGTCGGCGACGGCGTCGCCGCGGCTCCTGCCGCTCCCGCTGCGCCGGCGGAGGAGGCACCGACCCAGGCCGAGGCGCAGGCCCCGACCAACGAGCCGATCGCTGCCGCAGCCCCCGCTCCGGCAGCCCCCGCTCCGGCAGCCCCCGCTCCGGCAGCCCCGGCCCCCGCCGCTCCAGCGGCGCCCGCCGCCCCGGCAGCTCCTGCGGGCGACGCGCCGTCGTACGTCACCCCGCTGGTCCGCAAGCTCGCGGCGAAGAACGGCGTGGACCTGGCGACCCTCAAGGGCTCCGGCGTCGGCGGCCGCATCCGCAAGCAGGACGTTCTCGACGCCGCGAAGGCCGGCGCCGCTGCTCCGGCTGCCGCAGCGCCCGCTGCCCCCGCCGCCGCTGCCTCGCCGCTGCGCGGCACCACCGAAGAGCTCAGCCGCCTGCGCCAGGTCATCGGCTCCGGCACCGCAGACTCGCTGCGCACCGCCCCGCAGGGCACCGCGGTCGTCGAGGTGGACGCCACCGCGATCGCCCGCCTCCTCGAGGCCAAGGGCTCGGACATCGGCTTCACGCCGTTCTTCGCGAAGGCCGCTGCCGACCTGCTCAAGCAGCACCCGAAGCTCAACGCGCAGATCGACGCCGCGACCAACGTGGTCACCTACTTCGACCACGAGAACCTCGCGTTCACGGTCGACACCGAGAAGGGCCAGCTCGCCCCTGTCGTCCCGGACGCCGGCAGCCTGACGGTCGAGGCGCTCGCCACCAAGATGGCCGAGGTCGCCGACCGCGCCCGCACGGGGCGGATCACGCCGACCGACCTGGCCGGCGGCACGTTCACGGTCGCCGACTTCGGCAGCAACGGCGCCCTGCTCGACACCCCGGTCGTGCACCTTCCCCAGGTCGCCGTCCTCGGCACCGGTGCCGTGGTCAAGCGCGCGGTGGTCATCGACGACGCCGAGGCCGGTGAGTCGATCGCGGTGCGCCAGATGGCCTACGTGACGCTCTCCTACGACCAGCGCCTGATCGACGGCGGCGACGCCTACCGGTTCCTCGGCGACCTCAAGGCACGCATCGAGGCGGCTCAGTTCCAGCTCTGACCCCGCCTCACGACGAAGGCCCGCACCGTCCCGGTGCGGGCCTTCGTCGTTCCTGCGACACGGATGGAGGAATTGCCTCGGAGGAAACACCCCGAAGTGCTTCCCGCGCGGTGTGATCAGCGCCATTGTGGGCCCAAGGACTCCCCTGCCCCAGGAGGCACGATGCCGCTCCCCCTCGTCACCCCGGCCACACCGCCCGCAGGGGGCGCTGCGTTCCACGAGATCCTGATCGCCGCCGGCATCGCGGGAGTGGTCATCCTCTTCTTCGGCTGGGTGACGCTGATGGAGCGCACCAACCGGCCGACGTTCGTCGGGCGGCTCGCCGACTGGGCGGCGAAGATCTCCGGCCTCCCCCGCTGGGTGGCGCTGCCGATCGTGCTGGGCCTGGTCTCCATCGCGTCGGCCGCCTGGGGCGTGTGGTGGGACGTCCCGATCCACATGCAGCGCGGCCGCGACTCGGGGCCGCTGGCCAACCCGAGCCACTACCCGATCTTCCTCGGCATCCTCGGCTTCTGCCACGCCGGCATCCTGTCGATGGCCCTGGCCCGCGACCCGCTGCCGCGGCACACCATCAGGCTCGCCCCCGGCTGGCGTACGCCGCTGGGCGCCGTGATCATCACCGGCGCCGGCTTCATCGCACTCGTGGGCTTCCCCGCCGACGACATGTGGCACCGGTTCTTCGGCCAGGACGTCACCGAGTGGGGCCCGACGCACACGATGATGATCGGCGGTGCGGTGACCTTCGTGCTCGGCGTACCGCTGCTGCTCGCGGAGGCCGCGCAGGTCAGCACCGGACCTGGCCGGGCCCTGCTCGCCCGGCTCTTCGGGCACCGCGTGGTCACCGGTCTCGCGATCGCGATCTGCGGGATCCCGTTCGCGTTCCTGATGGAGTTCGACCTCGGTGTGCCGCAGTTCCCGGCCGTCACCGAGTTCATCATCTTCGGCTTCCTGGCCGCCTGGATCTGCACGTCCGTGCGGCTGTGGCTGGGCCCCGGCGGTGCCCTGCTGGTCGCCGGCGGCTACCTCTTCATCCACGCGGCGCTGTGGGTCAGCATCGCGGTCCTCCCCGACGTGCTGCTCGCCCGCTTCCTGCTGCTGGTCCCGTCGGCGCTCATCGTCGAGGCCGTCGGGCTGGCGCTGCGCCCCAACAAGAACAAGCGCGCCATCCCGTTCGCACTCGTCTCCGGCGCGCTGGTCGGCTCCCTCGGCATGTACGGCGAGTGGCTGTGGTCGAAGGTCTTCATGCCACTCCCGCAGCCCTTCAACGCCGATGCACTGCCCTTCCTGCTCGGTGTCTCCACGGTCGCCGGCCTCGGCGGCGGGTTCATGGGTCTCTGGATGCGCAGCCGGATCACGCTCGCCGGCAGCGCGGACGCGCCGAGCGACCCGAAGCAGCTGCGCTACCGCGGCTTCGGACTGGTCGGCCTGGTGGTCTTCGTCGGGCTGATGGGCGCCTTCGGAGTCCCGCACGAGGGCGACACCTACGCGGGCACCATCACCTACAGCGACGTCTCCACGGGCGGCACGCAGTGCGACGGCGTCCACCGCTGCCTGGCCCGGGTGACGGTGACCTTCCAGGGCGAGGACATGGCGAAGGACGCGATCTGGTTCTACGCCCTCGCCTGGCAGGGCAACCCCAAGCACGGCGCCGGCAGCGACGTACCCACCGATCCGACCGCACACGTGCCGGGAATCGTCCGCACGGCGCTCGAGCCCACCGGGAAGCCGGGCCAGTACGCGACCAAGGACCCGGTGCCGGTCTACGGCACCTGGAAGACCCTGCTCCGGCTGCACCGTGCGCCGAGCCAGATGGTCTCGTTCCCGATCTACGCGCCCGACGACCCGGCCATCAAGGCCGCCACCGGCCGCCAGGTGCTCGTCGACAACGGCGCCACCGTCAAGACGGAGCTCGAGAGCAAGTTCCTGCAGCGCGAGAAGAAGGACAACATCCCCGCCTGGGCCTTCACCCTCGGCTACCTCCTGGTGCTGGCCACCTGGATCGCGATGTTCCTCTTCTACGGCTGGTGCTACAACCGGGCCGCGACCGGCCGGCGTACCGCCACGGACGAAGGCTGAGAACCGTGCTGGCGGACGCTGCGGCTCCGACCGCGGGTGGTTCGTCGTTCAGCGACATCGCGCTCGCGACGGGGATCGCCGCACTCTTCTACCTGCCCACGGGCTGGGTGATCGTGCGCGAGCGTCTCGGGCACCCGACCGTCCTCGGGCGCTTCTCCGACGTGCTCGGCACGCGGATCGGCCTGCCGGGCTGGGCTGCGGTCCCCGTCCTGATCATGGTTCCGGTCTGGCTGGTCGCCGCGGCGGTCTACTGGGACGTGCCCCTCCACCTCCAGAAGGGGCGCGACCCGGGGGCGCTGGCGAACCCGAGCCACTACCCGATCTTCCTGGCCCTGATCTTCTTCAACTGCCTCGGCCTGCTGGTGATGGCGCTCGCCCGCGACCCGCTTCCCCGGCGCACGCTGCGCCTGGCTCCGGGGTGGCACGTCCCGTGGAGCTCGGTGATCCTCACGCTCTCGGGCTTCATCGCCGTCGTCGGCTTCCCGCTCGACGACCTCTGGCACCGCCTCTTCGGCCAGGACGTCACCGAGTGGGGCCCCACGCACGTCCTGATGATCGGCGGTGCGGTCACCTCGATCTTCAGCGTGCCGCTCATGCTCGCCGAAGCCCAGCAGACCGGCGCCCGGCTGATGAACGGTCCCGCCGGCCGTTGGGTGATGGCGAGCTTCCTGTCGCTGAGCATCGTCTGCTCGGTCTTCCTGATGGAGTTCGAGCTCGGCCTGCCCCAGTTCCCGGCTCCGACGGAGTTCATCATCTTCGGCTTCGTCATCACCTGGACCGCGATCGGGGCCCGCCTCTGGTTCGGGCCTGGTGGCGCGCTGGTCACCCTCGCCTGGTGGTGGATCATGCGTGGCTACCTGATCGGCGCTGCCGCGCTCATCCCCGACATCATGTCGATCCGGTCCTTCAGCGCCGTGCCCGCCACGGTCACCATCGAGGCCGTCGCCCTGGCCTTCGGCGTACGGCGAGGCGCGCGCAGCGTCGTCCCGTTCGCGGCGACGGCTGCGGTCGTCTCCGGCACGCTCGGCCTCTGGCTCGAGTTCCAGTGGTCGAAGCACGTGATGACGCTGCCGCAGCCCTTCGACGCCTCCGGGCTGCCGCTCTACCTCACCGTGGGCACGCTGGCCTCACTGGCCGGAGCCCTCGTCGCGACCTGGCAGGTGCGCCGCCTCGTCCTCGTCGCCTCGGACCCCCGCGCCACCGCGGCACTACCCGACATGCCGCGCGGGCGTCGGTGGTACGGCCTGACGGGGTTCCTCGCGCTCGTCGCGCTGATGGCGGTCTTCGCGCCGCCCGGCGGCGCCGCCCCGAGCAGGGCGACGGTCACCTGGAGCGACGCGAGCAACGGCGAGGGAGAGTGTCCGGCCACGTCGGAGCGCTGCCTCGCCACCCTCACGCTCACCCTGGAGGACCCGTCTGTCGTGCACGACGCGGCGTGGTTCTACGCCCTCTCGTGGCAGGGGAACCGCGCAGGTGAGACCGACGTCCCGCGCGACCCGGTGGCCGACGTGCCCGGCATCGTGCGCGCCCGGATGCTCCCGACCGGCGAACCCGGGGTCTACCGCTCCTCGGTGCCGCTCCCCGTCTACGGCCAGTGGAAGACGATGGTCCGGCTCCACACCCTCCCGCGCACGATGATGGCCTGGGCGCTCTACATGCCCGACGACCCCGCGATCAGCAGCAGCCGCGGGCGGCTCGTCCACGCTGCGAGCGGCGCGGTCGTCTCCAGCCACTTCGAGCCCGAGCTGCTCCAGCGCGAGCGCCGCGACGACGTCCCCACCTGGCTCTTCGACGCTGGCAACGGGGCGGTGTTGTGCCTGTGGGTGCTCGTCCTGCTCGGCTACGGACGGTGCTACAACCTCGCCGCCGCGCCCCTGCAGGGAAGGCGGAAGCCCGAACCTACGGCGGCGTAGATCACACGTCCAGACGCTGACCTGTAACTCCGTGTCCGACTAACCTGAGCGCATTCCGGTGTGTGTAACCCGGCGTCATGGACATCTGTGACCTGGGCCTCACCGCAGACTCAGGAGAACCTCGTGATCCACACCCTTGCGCCGCTCGCTGCTGCGCCCGCGGCACCGAACGCCGGAGGCGCGGCACTGTCCGACGTCCTCACGGCGACCGGCATCGCGTCGGTCTACTTCGCCTGCACCGGCTGGATCCTGGTGCGCGAGCGCATCCAGGGGAAGCGCACCGCGCTCGGCCGCGTGCTCGACGCCTTCGGCGCGAAGATCGGCCTGCCTGGCTGGGCTGCCGCGCCCTTCGTCATCACCCCGCCGTTCCTGCTCCTGGCCGGCTTCGGCGTCTACTGGGACGTGCCGCTGCACATGCAGAAGGGCCGCGACGACGGTGCCTTCGCCAACCCCAGCCACTACCCGATCTTCCTGGCGCTCATGGCGCTGCTGAACATCGCCATGCTGATCATGGCACTGGCCAAGGACCCGCTGCCGCGGCACACCCTGCGCCTGGCGCCCGGCTGGAAGGTCCCCTTCAGCTCGGTGGTCATCTTCCTCGCCGGCTTCATCGGCGTGCTCGGCTTCCCGCTCGATGACGTCTGGCACCGGATCTTCGGTCAGGACGTCACCGAGTGGGGCCCGACGCACGTGCTCATGATCGGCGGGGCGATCACGGCGCCGTGGAGCATGCCGCTGCTCCTCGCCGAGGCGAAGCAGATCGGTGCCCCCCTGATGACCGGCCGTGGTGGCCGCTGGGTGATGGGCCTCGCGCTCGCGCTCTGCATCGTCCCGTTCGCGTTCCTCATGGAGTTCGACCTGGGTGTCCCGCAGTTCCCGGCGTCGACGCAGGGGCTGATCTTCAGCTTCGTGCTCGGCTTCACCTGTGTCGCCACCCGCCTGTGGTTCGGCAAGGGCGGTGCCCTGTTCGTCAGCGCCCTCTGGGTCGGCGCCCACCTGTTCCTGGTCGGCGTCGTCGCGGTCCTGCCGCACGTCCTGACGATCCAGTTCCTCACCAGCGTCCCGTTCGCCGTCCTCGTCGAGCTGGTCGCCCTCGCCTTCGCCGTCGACCGCGACGCCGCCCGTCGACTGCCCTTCGCCGTCGTCGCCGGTGTGCTCGGCGGTTCGCTGGGCTACTACCTGGAGTGGGTCTGGTCCAAGGACCACATGCCGCTGCCCCAGCCGTTCAACGCGCACGCGCTGCCGTTCCTGCTGGTCGTGAGCACCGTCGCCGGCCTCGGTGGCGGTCTGCTGGGCGTCTGGAAGGTCCGCCGCCTGGAGAACGTCGCCGACGTCGAGGTCACCGCGTACGGCGCCGCCGTCCCGGCCGCCACGTTCCGCTGGTTCGGCCTGGCCGGCTTCGCCACGTTCGTGGCCCTCATGGCCGTCTGCGCGCCGCCGATGAAGGGCGACGTCCACACCGCGACCGTGCACCTGAGCGACGTGTCGACCGGCGCGACGAACTGCACCGCCTACGAGGTGCAGTGCCTGGCCACCGTGACGCTCCACATCGACGGCAAGGACCCCGTCCCGGACGCCACGTGGTTCTACGCGCTCTCGTGGCAGGGCTATCCCGGCACCGACGCCTTCGAGAAGGTCTCCGACATCCCGACCGATCCGGACGCCCACGTCCCGGGCCTGGTCCGCGCGCGGATGCTCCCGACCGGCGAGCCGGGCACCTACCGCTCGGAGCATCCGCTGCCGCTCTACGGCCAGTGGAAGTCGCTCATCCGCATCCACGAGGGCACCAACGACATGATGTCGTGGGCGCTCTACATGCCCGACGACCCGGCGATCACCAGTGACCGGGGCCGCGAGGTGCGCGTGCTCGACGGTGACTCGATCGCCTCGCAGTACGAGCCGCACCTGCTCCAGCGCGAACGCAAGGACTCCATCCCGGAGGGCCTGTACGCCGCCGGCAACTACGTCGTGATGTCGCTGTGGATCCTGGTGCTCCTCGGCTTCGGCTACAGCTACAACGCGGCTGCCGGAACAGGTCGACGCAAGGCCTCCGCCTACGAGAAGGTGAGCGCATGAGCAAGGACATCGACCAGGTCATCCTGATCACCGGTGGCGCACGCGGCATCGGAGCTGAGACCGCCAAGGCGCTCGCGGCGCGCGGCGCCCGCCTGATCCTCACCGACCTCGACCGCGCGGCTCTCGACGAGACCGTCGCCGCCATCGGTGCCGACAAGGCGCTCGGTGTCGTCGCCGACGTCTGCGACCTGCCGTCGATGGAGGCGGCGGTCGCCGAGGGCGTGGCGAAGTTCGGCCGCCTCGACAGCGCGATCGCCAACGCCGGCATCGCCAGCTACGGCTCGGTGCTCAACACCGACCCGGCCGCGTTCAAGCGGGTCATGGACATCAACGTCCTCGGCGTCTTCCACACCGCCCGCGCCACGCTGCCCGCGCTGATCGAGTCGCAGGGCTACTTCCTCGTGGTCAGCTCGCTCGCCGCCTTCGCGGCAGCGCCGGGCCTGGCGGCGTACAACGCGTCGAAGGCCGGTGCGGAGCACTTCGCCAACGCGCTGCGCCTCGAGGTCGCCTACCAGGGCGTCGACGTCGGCTGCGCACACATGTCGTGGATCGACACCCCGCTCGTGCGCGACGCGAAGTCCGACCTGCCGGCTTTCCAGACCCTGCTGACGAAGCTCCCCTACCCGCTCGGCAAGACGACCAACGTCGAGGCCTGCGTCAACGCGTTCGTCAAGGGCGTCGAGAAGCGGTCCCGGCACGTCTACTGCCCGGGCTGGGTCCGCGGCGTCGGCCTCAACCGCAACGTGGTCAACTCGGCCGCCGGCGCGGTGGCCGTCCTGCGACACGTACCGACCCTGCTGCCCCAGATGGACCGCGAGGTGGCAGCCTTGGGCCGCGCCACCAGCGCCCGCAACATCGCCAACGACGCCAGCGACGCCGCTGCCGTTGACACCAAGGAGTGACCCAGATGAGCGAAGCCACGCACCTCGACGTGCTGATCGTCGGCGCCGGCCTGTCCGGCATCGACGCCGCCGTGCACGTGTCGAAGGCCTTCCCCGCCAAGAGCTACGCGCTCCTCGAGATGCGCCAGGAGCTCGGCGGCACCTGGAGCCTGTTCAAGTACCCGGGCCTGCGGTCGGACTCCGACATGTACACCCTCGGCTTCGGCTTCCGCCCGTGGACGGGCAAGGACGCCATCGCCGACGGCAAGGACATCCTGCAGTACCTCAAGGACACCGCTGCCGAGTACAAGGTCGACCAGCACATCCGCTACGGCCGCAAGGCCACGGCGTACTCGTGGTCGTCGGAGGACAACCTCTGGACGGTGACGGTCGAGGACGTCGAGACCGGCAAGACCCAGAAGCTCACCGCGAGCTTCCTGGTCAACACGACCGGCTACTACAACTACGAGGCCGGCTACACCCCGGAGTTCCCGGGCGCAGCCGACTTCAAGGGCCAGATCGTCCACCCGCAGCACTGGCCCGAGGACCTCGACTACACGGGCAAGAAGGTCGTCGTCATCGGCTCGGGTGCCACCTCGATCACGCTGATCCCGTCGATGGCCCCGGATGCCGGGCACATCACGATGTTGCAGCGGACCCCGACGTACATCATCAGCCAGCCGAAGATCGACCCGGTCGCCTCGGTCCTGAAGAAGACGCTGCCGGCGAGCGTCGCGGCCAAGGCGATCCACGCCCGCTACGCGTCGGTCACCATCGGCTTCTTCGAGTTCGCGCGCCGCCAGCCGAAGGCGACGAAGGCGCTCATCAAGCGCTGGGCGAAGATCCACCTGCCGAAGGACTTCGACTACGACAAGCACCTCGTCCCGCCGTACAACCCCTGGGACCAGCGCCTGTGCGTCGTGCCGGGTGCCGACCTCTTCAAGGCGATCCACAGCCACAAGGTCGACATCGTCACCGAGCACATCGAGAAGTTCGACGAGACCGGCATCCTGCTCAAGAACGGCCAGCACCTCGACGCCGACATCATCGTCACGGCGACGGGCCTCGACATCCAGATGTTCGGCGGGGCCGACGTCGAGGTCGACGGCCGGAAGGTGGACCTCGGCAAGACGTTCACCTACAAGGCGCTGATGCTCAACGACATCCCGAACTTCGCCTTCATCATCGGCTACTCCAACGCGTCCTGGACGCTGAAGGCCGACCTGGTCTGCGAGTACATCGTCCGCCTGCTCGACTACATGGACGAGAACAACTTCACCAAGGTCGTCCCGGTCGTCGACGGCGGGCTCGAGGCCGAGGACATCATGAAGCTGGACTCGGGCTACCTGGCCCGTGCCGCGGACAAGATGCCGAAGGCGGGCAACCGCGACCCGTGGCGCCTGAAGCAGAACTGGTACTTCGACAAGAAGTTCATCCAGAAGTCCCCGCTGGTCGACAGCGAGATCCACTTCAGCTGACCCGTCATCGAGGCCGAAAGGCACCGATGACGACCAACGGCCGGAAGGCCTCTAGGCAGCGTTACCGGCGACCCGGCAGAGTGGGAGCGTGCAGCTCCTGCTTGCCGGGTCGTCCGGCTTTCTCGGCACCCACCTGACCGATGCCCTGCGTGCGGACGGGCACGACATCACCCGACTGGTACGCCGCACCCCGGCCGCCGCCGACGAGGTGCAGTGGTCCCCCGCTGACAGGGACGTGCCCCAGGACGTCGTCGACGCCGCCGACGTGGTGATCAACCTCTGCGGCTCCCCCACCGCGGGCAACCCGCACTCGCGGCGCTGGGCCTCGGACCTGCGCACCAGCCGGGTCGACGCGACGCGCACGCTCGCGGCGGCGGTCGCGCGCTCGCACGAGCAGGGGTCCGGCCGCCCGGCGCTCTTCAACGGCAGCGCTGTCGGCTACTACGGCGACCACGGCACGCGCCTCGTGGCCGAGGCCAGTGACTCGGTCGGCGGCTCCTTCATGACCTCGGTCGTGCGCGAGTGGGAGGCGGCCACGACCGTCGCCCGCCACGCCGGCGCCCGGGTCTGCCTGCTGCGCACGGCCCCGGTCATGGACCGCGACAGTGCCCCGCTCAAGCAGCTCCTGCCGGTCTTCCGACTCGGCCTCGGCGCCCGCCTCGGCGGGGGCTCGCAGTACTTCCCGATGGTCTCGCTGCGCGACTGGGTCGGTGGGGTGCAGCACCTGCTCGGCACCGGCCTGGCCGGCCCGGTCAACCTGTGCTGCCCGATGACGCCGACCAACACCGAGTTCACCCAGGCGCTGGCCGACGCGGTGGGCCGACGCGCGCGCCTCGCCGTACCGTCGAAGCTGATCGAGGCAGGTGCTGGGCGGATCTCCCCCGAGCTGCTCGGCTCCTGCCGCGTGACGCCGCTCGCCCTGCGGTCCACCGGCTACGTCTTCCGCGACCACGACGTGCGGGACGTCATCTCCGCGGCAGTACGCTGACGGACGTGGAGTTCAGGGTCGCCGGTATCGGCAGCAACGCGGTCGACTACCTCGAGGCGTGGGAGATGCAGCGCCGCGTGCACGAGTCCGTGGTCGCCGGCGCCGAGCCGACCGTGCTCTTCCTCGAGCACCCGCCGACCTACACGGCCGGCAAGCGCACCGACCCGCACGAGCGGCCCCTCGACCCCGGTGGCGCCCCCGTCATCGACGTCGACCGCGGCGGCAAGATCACCTTCCACGGCCCCGGTCAGCTCGTCGGATACCCGATCGTGCGGCTGCCCGACCACGTGCTCGTCGTCGACTACGTGCGCCGGGTCGAGGAGGCCCTGATCCGGGCGTGTGCGGATCTCGGCGTCACGACCGCGCGCGTCCCCGGCCGCAGCGGCGTGTGGCTGCAGGCCGACCCCTCGACAGGCCGGCCCGAGCGCAAGATCGCCGCCATCGGCATCCGCGTCTCCCGCGGAGTCACGATGCACGGCTTCGCCCTCAACTGCGACGTCGACATGAGCTGGTACGACCGGTTCGTGGCCTGTGGCATCAGTGACGCCGGCGTCACCTCGCTCTCCCTCGAGCTCGGTCGCGACGTCACCGTCGCCGAGGTGATCCCTGCGGTGCAGGAGCACCTTGCGACGTACCTCGCCTGGGAGCCCTACGAGCCGACCCCCGACTACGAGCCGCGCCCCGAGCCGCCGCGCATCGCACTCGTCCGTCCCACGGCCCGAGCGTCCCTGCCCCGACTCGGGAGTAACCCAGCCCCCGCGTAGACTCGGGCCTTGTGACCAGCGCTCCTGACGGCAAGAAGCTCCTTCGCATCGAGGCCCGCAACGCGGAGACCGGGATCGAGCGCAAGCCGGAGTGGATCAAGACCCGGGCCAAGATGGGCCCGGAGTACACCTCCCTCCAGAAGCTCGTGAAGACCGAGGGGCTCCACACGGTCTGCCAGGAAGCCGGCTGTCCCAACATCTACGAGTGCTGGGAGGACCGCGAGGCCACCTTCCTCATCGGCGGTGACCGCTGCACCCGCCGCTGCGACTTCTGCCTGATCGACACCGGCAAGCCGCTGCCCCTCGACCGCGAGGAGCCGCAGCGCGTCGCCGAGTCCGTCCAGAAGATGGGCCTCAAGTACGCCACCATCACCGGCGTCGCCCGCGACGACCTGCCCGACGGCGCTGCCTGGCTGTACGCCGAGACGGTCCGGGCGATCCACGACCTCAACCCCGGCACGGGCGTGGAGAACCTCATCCCCGACTTCAACGGCGACCCGGACCTGCTGCGCGAGGTCTTCGAGTCGCGTCCCGAGGTGCTCGCCCACAACGTCGAGACGGTGCCGCGGATCTTCAAGCGGATCCGCCCGGCGTTCCGCTACGAGCGTTCCCTCGACGTGATCACGCAGGCCCGCGCCTTCGGCCTGGTCACGAAGTCGAACCTGATCCTCGGCATGGGCGAGACCCGCGAGGAGATCAGCGAGGCACTGCAGGACCTGCACGACGCCGGCTGCGAGCTGATCACGATCACGCAGTACCTGCGCCCGAGCCTGCGCCACCACCCCGTCGAGCGGTGGGTCAAGCCGGAGGAGTTCGTCGAGCTCAACCAGGAGGCCGAGGAGATCGGCTTCTCGGGCGTCCTCTCGGGACCGCTCGTCCGTTCGTCGTACCGCGCCGGACGCCTGTACCGTCAGGCCATCGAATCCCGGGCCCAGGGCGACTCGCTCGCCATCGTCTGACCCCCGTCCCAGCAAGAGGCATCGCATGTCGACCCCCACCGCAGCGCCGCAGAAGCGTCGCCAGCAGCTCGTCCAGGCCTACAAGATGGCCAGCAAGACCGATCGCACGCTCGGCCTCTGGATCGCTGCGGCGTTCCTGGTCTTCTTCGCGCTCGGCTTCCTGCTCGGTCGCCTCATCGGCGGTCCCTGGTTCGCGTTCCCGCTGATCATCGGCCTCGTGCTCGGTGTGCTCGGCGCGCTCCTCGTCTTCGGCCGCCGCGCCCAGCGTGCGGCGTTCGGCCAGATGGAGGGCCAGAAGGGCGCCTCCGTCGCCGCGCTCTCCATGCTCCGTCGCGGCTGGAAGGTCAACCAGCAGCCGGTGGCCTTCACCAAGCAGCAGGACATGGTCTTCCGGGTCGTCGGTCCGCCGGGCGTCGTCCTCGTCGGCGAGGGCCAGGGCGCGCGCCTGCGCCAGCTCCTCGCGACCGAGAAGCGCAACACCCAGCGCGTGCTCGCCGAGACCCCCGTCCACGAGGTCATCCTCGGCGACGGCGAGGGCGAGGTGCCGCTGGCCAAGCTGCTCAAGCACGTGCAGAAGCTGGGTCGCCAGGTGAAGCCGGCCGAGATGACCGACATCCTCAACCGCCTGAAGGCGCTCGACGCCCAGCGCGGCATGATGCCGATCCCCAAGGGCCCGATGCCGACCAGTATGAAGGGCCAGCGCGGCAACCTGCGCGGCCGCTGACCCAGACGACGAAGGGCCCCTCCGCTGCGGCGGAGGGGCCCTTTCGCGTTGCTCTCAGCGCTGGATCAGGTCGCTCGCATCGGGCGCCTTGATGTCGACGGGCTCGCAGTAGTCGGTGAAGGTCTCGACGGTGCGCTCGTCCTTGCCGGTGGTCTCGACCTTGCGGATCAGGTCGTAGCGATCCACCCAGACGTACGACGTCGACGACTGCTCCAGGCCCGGCGGCGGGGTGATGCCGGAGGCCCGGGCGACGATGCGCGGGTCGATCTGGAACTCGTAGAGCTCGGCCCTGGTGCCGTCGTCGAGCGTCTCGGTCTTCACGTAGTTGACCGCGAGCAGGCCGACGGTCCAGGCGTTGGCCGTGGCCGCGGCACCCGACTGGTCGAACCACGCCTTCAGTGGCGCGGCCAGCGGGTCGCCCTTCTGGTCGGGGTCCACGACGTAGAACTTGCCGTCCTGCTCCCCCTCGGCGGAGACGTAGACCCGGTCGTCCTTGAGGATCAGCTTCACGGTGCCGTCGTCACCGGGCATGGTCTGCGAGAGCCCGTAGATCTTGTCGGGCGAGGCGTCGACGCTGCCCTCGATCGCGGCGGTCTTGCCGTTGATCGTCATCTCCTGGCGGAAGGTGAGCGTCTTGCGGCCCTCGGCCGCCTTCGCGAGCGCGGCGGCGGCGTTCTTCGCGGTGAGGTGGCCCTTGCGGGTGTCCTTCAGGCCGCACGGCGCCTTGGCCGCCGGCTCGTCGTCGCCGCACGCTGCCAGCGAGAGCGAGCCGAGGAGCGCGACGCCTGCGAGGCCGGCTGCAGCGAGGCGCCGGCGGGCGGGCGTGGTCATGCCGCCGCCTTCGCGCCGGACTGCAGGTCGTCGAGCCGCACGATGTAGGAGCGCAGGGTCATGTCGTGGAGGCCGCGGCGGTCGGGGCCCGCGACGAGCGGCGGCACGACGAGCAGGATCAGCAGCGGGCGCGCGATCGCGCGGAAGAGGTCGAGCGGACGCCCGTCGGCCCGGATCACCCGGAGCCGGACGGCGAGATGGCCGAACGAGCCACCCAGGAGCACGGTGAAGAAGGCGCTCTCCAGGACGAACAGGCCGTAGACGTAGAGGCCCGACCGGGGCCCGTCGCCGAAGTACGACGACCCGGTGAAGGCGAGCACGACGCCCACGCACGCGATCCAGTCGATGACGATGGCGAGGAGCCGGCGTCCCCATGATGCGGTCTCGAACACCGCGCCAACCTACCGGGTGGGAGGATCTGCGCGGGTTTCCTCCCGACCTGCCCGTTCTCACGAACGCACGGTTCCGGCGTTAGTTAACACGCCTGAAACATTCGGCTACGACGGTGAAACCCTGCCCGCCTAATCTCGACCCTGTTTCGTTCACCGTCGGCGCCACGAGGTGCCGTGCTGAGGAGTATTTGATGACTGCGAACCCCACCCGCCTGGGTGCGATCCGCGAGATCGAGGCCAACGAGGCCCCGGCCGCCTTCTTCAACGGCACCGGCGACTCGCCGGAGATCTTCGGTGAGAACGTCTTCTCGCTGCCGGTGATGGCCAAGCGCCTCCCGAAGTCCGTCTACAAGTCGGTCGCCGCGACGATCGAGAAGGGCGAGAAGCTCGACCCCGCCATCGCCGACGTCGTCGCTGCCGCGATGAAGGACTGGGCGATGGAGAAGGGCGCCACGCACTACGCGCACGTCTTCTACCCCCTCACCGGCCTGACCGCCGAGAAGCACGACTCCTTCATGGAGCCGGTCGGCGACGGCACCGCGATCTGGGAGTTCCAGGGCAAGATCCTCGTCCAGGGCGAGCCCGACGCCTCGTCGTTCCCCAACGGTGGCATCCGTGCCACGTTCGAGGCCCGCGGCTACACCGGCTGGGACGTCCAGTCGCCGGCGTACATCCTCGAGAACGACAACGGCGCCACCCTCTGCATCCCGACGATCTTCGTCTCGATGACCGGTGAGGCCCTCGACTACAAGACCCCGCTCCTGCGCTCGCAGAACGCGATGTCGGACCAGGCCAAGCGCGTCCTCGCCCTCTTCGGCCACAAGGACATCGACAACGTCGTGTCCTACTGCGGCCCGGAGCAGGAGTACTTCCTGGTCGACACCTCCTTCGTCAACTCGCGCCCTGACCTCCTCAACGCCGGCCGCACGCTCTTCGGTGCCAAGCCGCCGAAGGGCCAGGAGTTCGACGACCACTACTTCGGTGCCATCCCGGAGCGTGTCCAGCACTTCATGTTCGACACCGAGCGGGCGCTGTTCAAGCTCGGCGTGCCGGCCAAGACCCGCCACAACGAGGTCGCCCCCGGCCAGTTCGAGATCGCGCCGGTCTTCGAGAAGGCCAACCTGGCCGCCGACCACCAGCAGCTGATCATGTCGACGTTCAAGTCGATCGCGAAGAAGCACGGCTTCGAGGCGCTCTTCCACGAGAAGCCGTTCGCGGGCGTCAACGGCTCCGGCAAGCACGTCAACTTCTCCTTCGGCAACGGCAACCAGGGCAACTTCCTGAACCCGGGCGACAACCCGCACGACAACGCCCAGTTCCTCGTGTTCTGCGCCGCCGTCATCCGCGCCGTCCACCTGTACGGCGGCCTGCTCCGCGTCTCCATCGCGTCGGCCGGCAACGACCACCGCCTGGGCGCCAACGAGGCCCCGCCGGCGATCATCTCGATCTTCCTCGGCGACCAGCTGCAGGACGTCTTCGAGCAGATCGCGAAGGGTGGTGCGACCTCCTCCAAGCAGAAGGGCGCCCTCTCCGTCGGTGTCGACAGCCTCCCCGTCCTCACGCAGGACGCCGGCGACCGCAACCGCACCTCGCCCATGGCCTTCACCGGCAACCGCTTCGAGTTCCGCGCCGTCGGCTCGGCCCAGACCGTCGCCGCCCCGCTGACGATCATCAACACGATCATGGCCGAGGCGCTCGACTACCTCGCCACCGAGCTCGAGGCCGCGGTCGCCGCCGGCACCGACTTCAACGACGCGGTCCAGCAGGTCCTCGCCAAGGTCATCGAGCAGCACGGCGCCGCGGTCTTCAACGGCAACGGCTACTCCTCGGAGTGGCACGAGGAGGCTGTCCAGCGCGGCCTCAAGAAGCTCGACACCACCGTCGACGCCCTGCCGGAGTACCAGACCCCGGAGGCCAAGGCCCTCTTCTCGAAGTACGGCGTCTTCAACGAGGCCGAGCTCGAGGCCCGCTACGAGGTCGCCCTCGAGCAGTACCTGATGGCCGTCAACGTCGAGGCGAACCTGACCGAGGAGATCGCCAAGACGATCATCCTTCCGTCGGCCGTCCGCTACCAGACGGAGCTCGCCAACAACATCGCCGCCCTCAAGGCCGCCGGTGTCGAGGGTGACCTCGAGGACCTCAACGCCGTCTCCGCGCTCGTCGCCGAGCTGCGCGCCGGGATCAAGGGCCTCCAGGCCGCCGTCGCCGCCCAGCACGACACCGAGGGCATCGCCGAGGCGCAGCACGTCAAGGACGTCGTCCTCCCGGCCATGCTCGCGGTCCGCGCGGCTGCCGACGCCCTCGAGGGCGTCGTGGCTGACGACCTGTGGAACCTCCCGACCTACCAGGAGATGCTCTTCATCAAGTGATGAGCTGACCTCGCGGTCCCTCCGGCAGCCGGTGCCCCCTCGGGGCGCCGGCTGTCGGCATTTGCGCCGCTCCCCTCCCCTACTGTCGTCTCCATGACGACGCTCCTGACGACCGAGCGCCTGGTCCTCCGGCTCATGCAGCCCGGCGATGCGCCGGCGCTGGCGGCGTACCGCAGCGACCCGGAGGTGGCGACCCTGCAGGGCTGGGACCTGCCGTTCACGCTGGAGCGTGCCGAGCGGTTCGTCGCGGAGGTGGGGGCGCTCGGCTGGCCGGTGCTGGATGACTGGCAGCAGGTCGCGATCGAGCTCGACGGCGCGATGGTCGGCGACATCGGGGTGCACCGCACCGCAGACGGGCAGGTGGCCACCATCGGCTACACCCTGGCCCGCTCCGCGCAGGGCCAGGGCTATGCGACCGAGGCGGTCGGCGCGCTGCTCGCGCTCCTCTCCTCCGAGGGCGTACGCCGGGTGGACGCCGCCACCGACCCGGAGAACGCCGCATCGGCGAGACTGCTGCTCCGGCTCGGGTTCACGCTGGTGGGCCGCGGGACCAGCGAGGTGCGCGGCGAGACGGTCGTCGACGACCTGTATGTGCTCGCCCTGGACGGTTCGCGCACGCAGGGCTGACGAGCGCCTCCACGAGTCGAGGCATTTCCGGGACCTTCAGCCCGTGTTGCTCCGGGCGGACGGAGGGCACTGTGGATGCATGGAGACCGTGTGGGAGCCCTTCCGGATGGCGGCTGCGATGGGCTGGGAGATCCTGTGGCCCCTGATCCTCGGCTTCGCGCTGTCGGGGGTCGTGCAGGCCGTCGTCCGCCGCGACGCGGTGGTGGCCCGCCTCTCCGGCGACTCCCCGCGCGCCCTGCTGTGGGCGACCGGGCTGGGAGCTGCGTCGAGCTCGTGCTCCTACGCAGCCGTAGCCCTGGCCCGGTCCTTGTTCCGCAAGGGCGCTTCGCTCACCGCCGCCATGGCGTTCGAGATCGCCTCGACCAACCTCGTGGTCGAGCTCGGCATCATCCTGTGGCTGCTGATGGGGTGGCAGTTCACCCTCGCCGAGTTCATCGGCGGCCCGGTGATGATCGTCGTGGTCGCCGTCTTCTTCCGCCTGTGGATGCGAGGACGCGTCATCGAGGCGGCGCACGCCCAGGCGGAGAAGGGGCTGCTCGGCGCCATGGAGGGTCACGCCGCGATGGACATGTCCGTCGGCGGACCCGCGTCGTTCTGGCGTCGGCTGTTCTCGCCGAAGGGCTTCACCGCCGTCGCGCACTTCTACGTGATGGACTGGGCGTCGGTGGCCCGCGACATCCTGATCGGGCTGCTCATCGCGGGGGTCTTCGCTGCGTGGGTCCCCACCTCGTGGCTCGAGAGCTTCTTCCTCAGCGACAGCGAGACGTGGGCACCGATCTGGGGGCCGGTCGTCGGCCCGCTGGTGGCGGTGGTGAGCTTCGTCTGCTCGATCGGCAACGTGCCCCTCGCGGCCGTGCTCTGGAACGGCGGCATCAGCTTCGGTGGGGTGATCTCGTTCCTCTTCGCCGACCTGCTCGTCGTCCCGATCCTCGTCATCTACCGGCGCTACTACGGCACGGCAGCGGCGCTGCGGATCACCGGCTTCTTCTACCTCGCGATGGTGATCGCCGGGTATGCCATCGAGGTGCTCTTCGGAGCAGCCGGGCTCACGCCGGAGCACCGCAGCGCGACCGTCATGGAGGCCGGCTTCACCTGGAACTACACGACCTGGCTCAACCTCGCGTTCCTCGCGCTGAGCACCGCCCTGGTCTGGCGCTTCTTCCGGACCGGCGGCCCGGCGATGCTGCAGATGATGCGCACGCCACCGCCAGCCGAGCACCACCACCACGCGCATGCACCGGAGTAGGGTTCCAGCATGTTCACGACCCAGGACGATCTGCTCCGCTTCATCAAGGACGAAGGCGTCGAGATGGTCGACGTCCGCTTCGTCGACCTGCCGGGCATCGAGCAGCACTTCACCGTGCCGGTCTCCTCGTTCGACGAGTCGGTCTTCGAGAACGGCCTCTCCTTCGACGGCTCCTCGATCCGCGGCTTCCAGGCCATCAACGAGTCCGACATGTCGCTCTTCCCCGACGTGACCACGGCCTACATCGACCCGTTCCGGGTGGCGAAGACGCTCGTGCTGAGCTTCTTCATCCACGACCCGATCACGGGCGAGGCCTACTCCCGCGACCCGCGCAACATCGCGCGCAAGGCGCAGGCCTACCTCGCCTCGACGGGCATCGCCGACACGGCGTACTTCGCCCCGGAGGCGGAGTTCTACATCTTCGACTCGGTCCGCTACGCGACCTCGGCCAACGAGGGCTTCTACCACATCGACTCCGTCGAGGGCTGGTGGAACAGCGGCAACGAGGGCGAGAACCGCGGCTACAAGACGCGCTTCAAGGGCGGCTACTTCCCCGTCGCGCCGTACGACCACTTCACCGACCTGCGCGACGAGATGGTGAAGAACCTCGAGGGCGCGCAGCTGCTCGTCGAGCGTGCGCACCACGAGGTCGGCACGGCCGGTCAGGCTGAGATCAACTACCGCTTCGACACGCTGCTCAAGGCCGCGGACGACGTGATGAAGTTCAAGTACATCATCAAGAACACCGCGTGGGAGGCCGGCAAGTCGGTCACCTTCATGCCCAAGCCGCTCTTCGGTGACAACGGCTCCGGCATGCACGTCCACCAGTCCCTCTGGAACGGCGGCGAGCCGCTCTTCTACGACGAGACCGGCTACGCGGGCCTCTCGGAGATGGCGCGCCACTACATCGGCGGCATCCTGCGCCACGCGCCCGCCCTCCTGGCGTTCACCAACCCGACGGTCAACTCCTTCCACCGCCTGGTGCCGGGCTACGAGGCGCCGATCTCGCTGGTCTACTCCTCGCGCAACCGCTCGGCGTCCGTGCGCATCCCGATCACCGGTGCCAACCCGAAGGCCAAGCGCATCGAGGCCCGCTTCCCCGACCCGTCGGCGAACCCCTACCTCGCCTTCTCGGCCCTGATGCTGGCCGGCCTGGACGGCATCAAGAACAAGATCGAGCCGGCCGAGCCGATCGACAAGGACATCTACGAGCTCCCGCCGGACGAGATGGCCGAGATCGCCCAGGTGCCGACGTCGCTCAACGCCGTGCTCGAGGCACTGGAGGAGGACTCCGACTTCCTGACCGAGGGCGGTGTCTTCACCCAGGACCTGATCGAGACGTGGGTGGACTACAAGCGCACCCAGGAGATCGCTCCGGTGCAGCTGCGTCCCCACCCGCACGAGTTCGAGCTGTATTACGACATCTGATTCGCAGGTCTCGCTGACCTGCGCGTCGGCGCCTGACCTGGGAAAACGTCTTCCAACGTCTTCCAGCGTCAGGCGCCGTTTTTCATCCTTGTGCGTACCCAGTGCACCCCACGGGACCACGCGCAGCGTCGTCATTCGGCAGCCCCACCGCGCATACGCCTGTTAGACATAGATCATGCCTGCACGAGCTAACCGAAAGTGGTCGCGCGAAGAGACCGTCATCGCCTTCGAGGTCTTCCAGAAGCACGGGCTAGCGAGTAAGACCAGCCCCGAAGTGCTGGCTCTGAGCACAACGCTCCGGGATCTTGCAGAGGCCCGTGGCGAGGAGATCACGGCCAACTTCCGCAACCCCGCTGGCTGCGCGATGAAGCTCGGCCACTTCCTCTACGTGACGACCGACGGCAAGCAAGGCCTGTCAGGGCACGGCGCGATGGACCGCGAGGTTGTCGATCGATTCCGACACGACGCCCTTGGGCTCGAGCTGGCAAGCAGCGACGCCAAGGGCCGGCAAGCTTCTGTCGCCGCAAGAGCTCCCGGTTGAGCTTCCGGTTGGATACGCGACAGACGACCTAGCGAACACCGTCGATGCCACGCTGAAGCTCGTCACTACTCCTCAGATCGCCGGCACGCCGATCGTCCAGCCAGCCCTCAAGCCACTCGGCGAGATGCTCAAGAACGACGCACCGTTCACGATTCCGCGCTACCAGAGATCGTATTCGTGAACCGAGGACGAGGTGGAGCGGGAGACGTCCGCGTCACCTTGAACTCGACACCCCACCGCGTAGCGGGGCGCCCACCTGGTGCAGGTGTCGGAGTGCCAGCCCGTACGACTCATGCAGCGTCGTTTCCGAGTACGAGATCCCGCGGGCCCGGCAGTGGCGCTCGATGATGGGTTGGGCTCGTCTGAGGTTGGGACGGGGCATGCTCGGGAAGAGGTGGTGCTCGATCTGAAGGTTGAGGCCGCCAAGGGCCAAGTCGACGAATCGTCCTCCTCGGATGTTGCGGGCGGACAGTACCTGACGGAGCAGCGGGTCCGCGGCTTGCTGCGGCGTGAGCGCTGGCATCCCCTTGTGCGACGGGGCGAACGAGCAGCCGAGGTAGACACCGAACAAGGCCTGGTGGATCACGAGGAACACCAGCGCCTGGATCCAAGTGAGGGTGCTCAAGAGCAACGTGAGGTACAGGGTGAGGTGACCGAGCAGCAAGAGGCTCTCGACTTTCCGGTAGCGGAGTCCGGGCCTGAGAACCGAACGCACGCTCGAGACCCGAAGGTTGAACGCCTCGAGCGTCAGCATCGGGAAGAACAGACCGGCCTGATGCCGCGTCAGCCAGGCGGCCGCTCCTCTGCGCGCGCTGGCCTGGTCAGAGTCGAACACGAACGCACCGACAGCGACATCGGGGTCGGCCTCCAGGTCGTTCGGGTGGGCGTGGTGGGCGTTGTGCTTGGCGATCCACCAGCCGTAGCTGAGCCCGTTCAGCAGGTTGCCGTGCACCAGGCAGAGCAGGGCGATGGTCCGGCCACGATGAGCGATCTGGCGATGGGCGGCGTCGTGGGAGAAGAACGCGATCTGGGTGGACACGATCGCGAACCCCGGGGCCAGCAGGAGCGCCCACCACGAGTCGCGCAGAAGGAAGAGACCCGCCACGACCAGAGCCAGTCCGGCGAGGTTGAGGGTTCCCAGGACGGCGTAGAACGCAGGTCTAGGCTGGAGGAGTCCTCGACTCCGGATTTCGCGAACCAGCTCGCTGTAGTCGCTCTGGAGGGGCGGAAGCGCTGACCCAGTGGTGGTGGACATGAGGATCCCGACTGTTCGCAGATGGCGCCGCCGGGGTCCGAGGTGGCCTCGATTCGAGGCTACTCCCCCGACCCTGAGGTGGGTGGAAGCGTGAAGACCACGGCCCAGATCCTCGCGGCGATCGACGCCGCGGCCGGGCCGGGGCGGTCGCCCCCGGAGTTGCTGTGCGTCGACTGCACCACGGCACTCGGGCTGAGCGGTTGCGTGATGGCGCTCATGAACGATGCCGGTCATCAGGGGGTGGTCGGAGCCTCGGGCGGGGTCGCCGCCCAGTTGGAGGACCTCCAGTTCGAGTTGGGCGAGGGGCCGAGCGTCAACGTGTCTCACTTCGCGCGCCCCGTCTTCCATTCCGACCTGGTGACGGCCGGCGAGATGTCGGCATGGCCGGGGTTCGGACCCGAGGCGGTGGGCGCTGGAGTGCGGGCGGTGTTCGCGTTTCCACTCCAGGTGGGCGGCGTGCGTCTGGGCACGCTCTGCCTGTATCGCTCGACCGCTGCTCAACTTGATCGCGAGGGAGATGGCGAGCGCCCTCGCCTACGCCGATGCCGCGCTGGTGGTGCTTCTGCGTCTGCAGGCCGAGATGCAGCCGGGATCAGTGCTCCATCCCGACCTGGGCGAGCCGTTGGAATACCGCGCCGAGGTCCACCAGGCGACGGGGTTTCTCTCGGTTCAGGCGTCGGTCGGTCTCACGGACGCCCTGCTGCTACTTCGGGCCCATGCGTTCGCCGGCGAGCGTTCCCTCCTGGAAGTCGCGCGTGACGTGCTGGCGGGGCGTCTTCGCATTCCTCTGGAAGAAGACGAAGATGACTGACATACCCGCCCGCGACATTCGTCAGACCAATAAGAGGCCACTCTCATGAGCGCTGAACAACGGTTGACCGAGGTGTTCGTCGAGCTCGCCGACACGCTCGTCGACGAGTTCGACGCACTGGACTTCTTGTCCACGCTCACCGAGCGAAGTGTCGAGCTTCTCCATGCGGACGCGGCGGGTGTGATCCTCAGTGATCTGCGTGGCAGCCTGCACGTGGTCGCCTCGACGAGCGACCAGGCTCAGATTCTCGAACTCTTCGAGCTCCAGAACGACGAAGGGCCGTGCCTTGACTGCTTCAACAGCGGTCGCGCGGTCGTCAACGTGGCGATTGCCGAAGCCCGCTCCCGGTGGCCACGGTTCACCGCCGCTGCGACTGAGGTGGGCTACTCGTCCGCGCACGCGATCCCCCTGCGCCTGCGGGACTCCGTGGTCGGAGCCATGAACCTGTTCTGCGTGAGCGCTTCTCGCCTCAGCGAGGAGGATGTCGCGCTCGGCCAGGCGTTGGCCGACATCGCCACGATCGGCCTGCTGCAGGAGCGTGCCGTTCGCCAGTCAGGGCTGATCGCCGAACAGCTTCAGACCGCACTCAACAGTCGCATCCTGGTCGAGCAGGCCAAGGGCGTCCTGTTGGCAAGCGCCGGCATCGACGTGGACCGGGCCTTCCAGTTGATGCGTGACTACAGCCGCCGCAACAACCAGCCGGTCAAGACCGTTGCCCAGAGCGTGATCAATCGGGTCCTGACCGTCGACCAACTCCGCCGCCCTTGACTCCCCGCATTAGGCGGGAGGGGCCGGCAGAGAGGGGATCTCGCCAGTCGCTGACGAATGCGGCCCTTATGCGTGGCTGCCCGCGTGGTCGTCCCAGACGGCGTCCGCGATGTGGCTCTGGTCCGGTCCGGACAACCCGAGGAGCGTGCTGGGCGACTCGGTGTTGCGATCGTCAGCTGCCTGCTGCATGACCCTCGCTGCGAGGCCGGTCTCGGTGTCGCTGGGGACCACCAACAGCCGTATCCGTTGCCCTGAAATCATCTTCACGATCATCACGTGAGTGTCGTCGCTCGGGAAGGAGCCCACCTTGACCGCGCCGCGGGCAGCCTGGATCCGGCGAAGGCTCGGGGCGCCGCTGACCGCGTCCCAGTCGGGTCGGGAGAACAGCAGACGCTCGATCCGGCCGATCAAATCGGGGAAGTGATCCACGAGGTCCGCGGCTTCGACTTGAAGATCACGGGACTGGGGCCACCAGGCCCCGTCAAGCGGGCCGGATTGGAAGCTGGTGTCGAGGCGGAGTCGCAGCGCAACGCGCTCGCGCGGCGTCTGCGATGAGAGGGAAACTGTCGGTGACGTCGTCATGACGTCCACCTTCCGATCTGCCCTCGCGGACTCGGCGAGTCCGGCCTGGCAGGTGATTAACTCCAACCTACCCTGCTCTCCTAACGCGCTCCCGGCTGCCGAGCCACCTAATCCGAATGGGGGTTACGCGAGAGCAGCGTCGTGCCGCTCGCTGGAGGATGAGCAGTTCACAGGACCGCGCCCCGTGGCGCTACTTCCAACGCTGAAGTCCCCCGCGCGTACAACACCAGTAGCCGATCGCCGTGCCTGCAGCGCAGGACGCCCGAGTCGCTCGACAGCGTGGCGACGACGTGGTCAATCACTTCGGCGTCGCTTGCCGCATCTGGGTGTTCATAGGTGACATCCATGCTGTCACCGCCGACGAGCCGGACACGTAGCGCGATGCCGCCCATGGTCATGGGCCTATGGCGGTGCAGACCTGCTGCTGCACCCGCCGGGCCGCGGCGCGGGCACCCGCCTCGCTGGTGAACCAGTCGCCCGAAACTGCGACTCGGATCCCCTCCGGGCGCCAGGCGGTCCACTGCCAACGACCACTGGTCTTGGCGTGGACCCGGTAGTCAGGGTCGTCGGCGTTCACCCGGAAGTCATGGGCCGCCTGATCGGCATAGGCGAGGCTGGGGTAGGTCCGCCCAGCCCAGGCGACGACCCGGTTGTCGTCGTCGAGCAGCCACCACGCGGGCTTGGTTGCCAGATTCGTTTCGATGACGAACTTCATAGTTGGACCTTCGGGTTCGCGTGCGATGGGCGTTGTCGTCAGGCGTATTGGCCTGATGCCCGGTCATCGACCGATCGAGCCGATCCGTCGAGCACAACGGCGGCGGCGACCAGCGCCCACGCCACCCACAGGGTGACTTCGGAATCAGAACCGGGATCGACCACGGTCAGTTGCCCTGTGGCGGGGGTACCGATCTGGGCTATCTGGGTTCGGATGTGATCCTCTGTCCCAGGGGCGATCGCCCAGCGTTGGGTCCAACCATTCCCATAGAGCATCAGGTAGGCCACGGTCACGCCCCCATGCGCGAGGAGGGCGTACCCGGCTCTGGTCCCCACCATGAACCGCCATCGTCGCTCCAGTGTCCGCCGGGGTCGAGGTCCGGGTGGCCGGCCACCTCGTGGAGGACTTCGGTGGCCGTGTGGTCATTCCCCGTCTCGGCCGACGCCCGGAGCGCTTCGTCGCCTTGGGCAGGAGTGAACCCGGGCGGAACAACCAGGACGTAGAGCGTGCGCCGGTCCGACGTCTTGAGCAGGACGAGGTGGGTATCGTCGCGAGGGAATGCCCCGACCTTCACGTAGCGACCCGTGACCGGAACGATGCGCGGCGTGGAATCCCAGTCGGGCGGCGAAACCAATGCGCGGACAACCCGTCCGGACTGCGCCGGGAAGTGGTCGACCAGATCCGCCAGTTCCACGGCCAGCTCACGGGTCTGGGGCCACCAACCCCCGTCCAGATGGTCTTTACCCGGGTGCTCGGCCATGCGAAGCCGTAGCGGAAGACGGCTCGGCGTAGGAACCCATGAAACGAGAATAGGACCGTTCGACGTCGACATGACGTCCGCCTCTCGACCGGCACAGCGGTGTCCGTATGGAGGCCTCATCTCCGGTCAGTCAACCCAAGCCTACGCCGGGTCACCAAGGCGAGTTTCGCCAACGGTGGGGTCTCCTATCAAGTGGCGACAACGAACGCGACTTCACGGGTCTCTCAGCCCATAGGGCTGTGGGAGTTCGGGCATGGCTCCGTCACATCCGCCATGCGCAGACGGGTAGATCGGCCACCGACCGACACCACGGCGACACGGCGGACTCCCCCGCGCACCTCTTCGATGAGAAGCCATCGACCGAGGAGCCACCGATGCCTACCTTCAACGACCCGGCCGCCGACGCCGACGAACTCCGGGAAGCAGTCCGCGGCCTTGCTCACGCGACGCGCACGATCGATGATCCGACCGCGATCTACGCGATTCTGGGTTCCATCAGCTCCGCTCTCGCATCGCTGAGCCAGTCACTGCACCGGCTCGGCGAGTTCCACGACGGGCCGACTCGCAAGCAGGCGTGGATGAACGGCGATGCGAACGCCGGGCGCGCCGCGTCGTACAGGGAGTCCTGGGAGCTTCATCGCGCCGCCGAGATGATCCACCAGGTCGCCGAGTGCGTAGATCGGGCGCACGAGATCGAGGCGACGATCGCCTACGACATCGGCGACTACCCGTCCTTCGCTCCGGTTCAGCGCTCGACGCACCAGCCAGGGATGTCGCTATGACGGGGTGGCAGGACGGGCGCCTCCACTCCGCCGTGCTCGTCTCACCAGGACGAGAACGGCGGCACGATCGCAGGCTCCGCAAGGCCGCGGCGCGAGAGTTGCTGTCCGCCGACCGCGAAGCCCGGCGCGCCGAAGCCAAGCGCAAGGCCGAGCAACTTTCAGCGGAGAAGCGGGCGACCGTGACGCTCCCCCGCGCCGGCGAACACGGTCCCGCCACACTGCGGACTCCCGGACGATTCCGCGTGCCACGCCACCAAGACACCTCGGCGACCCTGGCTGGCGCCTACCCCTTCCTCGCCGAAGGCGGCCTCGGCAGCGAAGGCGTGTTCGTCGGCCACCTCTACTCCGGGAGCTCCTTCGTCTACGACCCCTGGATCCTCTACGCGCGCGGGCTTATCACCGCACCGAACCTCGTGCTCGCCGGGATCGTGGGCTCCGGCAAGTCCTGTCTCGCCAAGAGCCTCTACACGAGGTCGATCCCCTTAGGTCGCCGCGTCTACGTCCCCGGCGATCCCAAGGGGGAGCACACCGCCGTCGCGGAAGCCGTCGGCGGTCGCGCCATCGCACTGGGACATGGCATGGCCAGCCGTCTGAACCCGCTCGACGAGGGCCACCGTCCGTCCGGGTACGACGACGCACAATGGGCCAGCCAGCTCGCATCCCGTCGCCGCGACCTCGTCGGCGCATTGGCAGAGACCGTGCTCGAGCGCCGTCTCACCCCACTCGAGCACACGGCTGTCGACATCGCCATCGACCGCACCGTGCGCGGTGTCGACGTCCCGGTTCTGCCGATGGTCGTCGACCGGCTGCTCACACCGGATCCGGCCGATGACCCCGACGGGCGACTCACGGAAGACGGACGACTGGTCGGTCACGCACTCCGGCGCCTCGTCGCGGGCGACCTCGCCGGGCTCTTCGACGGCCCCTCGACGGTGGCGTTCGACCCGAGCCTCCCGATGATCTCCCTAGACCTGTCCCGCGTCACCGAGAACGCCACGCTCATCTCCGTCCTTATGACGTGCGCCTCGGCCTGGATGGAATCGGCGTTGCTTGACCCGAACGGTGGCCAGCGCTGGGTCGTGTACGACGAGGCCTGGCGCCTGATGTCGCACCCCGCACTGCTGCGCCGGATGGACGCCCACTGGCGCCTCGAGGTGGCCGAGTTTCTCGGCATCCCGGTCGCCACGCTCTACCAGTGGCGCCACAAGGGCTGTGGCCCAGACGCGTATCGGGTCGGGCGGCACCTCCGGTACGACCCGGCGGTCGTACGGGCTTGGCTCGAAAGTCATGGAGCGCACCAACATGGCGTGGGTTGAGCGCCGGGTCCGAAAGGACAGCAAGGGAAAGCAACAGGTCACGTATCGAGTGCGGTGGCGCGAACCGGACGGACGTGCTCGGGCGAAGAGCTTCCCGCGGAAGGTGGATGCTGACCGCTACGCGGCGACAGTCTCAGCCGACATCGTGCGCGGCCACTACTTCGATCTCGATGCCGGCAAGGTCCCGTTCGAGGAGTACGCGCTCAAGTGGCTGGCGGCGCAGACGTTCGACGAAGGCACCTACGAGGCGACAGAGCTGAGACTCCGCTTGCACGCCTACCCGTTCCTGGGACCCCTGCTCCTTAAGGAGATCCAGCCCTTCACAATCCAGACCTGGCTCAGGGGGCTGGACGGCCTGGCCCCCACCTATCGCCGCGTCCTGTACTCGAACGTCTCGACCGTCTTCACAGCCGCCGTCGACGACAAGCTGATTCAGCAGAACCCGTGCACAGCGAAGTCGGTTCGCCGACCGAAGCTCGATCCCAAGAAGGTGGTGCCTTGGACACTCGATCGGGTGCTCGCGGTACAGGCCAAGCTCCCCGAACGGTTCGCCTTGGTCGTCGCTCTTGGCGCCGGCCTCGGACTCCGCCAAGGCGAGATCTTCGGGCTATCGATCGACGATCTCGACCTGGAGAAGAACGAGGTGAGCGTGCAACGCCAGATCAAGGTGCGGAACGGCAACAAGCTGATCTTCGGCCTTCCCAAGGGCCGGAAGACACGAACCGTCCCTCTTCCAGGCGTCGTGCTCGAGGCCATCAACGAGCACGTCTCGGCTCGCCCTCCGCGCGCCGTCACCCTGCCCTGGGACAAGCTGGACGGCCCGAAGCACACGGCGAACCTCTTACTGACCACCCGCCAAGCGGGCGCGATCAACCGCAACAACTTCAACCCGTACATCTGGCGTCCGGCCTTGATCGCGGCCGGCGTCGAACTCAGGCGCGAGAACGGATGCCACGCCCTTCGGCACTTCTACGCCAGCACGTTGCTCGACTCGGGCGAGTCCATCAAGGCGCTGAGCGAGTATCTTGGCCATGCGGACCCCGGCTTCACGCTCCGGACCTACACGCACCTGATGCCCACATCGGCAGAGCGCACCCGGAACGCGATCAACGAGACGCTGAGAGTACCCAGTGCGCCCCCAGAGGAGCCCGACTGAGCGTTTTCGCAGGTCACAGGCGCGTCCCCAGTCAGTATGACGACATCTGAGCAGTCATCGGGAACGCTGAAAGCGCCCCCGTCTCCACTGTGGAGGCGGGGGCGCTTTCGTGGCTGAGCGCCACGCGGCCTGAGACGGGGACGGCCGGTGGCGCTCTCGGGGGATGCCGCGACCGTGGAAGGCCCAACCGGGGAGAGGGGCGGCCGCCGCGAGGGAACTCTGGCACGCCTGGCGGCCCGTCGGGGCGGCTGCGACCCAGGTCTGACCGATCGTACGCGCGAACGGCCCAGTCGTGCCGACGACACTGTCCGATCAGGCGACACCAACGCGACGCACGCCGCCCGCACGCCGCCCGCACGTCCCCTCGCGAGGCGCCGCAAGCCTCGCTCCGTAGGATCGACGCGCTTCAGCTCCGACCTGCTGGGCACCACCAGGAGGACGCCGCATGCCGCACCAGAACGTCGACATCCCGCTCACCGTGATCGCGCGGCGGGAGGAGACGCCGGACCACCTGACCGTCCTCTTCGAACGGCCCCGCGGCTTCACCTTCGACGCCGGTGACTGGATGGACCTGGACCTCCCCGGGCAGGACCTTGCTGGTGGCAAGACGTACTCACTGTCGTCCTCCCCCGGCGAGCCCGACCTGGCGATCACGTTCAAGGTGGGGCAGAGCCCGTTCAAGCGCGCGCTCCAGGAGGCCCGGGCAGGCGACCGGTACCGCATGTCGGCGTACGGCAACGACTACGACTTCCAGCTGCGCCAGCACCGCTCCAGCGTGCTGATCGCAGCGGGCGTGGGGGTCGCGCCGTTCCGCAGCATGATCGCCGAGATGGCCGAGACCTCGAGCAACGAGGAAGCCCACCTGATCTACCTCAACCGCACCGGCGACTTCCTCTTCCGCGACGAGCTCGACGCGTGGAGCCGGCAGCTGCCAGGTGTCACCCTCGACTACGTCGTGACCGCCGGCGTGAAGAGCAAGGAACGCCGACGCCTCCTCGCCGACAGCGTCAGCGACGCCGTGCACTACTACTTCATCGCGGGTCCGCCGGCGATGATCGAGGCGACCGAGGCGGTCCTCATGGAGGCGGGCGCGGACCACGACGACATCCGCATCGACTCCTTCGACGGCTACTGAGCCGGACCCCGAAAGCGGGTCCGGAAAATCTTCTTCGAGGAGGCGTAACCCCCGCCCACCGCGCGCGTTGTCCCTCTCAGACGACGCCGGACCTCATCCCTCCCTCCCGAGGCTCCGGCTCCAGCCCGCCAGCCGCCTCCCTCCCTTGGCTCGGCGGGCTTCGTCATTTCCGGCCTCTGGTCGTCAGCACGGCTGCGTGCCATGGTGGCAGCACCCGACGCAGGAGGACCGACCCGTGGCGACCCCCGACTTCACCGGCCTGCGGGCCATGTTCATCAACTGCACGCTGAAGAAGAGCCCCGAGGTCAGCAACACCCAGGGCCTGGTCGACGCCAGCGTCGAGATCATGCGCAAGCACGGTGTCGAGGTCGAGGTGATCCGGGCCGTCGACCACGACATCGCCACCGGGGTCTATCCCGACATGCGCGAGCACGGCTGGGAGACCGACGAGTGGCCGGAGATCTACCCACGACTCCTCGCCTCCGACATCCTCGTGCTCGCGGGGCCGATCTGGCTCGGTGACAACTCCAGCGTGATGAAGCGGGTCATCGAGCGGCTCTACGCCCTCAGCGGCATGCTCAACGACAAGGGTCAGTACCTCTACTACGGCCGGGTCGGCGGCTGCCTGATCACCGGCAACGAGGACGGCATCAAGCACTGCGCGCAGAACGTCCTCTACTCGATGCAGCACATCGGCTACACGATCCCGCCGAACGCCGACGCCGGCTGGATCGGCGAGGCGGGACCGGGGCCGAGCTACCTCGACCCCGGCAGCGGTGGGCCGGAGAACGACTTCACCAACCGCAACACCACGTTCATGACGTGGAACCTCATGCACCTCGCTCAGCTGCTCAAGGACGCCGGCGGGGTCCCGTCGTACGGCAACTCCCGGAAGGAGTGGGACGCCGGCGCCCGCTTCGACTTCGAGAACCCGGAATACCGGTCCTAGGCGCTCTCGAACCAGGGGCTGTGCAGGTCGTAGAAGGTCGCCGACGCCATCGCGTACTGCAGCTCCCGCTGCACCTCGGGCGGCGGAGGCGTCTTCTCCCCCTCGCGTGCCTCGGCCTCGCTCGTGAAGGCGACGGTCTCGGTGAACGTGCCGTCGGGCTCGAGGGCCAGGCTCGCGCCGATGATGTCCGGCCGCATCTCGTGCAGCGACCGGGTGTCGGCCATCATCGCCTTGAGCCGCGCGGGGTCGTCGACCTTGCCGCGGATGATCTGGACGAAGCCCGCACGGTCGGAGCCGCCGTCGAGCATGAGCGTCACGTCGTCGCAGTCGTGGAACTCCAGCGGGCCGTCCATCAGGGCGGAGAGCCGCTCGGCCCAGGCGCCCTGCTCCGGCCGCGCCGAGTTGGCTGCCGCAGCCTCGCGGGACTCGAACCGGACCACGCCGATCAGCTGGCCGTCGTCCGTGCAGCCGAACGTGCCGCCCAGCCAGCCGTCCGCTCCCGGAGCCAGGTCACGGCGCCACTCGTCGAGCAGCGCGTGGGCCTCCTCCGGCCGCGAACAGGGTCCCTGGAACACCTGGATGAACATGGTCTGCCTCCTCGGTCGTCGGGTGAGAGACCGGTCGAGGCTCAGGGGCGGGCCCCGGCCGGGCCCACCCGTCAACGTACGCCCGGCGCGCACCGGGCGCCACGGACCCCAGTCAGGTTCACAGGGGCCAGACCAGGACCTCCCAGGTCAGCCCGTGCCTCCGTCGACCCGGCGGTCCGGACCGCCTGCGGGTCCGACGCGGAACCAGCGGTATCCGTAGGCGTTCAGCCGCAGCCGCGCCGGCGACCCCGACGGACGTGGGTAGTCGGCGTCCGCGACGATGTCCTGCAGCTCGTCGGCGTCGGTGCCGGGCAGCTCGCAGTCGACGGCCTCGCCGGCGAGGTTGACCGCGGTGACCACCGTCTGGCCGACGCCGTGGTGACGCAGGCAGAAGACCGCCCGGTTGCCCGGGTCGAGTGCCTCGCGCTCGCCGGTGGCGATGGCCGGGGCGCCGAGCCGCGTGCGCACCAGGTCCCCGACGCGGGACAGGAGGCTCTGCGGGTCTGCTGCCTGCTGGTACGCCGTCCGCCACTCCATCGGGGTGCGCACCGACGCCCGCTCCGGCCGCGAGAGGTCCTCGCCCATCCCGATCTCGTCGCCGTAGAGCAGCACCGGCGATCCCGACAGGCTGAGCAGGAGCGCATGCGCCATCGCGATCCGGTCCGGGTCGTCGTCGAGCATCGGCGCGAGGCGCCGCCTGATGCCGCGACCGTAGGCGCGCATCCGCTCCTCCGGAGCGAACGCCCGGAAGACCTCCTCGCGGGAGGACGCCGTCAGCCGTTCGAGGTCGAGCTCGTCGTGGTTGCGCAGGAACGGTGCATAGGAGCCGAGCGCGGTCGGGTCCGGCTGCTCCTTGATCGCCCTGAGCAGCGGCTCGGCCTCGCCGCGCGCGAGCGCGAGGAAGACGTGGTTGTTCTTCCAGAAGTCGAGGAGCATCGTGAGCCGGTCGCCGCCGCCGAGGTAGTCGTCGTACTCGTCGGGCGGGACGTCCACCTCGCCCAGCAGGAGCGCCTGCGGGTTGCGGAGCCCGACGTAGCGACGCATCTCCTCCAGCAGCCACAGGCCGTCCCTCGTCGGGTCGGCGGCGCGCGCCCGCTCGACCATGAACGGCACGGCGTCCACGCGGAAGCCGGCGACTCCCAGCCGCATCCAGAAGCTCATCGCGCGGTACATCTCCTCGCGCACCCGCGGGTTGCCGAGGTCGAGGTCGGGCTCGTGGGAGTAGAAGACGTGCCGGTAGAACTGCTGCGCCTCGTCGTCCCAGGTCCAGACGCTCTGCTCCGTGGGCGGGAACGCCGGCGAGACGTCGGTCTCGACGGGCTCGTCGGACCACACGTAGTAGTCGCGGTACGGCGAGCGCCGGTCGCTCCGCGCTTCCTGGAACCACCGGTGCTCGGTGCTGGTGTGCTGGAAGACGAGGTCGAGGATCACCCGCAGGCCGAGCGTGTCGGCCTTGTCGAGCAGCGCCACGAAGTCCGCCACGTCACCGAAGCGGGGGTCGACCTGCAGGTGGTCGGCGACGTCGTAGCCACCGTCGCGGTACGGCGAGGCGTAGATCGGCAGCAGCCACAGGCACGTCGCGCCCAGCCCCCGGATGTACTCCAGGCGGTCGGTGATCCCCCGCAGGTCCCCCCGCCCGTCGCCGTTGGCGTCGTCGTACATGGCCGGGTCGATCTGGTAGGTGACGGCGTTGCGGTACCACAGCGGCTGCATCCTGCTCCTCGGGTCGACTCCCCTCGGGGTACCCCGGCGCCCGCGCGTGACACGGTGCGGCGCGACCTAGGATGGGCGCCGATGTCGACCGCCGAAGCCACCGAACGCCGCTTGCTCCTCGTGGTCGACGCCCCGTCGCTGCTGCACCGCAACCATCACGCGCGAGCCCACACGGGCATGACCGACCGCGCCGGCCGCCCCAGCTGGGCGCTGCACGGCATGCTGCGGCAGATCCTCGAGGCGATCGACACCTTCGCGCCGGACGCCGTGCTCTTCGGCATCGACGACCGCGAGCGGTCCGAGCGGCGTGAGCTCTATCCCGACTACAAGGCCGGCCGCGCGGAGAAGGACGCCCACCTCGTCGACCAGCTCGAGCGTGCGGGCTCGCTCCTGGGCGCACTCGGCCTCGCCACCGTGACTCCCCCGGGCCTCGAGGCCGACGACGTCAACGCCTCGGCCGCTGCCTGGGCCGAGCGCAACGGCTGGAACTGCGTCGTCGTCACCTCCGACCGCGACGCGTTCGCGCTGATCAGCGAGCACACCCGCGTGCTCCGGCTCATCAACGGCGGCATCAACGGCTCACCCCTGCTCAACCCGCGCAGCCTCCAGGCGATGTACGGCGTCCGGGCCGAGCGCTACCTCGAGTACGCCGCCCTCCGCGGCGACGCCAGCGACAACCTCCCCGGCGTCACCGGCATCGGCGAGAAGACCGCCGCGACCCTGCTCGGCCAGCTCGGCCCGATGGAGGGAGTCTGGGCCGACATCGACCACAACGGCGGCGCGGCCGTCGTCGCGGTGCTCGACGAGTGGGCCGCAGAGGCCGGCAGCCGCAAGGTCGGTGCCCGCGTCGTGCGGGCGCTGACCGCCGAGGGCGCCCGGGAGCGCTACGACTTCAACGTGCGGATGATGACCGGCCGCACCGACATCGAGCTCGGCCTCACCCCCGACGTCCCGGGCACCCCAGGCCTCCTGCCGCTGCCG
Source organism: Nocardioides jiangxiensis (assembly GCF_030580915.1). Lineage (NCBI taxonomy): Bacteria > Bacillati > Actinomycetota > Actinomycetes > Propionibacteriales > Nocardioidaceae > Nocardioides > Nocardioides jiangxiensis. The sequence goes on from NZ_JAUQTA010000001.1 coordinate 303,992, forward strand.
TGGGAGCGGGTCGCGCGGGTCGTGGAGTTCCTCGGCGACGACGCCACGACGGCGTACGCCCGGCGGGTGCTGAGCACCGACCCGGCATCCGCCGGCTACGGGCGCGGCTGACGCCTCGGCGCCGCCGGAGGCCTCACCTGGCGCGCCTGCTCAGTGGCAGGGCGCGCCCTCACAGCAGGGCCGGATGTAGCCGCAGCCGTCGCAGCGCTCGTGGGAGGTCTCCCAGCGCATCAGCGTGTCGCAGTTGGGACAGGGTTCGGTCAGGTCAGCCACCCGCGCAGCGTACGATGTAGACCACTCAGTCTACTCGGACGGAGGCCACCGCATGACCGCCCTCACCGAGCTGACCGGCCTCGAGCAGCTGCGCCTCTTCGCCGGCATGGACACGTCCGCCATCCCCAACATCGGCGGCCTGCTGGGCATGGAGATCGAGCTCATCGACGAGGGGCGGGTCGCCTTCGCCGTGACCACGCGTCCGGACTTCGCCAACCCGATGGGCAACGTGCACGGCGGCATCTGCGCCACCCTGCTCGACTCGGTCATGGGCTGCGCGGTGCACACCACGCTCGCACCGGGCGAGAGCTACGCGACGGTCGAGCTCAAGGTGAACTACACCGGCTCGGTCGCCACCGACGGACGCCGCCTCACCGCGACCGGCGAGATCATCCACGTGGGCGGCCGGATCGCGACCGCGGAGGGACGCGTCGTCGACGAGGACGGCCGCCTGGTCGCACACGGCACGACCACCTGCATCGTCAACCGCTGATCCCTCCTCGTCCGGGCCGTTCGCGTGCCACGATCGGTCCGGACGAGAGGACTTCCATGAGCTACGCATCGCAGACCGCCTGGCGCACCATCCAGCAGCAGCTGCCGCCGGCGTACCGGCTGACCCCGGCGACGGAGCCGGCCGAGGAGTGGTGGGAGCACGAGGGGCACCGGATCCACCTCGACGCCTACCGCAACCCCGAGGCGCCGGTGAAGGTCCTGCTCTTCCACGGCGTCGGCACCAACGGCCGCCAGATGACGACGATCCTGGGCCGCCCGCTCGCCGCGCGCGGCTACGAGACCGTCGCTGTCGACATGCCGACATATGGCATCACAGAGGTGGCACCAGGCGCGCTCGTCACCTACGACGACTGGGTGCGCATCGGCTCGGCGCTCGTCGAGAAGGAGCGGGACGGCCGCCCGATCGTGCTCTACGGCCTCTCCGCAGGCGGCATGGAGACCTTCCACATCGCCTCGCTCAACGGCGACGTCGCGGGCATCGTCGGCATGACCTTCCTCGACCAGTCCTCCGCGCGGGTACGCCGCGAAACGGCGTTCGACCCGGTCACGGGCATGCTCGGCGCGACCCTGATGAAGCTGCTGGCGAGAACTCCCCTGCGCCGGCTCCGCGTGCCCATGCGCTGGGTCAGCAAGATGCGCACCCTGGTCAACGACCCCGCCGCGAAGAAGGCCTGCTACGCCGACCGGACCTCCGCGGGCAACAGCGTCACCATCGCTTTCCTCGACTCCTACCTGAACTACGTCCCGCCCCTCGCGGCCGCCGACTTCGCCGTCTGCCCGGTCCTGCTCACCCAGCCGGCCGCGGACCGATGGACGCCGCTGCACCTGTCCACGCCGTTCCTCGAGCAGGTCACCCGGGTGCCCGTGCAGACCGTGATGCTGGAGAACGCCGGCCACTACCCGCTCGAGCAGCCGGGGCTGGACCAGATGGTCGACGCGATCGACGCCTTCTGCGCATCCGTGGTGGGCGACTGATCCGCGATCCGCCACTCCAGCGACCGCGCGGCCAGGTCGACGATCCCGATCGAGTCCTCCGGCACCGGCTCCCAGCCCTCGGGGTCGATGCCGCTCGAGATCAGCTGCACGCCCTCCGGCGAACGGCGGAAGTCCATCGCGAAGTACTCGTCGTCGGTGTGGCGGATCCGCTCCGCGGCGATGCCGAGCCCCTTGAGTGCGGGCGGGGGCGAGGCGTGGCTGTTGACGTGCACGGCTAGGAGGCGCGCCGGCGTGAGCAGGAGCGCGTTGAGGCTGGCATACGGGAACTCCGCCTCGAGCGTGGCCACGGCCTCGCCGAGCCCGACCGCCTCGTCACCGGCAGCCTCGATGCACTGGAGCACGTAACGGAAATAGCGCTCGCTGTCGGTGTCACCGCGCAGGACCGCCCGCGACGCGGGCGTCAGCAGCCGTTCCAGCCGGTCGACGGGCGCGATGTGACCGTTGTGCGCCATGGCCAGGTCGCCCGCCACGAAGGGGTGGGTGTTCTCCGCCCTCACTGCGATGCCCGGCGAGGCCCAGCGCAGGTGCACGATCCCGGCGCGGCCGAGAGGCTGCGCCGCCAGATCGGCGTACGCCGGATCACCCGCCGCCGAACAGGCCGAGCCACGTCGCTGCAACCGACCGGCCTGGTCACGCCAGGCCATGCCCCAGCCGTCGTCGTGCACCACGGTGAGGGCCGTGAAGGCGTCGAAGTCCTCCTGCCCGAGCAGGTCGACGAGCGACGTCGGCTCATCCGTGACGTATCCGAGCAGTCGGCACATGCGTCCTCCGTTCCCTGCCCTCGACGGTGTCACGCGGCATGGGCCGGCACAACCGCGGGAACAGGACGGCCATGCGCACCGTCGGAGTGGAGGAGGAGTTCCTCCTGCTGGACGCGCACCGCGACGACAGCCGCCCCACCGCTGCCGAGGTGCTGCTGCTGGCCACCCCTCTCACCGGACAGGACGGCACACGCAGTGGCACCGCGACGGAGGGGTCGCTCGTCGCCGAGCTCAAGCAGCAGCAGCTGGAGTCCAACAGCTCGCCCCACACGACGATGAGCAGCCTCGTCGCCGACCTCTCCTCGTGGCGCCGGAAGGCAGCGACAGCGGCCGAGCGGGCCGGGGCACGACTCCTCGCCAGCGGCACGTCGCCGGTGCCCGTCGTACCCCTGCAGGTGCACACCGACCGCTACGACCGGATGGACCGCCAGTTCGGACTGCTGTCGCGCGAGCACCTGACCTGCGGCTGCCACGTGCACGTCGCCGTCGACTCGGACGAGGAGGCCGTCGGGGTCCTCGACCGGATCCGGGCCTGGCTGCCGGTGCTGCTCGCGCTCAGCGCCAACTCGCCGCTCTGGCAGGGCGGCGACAGCGACTACGCCAGCTGGCGCACCCAGGTCATGGGGCGCTGGCCCGGCGCCGGACCGATCGACGTCCTCGGCAGTGCCGACAGGTACCACGCGCTCGTCGAGTCGATGATCCGGACCGGGGTCCTCCTCGACGACGGGATGGTCTACTTCGACGCGCGCGTCTCCGTCGCCAACCCGACCGTGGAGATCCGCGTCCCCGACGTCTGCCTGGACGTGGGCGATACCATCCTGGTCGCGTCCCTCACCCGGGCGCTCGTCGAGACCGCCGCCCGCGCGTGGGCGGCGGGCGAGGCACCACCCGACGTGCCGAGCGACCTGATCCGGCTCGCCACCTGGCGGGCCTCACGCTTCGGCATCGACGGCGACCTGCTCGACCCCTTGGCGTGTACGTCGGTCGCGCCGCGGTCGGCCGTCGGAGCGCTCGTGGAGCACGTCCGCGAGGCTCTGCGCGACGCAGGCGACGAGGAGCTCGTCACCCACCGCATCGAACGCCTGTTCACGCTCGGCAACGGTGCCCGCCGCCAACGCCGCGCCCTGCAGGAGAGCGGACTCGACGGCGTCGTCGAGATGCTCGTGGTCGACACCGTCGCCGGCGCCTGAGGCCGGTGCGTGAGGATGGAGGCGTGACTCCCCCGCCCCGGCGCCCGCTTCCCGAGGTCCTGCCCGGCGAGGACCGGACCTTCAACCCGGCACCGGACGGCGCACCGCTCTTCGTCGACCTGGTTCCGGCGTCCTGCTGGTTCACCAACGTCCGCTCGCACCTCGCGCCCGCCGACTGGGACCGCGTGCGGCGGATGGTCTACGAACGAGCCGGACACCGGTGCGAGGCCTGCGGGGAGCCGGCCCGGCCACAGCAGCGGATCTGGCTCGAGGCCCACGAGCGCTGGGCCTACGACGAGGCGCCGACCGACGAGCCGTTCGCGTCGTTCGGCATGCCCGTGCAGCGGCTGCGCCGCCTGGTCTGCCTCTGCACCCGGTGCCACGAGACGACCCACCTCGGGCTCGCAGGGCTGCGCGGCCACCACGAGCGGGCGTTCGACCACCTGTGCGCCGTCAACGGCTGGACCCGGTCCCGGGCCCGCATCCACGTCACCGAGGCGAACCGTCTCTTCGAGGAGCGCTCGCGCGTCGAGTGGCTGCTCGACCTGAACATCCTCCTGCTCGCGGGGGTCCAGGTGCTCCCGCCCCGGTAACCTTCCGGGCATGACGGGCGGCGCACAGGCTTCAGAGACGACGAGGCCGACCCTCGTCCCCGGCGGGATCGCCAACCACCCGAGCTGCCTGCTCGTGCGGCTCGGCCAGGTCGCCTACCGGCTCCAGGAGCAGGCGATCAGCCCGCTCGGTGTCCGCGTGCGGCACTTCAGCGTGCTCCAGCTGCTCGCCGACCTCGGCCCCACCGGACAGGTCGACCTGGGCCGCCAGCTACGCATCGACCCGGCCACGATGGCCGCCGCCCTCGACCACCTCGAGTCCCTCGACGCAGTGGTCCGCGAGCGCGACACCGCCGATCGCCGGCGCTACGTGGTCGCCCTGACCCGCGACGGCCGCGCGTTGCTGCAGCAGATCGTGGCGGCGTTCGGGCGGGTGGACCGGATGATCGACGACGAGCTCGGCGGCCGCGCCGGCGACCTGCTCACCTCGCTGCAGACGATCGCCACCAGCCAGCCGCTGATCGAGGCGTTCGACGGAGAGAACGCCTAATTCATTCGCGTCACGAATGATATGTTGCGCGCATGATCGTTGCGCGCCAGTACGACAAGCTCTTCCACGACCTGCTCTCGCCCCAGGACGTCCTCGACGCCCGCGCCCGGGCCCGCGAGGTCGCCGACCGCATCGTCGCGCCCGCCGCCGCGCGGATCGCGAACGGCGACGAGCAGGTCGACGGCTTCCCCCGCGACGTCTTCGACGCCCTCGCCGCCGAGGGCCTCTTCGGCGTCGGCTTCGGCAGCGAGGTCGGCGGCCACGGCCTGGCGCACCCGGCCACCGCGACCGCCGCCACGATCGAGGAGCTCGCCTACCACTCCAGCAGCATCGGCGCAGTCTTCGACGTCCACTGCATCCTGTCGGGCAACGCCCTCAACCAGGGCACCGACGAGCAGAAGCAGCGCTGGCTGACCAAGATCGTCTCCGGCGAGATCGTCGGCGCCTTCGCCACCACCGAGCCGGACGCGTCGACCGACCTCTCCATCGACGCCCTGAAGACCGAGGCCGTGCCGACCGCCGGCGGCTGGGTGCTCAACGGCCACAAGCGCTGGATCTCCAACTCGCCCGTCGCCGGCGAGATCGTGGTCCTGGCCAAGACCGGCGAGCGGATGTCGATGTTCATCGTCGACACCTCGCTGCCGGGCGTCACCGTCGGCACCCCCGACCGCAAGATGGGCAACCGTGGCCAGCTGACGGCGGACGTCCACTTCACCGACGTCCACATCGACGGCGCCGAGCTCCTCGGCGGCGTCGAGGGCCACGGCCTGCGCCAGGCGCTGCAGACACTCACCTTCGGCCGCATCGGCATCGCCGCCGCCGGGGTCGGCATGGCCCAGCGCGCCTTCGACCTGATCGTCGAGCAGGTCTCCACCCGCGAGGCGTTCGGACGCAAGGTCGGCGCCAACCAGCACTGGCAGTTCCTCCTCGCCGACCGCGCGACCGAGATCGAGAACGCGCGCAACCTCTACCTCAAGGCAGCCCTGCGCCTGGACGCGGGCAACCCGTTCCCCGAGCCCGAGGCCGCGATGGCCAAGCTCTACGGCACCCGCCTCTCGGTCGACATCGCCCGCGACGCGGTGCAGGCCTACGGCGGCTTCGGCTTCGCCCGCGAGCTGGCCGCGGACGGCACTCCGGGGCCGGTGGAGGCGCTCTACCGGGACTCCAAGATCGGCGAGATCTACGAGGGCACCAACGAGATCCAGAAGTGGGTCATCGCCCGCCAGATCCTCGGCCGCGACATCACCGGCTGACGCCACGGCCCGGCGTCGCCGGCCGACGCATCCGGACCCAGCGGAGGCAAACGCACGGATCAGGTCCCGCGTTGCTGGGTACAGCGACGTCGTGACCGACCTCCTGACTGCCCAGGTCCGGCGGAGAGAGCCTCGACGCAGGCTCTCCGCCGTGCTCCTCGTCCTCGCCGTCGCCGCCACCGCCGCCTGCGGTCGGGTCCCGGCACGGCCGGACGAGCAGTCCTGGCGGGAGACCGCGAGCACCGCGGTCGACGACGCGGTGGCACTGGTGGGCACCGCGTCGCTCGTGCTGGAGCAGCAGAAGGACGGGCACCTGCTCGGCGGCTTCGGGGTCTCCACGCTCGTGCACTCCGAGGACTCGCTGGGCAAGGCCGTCGACTCGGTCAGCACGGTGCAACCCCCGGCCGGCGTCGCCGGACTGGCCGACAAGGTCGACCAGGTCCTCAGCGACGCCGACGACGCCGTCCGCACCGCGCGGATGGACCTCGTCGACGGAGAGACGGCGTCGTTCGACGACGACCGGCGCGAGCTGGCCGACGTACGGCACCGCCTGCTCGAGGCGGGTGACCGGCTGTGAAGAAGTACCTGGCCGTCGCCCTCGGCATCCTGACCGCGATCGGCGGCTTCGTCGACATCGGCGACCTGGTCACCAACGCCGTCGTGGGCTCCCGCTTCGGCATGTCGATGGGCGTCGTCGTCGCCGTCGGCGTGCTCGGCATCTGCGTGTACGCCGAGATGTCCGGCCGCGTCGCCTGCGTCTCGCGCCGCGCGACGTTCGACCTGGTCCGCGAGCGGCTCGGCCCCCGGCTCGGCCTGCTCAACCTCGTCGCGTCGATGCTGGTCACGTTCCTGACCTTCATCGCGGAGATCGGCGGCGTCGCGCTGTCGCTGGAGCTGGTCAGCTCGGTCAGCTACCTGCTGCTCGTGCCGTTCGTGGCACTCGTCGTGTGGCTCGTCCTGTGGCGCGCGAAGTTCTCGCACATGGAGAACGTCCTCGGCCTCCTCGGCCTCTGCCTCGTCGCCTTCTCGGTGGCGCTGTGGCAGCTCGGCCCGGACTGGGGCGACTACCTGGGCCAGGCCGCCCGCTTCGACAAGCCCGCCGACGAGGACTGGTCCACGTGGGCGTACTACGCCGTCGCGCTGTTCGGCGCCGCGATGACGCCCTACGAGGTCTTCTTCTTCTCCAGCGGGGGCGTCGAGGAGAAGTGGACGCCCGAGGACCTCGGCGTCATGCGCGCCAACGTCTTCATCGGCTTCCCCCTCGGCGGCCTGCTGTCGCTCTCGATCGCGGGCGTCGCGACCGCCGTCCTGCTGCCGCAGGGCATCGGCGTCGACGCGCTCGGCCAGGTGGCGCTGCCGGTCGCGGTGGCGCTGGGCAAGGTCGGGCTCGCCGTCGTGATCATCGGCTTCGTCGCCGCGACCTTCGGTGCCGCCTGCGAGACAGGACTCGGCGTCGGCTACTCGATCGCGCAGTACTTCGGGTGGCAGTGGGGCAAGTTCGTCACCCCGCGCCAGGCCTCGCGCTTCCACGCCATGCTGCTGGTCGCGACGCTCGCCGCAGTCGCCGTGCTCATGTCGACCGTGGACCCGATCCTCGTCACGGAGGCCTCCGTCGTGTTCTCGGCGGTCGCGCTCCCCCTCACCTACTTCCCGATCCTCGTCGTGGCCAACGATCCCGACTACCTCGGCGAGTACGTCAACGGCCGGGTCACGAACGCCCTCGGCCTCGTCTACCTGGTGCTCCTGACGGTGGTCGCGCTGGCCGCGCTGCCGCTGATGGTGATCACCGGAATGGGGGCCTGATGGCACGCCTGCACGGTCACCTCGACGCTGCGCTGCACCTCCTCGACCGCCAGGTCGTGGATGTCGACGGCGCGCTCGTCGGCAAGGTCGACGACCTCGAGATCACCGAGTACGCCGACGGGCGGCTGGAGGTCACCGGCCTCCTGCTCGGGCCGGCCGCCCTCGTGGTCCGGGTGGCCACCCGCCACGACGACCGGGCCCTCGCCTGGTGGGTGCGGCTCGGGCCGCAGTGGCGCGACCGCGGCCGGCCGGGCTGGATCTCGATCGAGGACGTGAAGCAGCTCGACAGCGAGGTGACGCTGCGCAAGCGCCGCGCCGGCGTCGTCGTACCCCAGCCGGAGGCGGCACCGGGACGCACGCTGCACCGTGCCTCGACCCTGCTGGAGAGCACGGTCGTGGGCCCGGGAGGTGAGGTGCTCGAGGAGCGGGTCCGCGACTTCCGCCTGGAACCCGGCGAGCGCCCGACCGTGCATGCGCTCATCGTCAGCCGCGGCCGCCCGGGCACGTTGCTCGGCTACGACCGCGACCGCGTCAGGCGACCCGTCCTCCTCGCGAAGGCACTGGGCTGGCTCAACCGCCACACCGGCGAGCTGGGACTCGACGACGTCGAGATCGACTGGGACGGCCGCACCGTCCGGTCGCGCCGGCTTCCCGGGCCCCTGACCCGGCTGCACGCCGAGGCATGAACGCCGTCAGCCGAAGGCGTCGGCAACCGCCTGCCCGCGGAAGACCCGGAACTCGGTCGCGTCGTCGGGGAACGCCTCGCGCGGCACCGCCCCGCACGCGATCAGCATGTTGCCCTCGCGACGCCCCTTGAGCGTCGCAGGCTCGACCGCGACCACGAGGCCGCCGAAGTCGCGCGCCGCCGCGACGAACGGCCGGATCCGGGGGTACGGCGGCCGGTCGACGATGTTGGCCACGCACACCCCGCGCGGAGCCAGGACGCCCCGCACCTGACGGATCCACGGGGCAGACGTCAGAGCCTCGGGCACGACGCCCCCGTCGTACGCGTCGAGGATGACGAGGTCCTGCGAACCGGGCCGGATCCCGGCGACGCCGGTCTGACCGTCCTCGGCCCGGACCTCGATCCCGGAGCGCGGCGGAAGCGGGAGCTCCCGCTCGACCCGCGCGATCACCGACTCGTCGGGCTCGAGCACGACCTGGCGCGAACCCCGACGGGTGGCCGCGACGTACCGCGGCAGCGTCATCGCCGCACCGCCGACGTGGAGCACCCGGAGCGGCCCGGCAGGCATCGCGTCGATGAGGTCGCCGATGCGGCGCACGTAGTCGAAGACCAGCCGGGTCGGGTCGTCGGGATCGACCGCCGACTGCTGCAGGCCGTCCATCTCGAGGACGAAGAGCTCCGCCACGGCTCAGGACTCGCGGTGGCGGGTGGTGTCCATGCCCCGATCATCCCGGATGGGGACGCGCACCCCGGCCGCGGGGCCTTGCCCCGCGCTGCCGGAGCGGCGCAGGGTGGCTCCATGACCATCTCGAAGATCGCCGTCGCCATGTTCTCCGTCGCGGACCAGGACGCAGCAGTCGCCTACTACACCGGCACCCTCGGGTGGGAGGTGCGCTCGGACGTCTCCTTCGGCGAGGGTGACCAGGCGGGTCGCTGGGTCGAGGTCGCTCCCCCGGGCTCCGATGCCCGCCTCGCGCTCAACCCGCCGATGAACGGCGAGCCCGGCGGCGGCGCCATCGGCGTCGAGACCCCGGACGTCGACGCCACCCGCGCCGTTCTCGAGGCCGCCGGCGCCACGCTGGGCGAACCGATGGGCGGTGACGGCACCGTGCCGCGCATGTTCTCCGTCACCGATCCCGACGGCAACTGGATCTGGGTCGTGCAGGAGCGCTGAGCGGTCAGGAGAGGACGACCAGCTCGCGCGTCGTCCGGGTCATGGCCACGTAGCGGTCGACCGCACCTGCCACCCCGGCGCCGAAGGAACCCGGGTCCACGAGCACGACGAGGTCGAACTCGAGGCCCTTCGCGAGCGTGGGGCTCAGCGACTGCACCCGGTCCGTCGCAGCGTACGACGGGTCGCCGATGACGCACGCCGTTCCGCTCGGGTTCGCCGCGACCCAGTCCGCCACGACGCCGGCCAGCCCGGCACGCACTCCGTGGCGGACCGCGACGCCGGCGCGCCGGATCGACGTCGGGACGTTGGCGTCGGGGATCTCCTGCCGGATCACCGGCGCCGCCTCCGCCATCACCTCCTCGGGCGTGCGGTAGTTGATCGACAGCGACGCCGTCCGGACCTCGGTGAAGCCGACGCGCCGCAGCCGCGCCTCCCAGCTCTCGGGAAACCCGGCGCGCGCCTGTGCGCGGTCACCGACGATGGTGAAGCTCCGGCTCGGGCAGCGGGCGAGGAGCGTCTGCCACTCGGCATCGGTGAGCTCCTGCGCCTCGTCGACGACGATGTGGGCGAAGGGCCCGGCGAGCAGGTTCGGGGAGACTTCGACCAGGCCGGAGGGATCGTCGAGGTCGTTCTGCGCGTCCTGCCCGCGCAGCATGGACATCAGCTTCATCTCCGAGTCGTCGTGCTCGATCAGCTGGTCGATGACGAAGGACCGTTCGGCACGTTCGGATGCCAGCACCGCCTCGTTGCGCGCCCTGCGCCGCGACGCGTCAGGGTCACCCACTCGCCGACGCGCTGCATCCAGCAGCGGGAGGTCCGCCATGGTCCAGGCCCGCGGGTCGGTCCGTCGGAGCAGCTGCAGCTCCTCCGACCCGAGCCACGGAGCGCAGTGCCGCAGGTAGGCCGGCACCTCCCACAGGTCGCCGACGACGTCGAACGGGTCGAGCAGCGGCCACGCCCCACCGAGCGCGTCGACGAGGGCCGGGTGTCGCCGGAGGTGGCGTCGGAGGCGGTCGCGCTCGCCGTCGTCGCCGTTGTACCGGTCCAGCAGGATGTCGACGAGGGCGTCATGCACCTCGGCCCGGGCCTCGTTGTGCGGCGTACCGGGGTCGGGGGTGCCGAAGGCCTCGGCCCAGTCCCCCGCCGTCAGGCGAAGGTCGCCCCAGGGCGTCTCGACGAGGAGCGAAGTGGTCGGTGGCTCCTCGTAGAGGCCGACTGCCGGCTCGATCGCCTCCACCATGCGCCGGTCGGCCTTCAGCCGGGCCACGGCGGCGTCCTGCTCGTGCCGGAGGTCACCACAGCCGGGCACGAGGTCGCGAAGCGTGCACGTCTGCACGCCCTCCTCGCCCAGGCTCGGCAGCACATCCGCCACGTAGGCGAGGTAGGGCTGGTGCGGCCCGACCACGAGGACGCCACCACGACGGGTGCCCTGTTCCCGGCCCAGGCGAGGGTCGGCGTACAGGAGGTAGGCCGCGCGGTGCAGCGCCACGACGGTCTTGCCGGTGCCCGGACCGCCGTCCACGACCAGCGCTCCGCGCGAACCGGCCCGGATGATCGCGTCCTGGTCGGCCTGCAGCGTGCCGAGGACGTCGCGCATCCGCGGCTCGCGGCTGCTGCCGAGGCTGGCGAGGAACGCGGAGTCGTCGTCGAGCGCCGCGTGCGCCCTCCCCTCCTCGGTCCACGCCTCGTCCCAGAAGTCGGTGATGCGTCCGCCCGTCCACCGGTACCGGCGCCGGCTCGCGAGCCCGCGCGGATCCGCGGCCGTGGCCGCGAAGAAGGGCTCGGCTGCGGGCGACCGCCAGTCGACCAGGAGCTGCCGACCGTCGCCGTCGATGAGCCCGAGGCGCCCGATGTAGACGGGATGGCCCGGGTCGTCGGCCCGGACCATCCGTCCCAGGCAGAGGTCCAGGCTGTACCGGCGCAGCATCCGCGCGCGGGCAGTGAGCCGGTGGATCTCGAGGTCGCGGTCGAGCGCCGCCTGGCCGTGGCCGCCGGGCTGGCGACGGGTCTCGTCGAGGCGGTCGGCGAGCCCGCCCAGCTGGTCGGCAAGGACCCGCTCGATGTGGGCGAAGTGGGTGGCGTCAGCGGCGATGAGGTCGGGCCGGGCCTTGCCGGCCAGGGCGTCGGGCAGGTCGAAGACGGACGTGGTCACGCGGCTCCTCGGAGGGTCTCCCCGCCGCCGGCGGGCAGCGGGACCGAGGATTCTGCAGGGCCGAGGGGGCCTTGCCGCAAGACCCCCTGACGGCTATACCTTGGAAGTGGAGAGACCCGCTCTGGTCTCTCCACTCGTCGTCGTCAGCGCGGTCACTCGTCGAGCGCACGCCGTCGCGACCGGTACTCCTCGGGGTCGATCTCCCCGCGCGCGAGCCGCTCGTCCAGCAGGCGGCGCGCCTCCCGCCGCGGGCTGTGCTCGAGGTGCTGCACCTCGTCGCGAATGGGGTGGTCCCGGTCGCGCCAGGGCCAGCCCGCCACGAGCTCGACCAGCCAGATCCCGGCCACGACGAGGACCACCACCGAACCGACCATCGCCAGCCCCATCCAGGCCCAGGCGTGGTTCCCGTAGTCGTCGAACATCATCGTCGTCTCCTTCCGGCGTCCGCTCTGCTGTCTACCTCCAACAGTCGCTCGCGCACCGCCGGCAGACCAGTGAGCGAGGTCCCTCGGGGTCAGGACCTCCTACCCGTGTGGCCACGAGACGGAACACGCACGCTGGAGGCATGGACACCGAGCTGCGCTACCGCGAGTGCCGGGACCTCCTGGCCGCCACCACGGTCGGCCGCTGCGCCCTCAGCACACCGCAGGGCCCGGTCATCGTGCCGGTCAACCACACGGTCGTGGACGACGCCCTCATCCTGCGCACCTCTCCCTACAGCCAGCTCGGGACCTACGGGTGGAGCGCCCGCATCGCCTACGAGGTCGACTCCTACGACGAAGCCACACGCTCGGGCTGGAGCGTCATCGCTGTCGGCACCTGCGAACGGGTCGAGGACCTGGCAGAAGCCAGGTTCCTGCGCACCTTCCACGACCCCGACCCGTGGGCGACCGGTGCACGGACCCTCTACCTGCGGCTGCGCTGGGACGAGCTGACCGGTCGGCGGATCGGGGTGACCCGAACGGATGTCCGTTCGGTGGGGTGATTTTGTTACATGCACGGGCATGCTCCTGCGACCATGGGACGCATGGAGGGGACCGAGGAGGGACTCAGCACGGACGCGCGTGTGCTGCTGGAGGCCGTCGCGGCGATGAGCTCCGACCTGGACCTGGACAAGGTGCTGCGTCGGATCGTGGAGTCGGCCTGCGAGCTGACCGGGGCGCGCTACGGCGCGCTCGGCGTCATCGGCGACCACGACGACCTGGCCGCCTTCATCACGCACGGCGTCGACGACGACGAGCGCGCCAGGATCGGCGACCCGCCGCACGGCCGCGGCATCCTCGGACTCCTCATCCGGCACCCCGGGCCGCTCCGCCTGCCACACCTGCAGGAGCACGCCGCGTCGTACGGCTTCCCGGCGAACCACCCGCCCATGACGAGCTTCCTGGGCGTCCCCGTCCTGATCCGCGGTGTGGCGTTCGGCAACCTGTACCTCACCGAGAAGGCTGGCCGGGCCGAGTTCACCGAGCAGGACCAGGCGCTCGTCGAGGCCCTCGCCAGCGCCGCGGGCGTCGTCGTGCAGAACGCCCGCGCCTACGCCCTCTCCGAGCGGCAGCGGGTCTGGCTCGAGGCCACCGCCCGGCTCGAGCAGGCGCTGCGTCCCGGGTCGACCACCAAGGAGGCGCTCGACCTCGTCGCCGTGGCCGCCCGGGTGGTGTCGCGCTCTCCGCTCGTCGCCGTCCTCTCCGATGCCACCGGCACCCCGAGCATCGTGAGCACGGAGGGGCGGGAAGCGGACTCGGCGCCGCTCGTCGTCGCGAAGGCGCAGGACGCCGTGCTCGAGGCCTTCGCCGGTGGCCGTCCCGACCCGGTCGCCCTCGACGACGAGCTGCTGGCGGTCGCCGTGCCGGTCCGCGCCGAGCTCTTCGGCGCCGCCGTCCTCGTGGTCGTCCTCGACCCCCGTCAGGAGCGCGGCATGCTGCGCGCCGACCTCGACATGCTCAGCTCCTTCGGCGAGCAGGCCGGCCTGGCCCTCGACCGTGCGCGTGCCCTCGCGGACCGCGCCGAGCTCGCGATCGTCTCCGACCGCGACCGCATCGCCCGCGACCTGCACGACCTCGTGATCCAGCGCCTCTTCGCTACCGGCCTCCAGCTCCAGGGCGTGCGCGGACAGGTCGTGTCACCGGTCGTCGCCGACCGCATCGACAGCACGGTCGCGGACCTCGACACGACGATCCGCGACATCCGCAGCACCATCTTCGCCCTCCAGAGGCCGGGAGCAACGTCGCTGCGCGCACAGGTCGCTGCTCTGGCACTCGAGTACGAAGGCGTGCTCGGCTTCGCCCCCGTCGTCCGCACGGCCGGGCCCGTCGACACGGCGGTCTCCGCCGACATCTGCGAGCACCTCGTCGCAGCCTGCCGCGAAGCCCTCTCGAACGCCGCGCGGCACGCGTCCGCGCGCAGCATCGCGGTCTCGGTCTCCACCGACTCCGAGGAGGTCGTCCTCACCGTCACCGACGACGGCATCGGCATCACTCCCGGTGGCCGGGAGAGCGGCCTGCGGAACCTGCGCCAGCGCGCGGACGGTCTCGGGGGCTCGCTCTCCGTGCTGCCGGCGGACCCGCGCGGCACGCGCCTGCTGCTGCGCGTGCCCCTCTCCGGGTCGTCAGTGCAGCAGGCGTGAAGCCAGGACGGCCGCCTGGGTGCGGCGCTCCAGGCCGAGCTTGGCGAGCAGGTTCGAGACGTAGTTCTTGACCGTCTTCTCGGCGAGGAAGAGCCGCTCGCCGATCTGTCGGTTGGTCAGGCCCTCGGCGATCAGCTCGAAGATCTCCCGCTCACGGGCGGTGAGCGACTCGAGCTCCTCCGGGCCCGACGCACCCGAGCGCACCCGCTCGAGGACCCGTGCGGTCAGCGTCGGGTCGATCAGCGACTGACCCTCGGCGACGCGACGCACGGCGTCGATCAGGTCGGTGCCGGTGATCTGCTTCAGGACGTAGCCGGACGCGCCGGCCATGATCGCCGCGAAGAGCGCCTCGTCGTCGTCGTACGACGTCAGCACGAGACCGCGGATCGTGGGGTCGACCGAGCGGATGTCGCGGCACACGTCGACTCCGCTGCCGTCGGGCAGGCGCCCGTCGAGGACGGCGACGTCGGGCTTGAGCGCGGGGATCATCGCGGTCGCCTGGACCGCCGAGCCACTCTCCCCCACGACCTCGATGTCGCCTGCGGACTCGAGGAGGTCGCGGAGGCCGCGACGGACGACCTCGTGGTCGTCGAGCAGGAACACACGGATCGTCATGACACCGTTCTACCGGAACGCGACAACCCAGACAGGGAAGTTCGGGTCATGGTTGCAGCCTCCGTCCCGAGATGGTGTCGCCCGAGAGCCGGATCCACACGTCTCGCTCCCCCGCAGCCCAGGGGCGCGGCCACTCCGACCGGTGCTCGGGCAGGTCCTCGGGACTGATCCGGTGCGCGTCACCGCGGACCAGGACGCTCCAGCCCGCCTGGCGGAACTCGTCGAACCCGTCGATCTCGTACGACGCGCGCCCGTCGGCGAGCGCAGCGGCGAGCAGCGACCCCTCCCGCAGCCGGAAGTACACGTCGACACCGTCGGTGCGCCCGTTGACCGGGGCCACCAGCGGACCGTCGGCGTCATTGACCGCCACCCGCCCCACCCGGCTCTGCGCGAGCAGGCGCAGGCACTCCGGCCGGGCCAGCTCGACGATCTCTCCCTGGAACAGCTTCTCCGCCTCGTCGATCAGTCGCATGGCAGGTCTCCTTCCTCCTCGACCGGCGCGTGGATCACCGCGACCGGGCAGTGCGAATGGTGCAGCACGGCGTTCGCGACCGAGCCGAGCAGCAGCCCGGGCAGGCCACCGGTGCCGCGTGCGCCGACGACCACCAGGGAGGCGTTTTCCGAGGCCCGGGTGATCTCGTGAGCTGCCGAGCCGTCGGCGGTCCGCACCTGCGCGACCACCTCCGGGTGGCGCGACAGCACATCGGCGACGCTGGCCTGGACCTCGGCGTCGTAGGCCTCGAGGTCCCGCAGCAGCTCGACCGGCGTGGACCCCTCCCAGTACACGTAGCCCGGCAGGTGCTGCGGGACGTAGAGCGCGTCGACGGGGACACGGCGCGCCGCACCCTCCGCCAGCGCGAACTCCAAGGCCGCCATGCTGCCGGGCGAACCGTCGACGCCGACGACCACCGGACCGACCGCCACTCCGCCCGCCCGCACCACGAGCAGCGGGCAGGCGGCGTGACGGGCCAGCTGCTGGCTCACCGAGCCCAGCAGCCGGCCGAAGAGCGGTCCGTGGCCGCCGGCACCGACCACCACGGCGGAGGCGGTGCGGCTCTCACGGGCCAGCACCTCCGCCGGTGTGCCCACGACGAGGTCGGGGACCAGGTCGGGGCGCCCGAGCTCGGCGAGCACCTTGCGGGCCTTCTCGCACCACTCGTCGCCGAGACCGCGGGTCCACTCGTCGGCCCAGCGGGAGAGTCGGCCGATGTCACCGAGCGCGATCACCACGCGCAGGGGACGTGACTCCCGCTCAGCGCGCGCGTGCGCCTGCTGCAGTGCGAGGTGTGCCTCCGGGCTGGCATCCCAGCCCACGACCACCGGACCCGACGTCTTCTCCATGGAACGAGCCTGCGGCGTCACGGGCCCAGCCGGCAGGGCCGGGCGCCCCCGACCGCCAGGACCTAGGTCATCGACGACCCGGACGACGAAGGCCCGGACGACGAAGGCCCGGACCATCGACGGTCCGGGCCTCCACCGCGGGTCAGAACCAGGCGTCCTGCATCTCGTACGACGTCAGGTCACCCGCCGCGACCAGGTCCAGCATCGGGGTCACCTTCGGCAGCTCGGTGGTGAAGAAGTACCGGCCGGCCTGGCGCTTGCCGCTGTAGAAGTCACCCTGCTCGTCACCGGCGGCGACCAGCTGCTCGAGCCAGACCCACGCCACGACGAGGTGACCGGCGGCCTCGAGGTAGACCGAGGCGTTGGCCATGATCTTGTCCGGTTCGCCCAGGGCGACCAGACCGAAGGTCACCTCCCCGATCCGGTCGAGCTGCGCCTTGAGCTGGTCGGCGTAGGCAGATGCCTCGCCGCCGAGCTCGCGGGCCGCCGCGATCGTCTTCTCCATGCGGGCCGCCAGTGCCATCAGGCCGGCGCCGCCGTCCATGAGGATCTTGCGGCCGAGCAGGTCCATGGCCTGGATCCCGTGGGTGCCCTCGTGGATCGGGTTCAGCCGCTGGTCGCGCCAGTGCTGCTCGACGTCGTAGTCGCGGGTGTAGCCGGCACCGCCGAGCACCTGGATGGCCAGCGAGGTCGACTCCTGACCCCACTGGGACGGCCACGACTTGACGATCGGCGTCAGGACGCCGAGCACCTTCGACGCCTCGGCGCGGGCCTCCTCGGTCTCGGCGGTCTTCTCGTCGTCGAGCAGGCTCGCGCACAGGAGGGTGAGCGCCATCGCGCCCTCGACGTACGACTTCTGCGCGAGCAGCATCCGGCGCACGTCGGTGTGCTCGATGATGTCGACCTGCGGGGTGGACTGGTCGCTCGTGGTGAGCGCGCGGCCCTGCGGCCGGTTGCGGGCGTAGTCGAGCGACTTCAGGTACGCCGCGGAAGCCGTGCCGGTCGCCGCCGTGCCGACCGCGAGCCGGGCCGCGTTCATCATGTGGAACATGTACTTCAGCCCCTTGTGGGGCTCGCCCACGAGGAAGCCGACGGCGCCGGGCTCGCCCCCGGGCTGGAAGGCCCCGTCGCCGAAGACCGGCGCGGTGTTGACCGTGCCGCGCGAGCCGAGCTTGTGGTTGATGCTCGAGAGCACCACGTCGTTGCGCTCGCCGAGCGAACCGTCCTCGTTGACGAGGAACTTGGGGACGACGAAGAGCGAGATGCCCCTGGTCCCCTCGGGCGCGTCGGGGAGCTTGGCGAGCACGAGGTGGACGATGTTCTCCGCGATCTCGTGGTCTCCGCCCGAGATCCACATCTTCGAGCCGAAGACACGGTAGGTGCCGTCGGCCTGCGGGATCGCGCGGGTGGTGACGTCGCCGAGCGAGGTGCCGGCGTGCGGCTCGGACATCGCCATCGTGCCGAAGAAGCGACCGGCGAACATCGGCTTGGCGTAGCGCTCCTTGATCTCGTCACTGGCGTGCGCGACGAGGAGCGAGGCGTTGGCCTGCGTGAGGAACGAGTAGCACAAGGTTCCGATGTTGGCCGCCGTGAACCAGGTCGAGACCGCGGTGCCCACGGTCGCCGGGAGCTGCATGCCGCCGAACTCCTCGTCGGCGAGCAGGGCGAAGCCGTCCATGTCGGCGAAGCGCTTGAGGGCCTCCCCGATCTCGGGGATCAGGTGCACCGTGGTGCCGTCGAACGTCGGCTCCTGCTCGTCGCTCTTGCGGAAGTGGGTCGCGAAGTGGTCCGTCGCGAGCTGCTCGGAGAGCGCGAGCAGCGCGTCGTACGACTCGCGGGAGTGCTCGGCGAAGCGCTCGCGGGCGGAGAGCCGCTCGACGTCGAGCCACTCGTAGAGCAGGAACTCGATGTTGCGCGCGGAGACGAGGTTCGAGGCCACGGGGGTCCTTCCGGGGTGGGAGACGCGGCGAATGCTACGCCGTTGGAGGAAAGTCAGGCGAGACGGCCCAGGACTGCCTGGGACTCGATCAGGCCCTCGTCGCTGGGCGCGATCCCCTCGCCGAAGACGCGCTGCGCCTGTCGGGCACGGAGCTCGAGGTGTGCCTCGCGGGGGCGGACGTAGCCCCACTGGTGGCGCGCCTGCTCGGGCGTCAGGACCACCGGGTTCTCCGGCGGGATGCCGCGCCAGTGCGGCTCCACGACGGCAAGCGTCCGGGGCGAGAGCGTGCGCAGGATGTACCGCTGCAGGCCGGACGACCGCGCGACCACCGCCATCACCGAACGGAACCAGCACGTGACGAGGAGATCCGTCACCCGACCCTGGCGTACGCCGGCCAGGTCGCGCATGTGCCGCGGCATGGTCGCGATGGTCGCGTGCCGGAGCGTCCGGTTCGCGACCGGCCGGACCAGGCGCAGCACGCCCGTGCGGGGCACCACCGCGTTCACCCCGTCCAGCAGGTGGTCCATCATCTGCTGCGCCGCCTCACTGGCCGCCAGCCGCGGACGCCAGTCGGCGAAGTAGGCGCGGACCTCCTCGCGGGAGCGCGGGACGTCGGCAGGGTCGCAGGTCTGGAACTCGGCCGCGATCGCGCACTCGGCCCAGTACTGCCGCTCCTCGTAGTCCGTGAGCTTCCCGGGGCCGAACATCTCGTACGCCTTGAGGACCGAGTGCCAGCCGGTGATCAGGATCCAGAGCTGGGAGTCGGGGTCGTTGGCGTCGTAGCGCCCGCCGCCGACGGGCTCGTGGCCGATCGCCTTGGAGTGGATCTTGACCAGGACGTCGGCGAGCTTGAGCACCGTCTGCGCGTCGGCGAAGGCGACGGAGGCGAAGTACTGCACCGTCCGCGCGTAGCGGGTGTCCAGACGGGAGTAGTTGTCGCCGGTGTCGTGCACGGCGGCGATCAGGTTCGGGTCGAGCTCCTCGATGACCGTGGCCCGCTGGATGCCCACCAGTGGCGTGGTCGGGTAGCCCCAGACCCTGCGCGTGACGGAGTCCGGCGCGAAGAAGCCGTGGTCCCGGTGCGGGGTGACGGTGTGCGGTGCCATGTGCAGGCCTTTCGGAGCGACTCCCGGCGGGAGGGGTTGGTGTGACATTAAGTCACACGTGAAGGAATTTCCTACATGCGTGAATCAAATCTCGTCGTGTCGCCTGTGTCAGGATCTGGCCATGCCGTCGAGCAAGCCCCGCACCCGCGCCGCCCACCTCGGGCCGGAGCGCCGACGCCCGGCCGTGCTCGACGCCGCGCTCGAGATCGCGGTGGACGGCGGCATGGCGGCCGTGACGATCGGCACCGTGGCCAGCCACCTCGGCGTCACCCGGCCCGTCGTCTACGCGTGCTATCCCGACCGCGTCGAGCTGGTCAGCGCGCTCCTGGACCGCGAGGCGACGCTGCTGCGCGAGTCGCTGCTGACCGCGCTCCACTCCTCCGGCGGCCAGGCCGACCCCGAGGCGGCGTTCGTGACCGGCTTCCGGTCGCTGCTCGCGGCGGCCGAGAAGCAGCCCCTGACCTGGCGCCTCCTGGTCAGCGGCGAACCCGACCCGGCGCTCTCGGCCCGGTTCCAGGCGGCACGCGCCGAGATCCTCGAGCACGCCACCCACTGGATCCGCTCGGCCGTCGACCAGTGGTGGGAGATCGACGACCTCGACCGCAAGATGCCGGTCCTCATGGAGCTCTTCATGGCGTCGTGCGAGGCGGCGATCAGGTCACTCCTCGACGAGCGCAACCCGTGGACCCCTGACGAGCTCGGCGCGCTCGTCGGCAGCGCTGCCTGCCGGATGTTCAGCGGCGCCTGACCCCGCGCAGCCCTATGCTGCGGATCACACCCCGTGTCGATCACCGCAGGAGCAGCGCATGGCCACCTTCGACTACGACGTCCTCGTCATCGGCTCCGGTTTCGGAGGCTCCGTCACCGCCCTCCGGCTGACCGAGAAGGGGTACCGCGTCGGCGTACTCGAGTCGGGGCGGCGCTGGGCAGCCGAGGACATCCCGAAGACCAACTGGAACGTCCGCAAGTCGATCTGGGCACCGCGCCTCGGCATGACCGGCCCGCAGCGGATCAGCATGCTCGGCAAGTGCATGGTCTTCAGCGGCGCCGGCGTCGGCGGCGGCTCGCTCATCTACGGCAACACCCTCTACAAGCCGCTGCCGGACTTCTACACCGACAAGGCGTGGTCGCACATCACCGACTGGGCCGACGAGCTCGCGCCGTACTACGACCAGGCCGAGCGGATGCTCGGCGTGGCGGAGAACCCGCGCACCGGCCCGGCCGACGACCTGCTCCTGGAGATCGCTCGCGACCGCGGCGTCGCGGACACCTTCCACCGCACCCGGGTCGGGGTCTTCTTCAACGAGGGCAACGAGGGCCAGGAGGTCGCCGACCCGTACTTCGGCGGCGCCGGTCCGGCCCGCCGCGGCTGCATCCACTGCTCGGAGTGCATGACCGGCTGCCGCCACAACGCCAAGAACACCACGGTCACCAACTACCTCTACCTGGCCGAGCAGAACGGCGCCGAGGTGCACCCGCTGACCACCGTGACCTCCGTGCGCCCGCTGGCCGGCGGTGGCTACGAGGTCGACGCCGAGCGCTCCAACGGCAAGGTCCGCAAGGGCCGCCGCACGTTCACCGCGGAGCAGGTCGTCTTCTCCGCCGCCGCGCTCGGCACCCAGAAGCTGCTCCACAAGCTCAAGGACGACGGCTCGCTCCCCCAGCTCTCCGACCGGCTCGGCGAGCTCACCCGCTCCAACTCCGAGGCGATCCTCTGCGTGGCCAGCAAGAGCCGCGACGACTTCGCCCAGGGCGTCGCGATCACCTCCTCGATCCACCCCGAGTCGCAGACCCACATCGAGGTGGTCACCTACGGCACCGGCCAGAACGCGATGTACGCCCAGGCTGCGCCGATGATCGACGGCGGACCGTTCCGCTTCCTGCGCTTCCTCGCCTTCCTGCTGATGCACCCGCTGAAGTCGCTGCGCGCCTTCGACCTGCGCAAGGCCGCGGACCGCACCGTCGTGCTGCTGGTCATGCAGTCGCTGGACAACTCGCTGACCTCCTACCTCCGTCGCGGTCAGCTCCGGACGAAGCAGGGCACCGGCGAGCCCAACCCCGACTGGATCCCGGTCGCGCACGACATCGCGCGGGAGTACGCGAAGAAGGCCGACGGCGTCACGAGCGCCGTCGTGACCGACCTCTTCAACATCCCGGCGACCGCCCACTACATCGGCGGGTGTGCGATCGGCGACTCACCGGCCACGGGCGTCGTGGATCCGTGGCAGCGGGTCTACGGCCACCCCGGCCTGCACGTCGCCGACGGCTCCGCGGTGACCGCCAACCTCGGCGTGAACCCGTCACTGACGATCACCGCCCAGGCCGAGCGTGCGATGGCGTTCTGGCCCAACAAGGGCGAGGCCGACCCGCGGCCCGCGCTGGGCTCGGCGTACGAGCGGGTGGCGCCGGTCGCGCCTCGGCAGCCGGCCGTGCCCGCCGGAGCGCCGGCGGAGCTGCGGCTCCCGGTCGCCGGCTAGTCGCGCTCGAGCACGAAGACGTACGGCGCGGAGTCGCGCAGGTCCATCACACCGAGCAGGGTGTCGGCGTCGACCCGTCGGAAGACGTCGATGATCGGCAGGTGGTCGTAGACCATCGCGGCGGTCACGACGCCGCGGAACTCGACGTTGCGCAGGCGTGCCCGCGGCTTGCGGGTCGCCATCGCGACCCTGGTGATGCCGAGGGTGCGACGAGCTGCGGACATCGCGCCGCGTGGGAGCTGGTCGGCGAGCCCGAGCGGCACACGGCGCGGGTCGAGGCTGACCAGCTGCCCACCCGGCGTACGGAAGAGCAGCGGGTGGACGTCGTCGACGCCGTCGAACTGCTTGCCGTACCAGCCCGACGCCTCCAGGGCGCCGTCCATCGGGTGCCCGGTGCGGAGCTCGCGCCCGCGCCAGCGGCCGGTGATCTCCTCCGCGCGTACGGCGTCGAGCGCGTCGAAGAGCGCCAGCGCGTCGTCGAGACTGCAGGAGGTGCCGAGGATGTCGAGGCGGGTGCGCGTCATGGCGCCATGGTGACAGGGGATGTTGTCAGCGGCCAGAGGGCGGGCCAGCCTCCGCCCGCGGCCTCGCGCCGTGCAGCCCGGCGGCTGCCGGACCGCACGCGCGCGTCCTCAGAACGTCGGGTGCTCCCCCTCCGCCTCGAGCAGGCCGCGGTAGAGCTCGACGTTGCGGAGCTTGACCGACTCGTAGCCCCGGACGACGTCGGGCAACGCCGCCAGGCGCACCGCGCGCTCGTAGCCGGCCTCGCTCAGGTCGTCGGCGAGCCGCGCCACCAGATCGCGGTAGTGGTCGCGCATCGCCCGCTCGGTCCGGCGTACCTGCGCCCGGCCGAACGGGTCGAACGCCGTGCCGCGGAGCACCTTGAGCGTCGCGAGCAGGCGCAGCAGCCAGTGCCACCGCGGGCCGAACGCCATCTTCCGCTCCTTGAGGAACCACGCGAACGCCGGCGGCCTCAGGTTGAAGGTCACCTGGGTGCCACCGGGCACCTGGGCAGCCACCGCCTCGCGCGCCTCCGGCGAGGTGAGCATGCGCGCGACCTCGTACTCGTCCTTGTAGGCGGTGAGCTGGAAGAGGTGGCGGGCCACGGAGTCGGAGAGGCGGGTCTCGTCGGTCACCGCCCGCTCCGCGGTCCACACGCGGTCGACGAGCGCGACGTAGCCCGCAGCGAGCGAGGCCGACTGGTAGTCGACCAGGCGCGCAGCCCGGTCCACGACGAGCGACCGCACCTCGCCCTGTACGGCGGCCTCGCGCAGCCCCGGGACGTCGACGGGCCGGACCCGCTCCCCCGGCTTCGCGGTGGCCGTGGCGAACGCCTCCGGGTCGGCGACCGCCACACGGCCCCACCGGAACGCGGCCACGTTGGCGGTGACCGCGACGCCGTTGATGCCGATCGCCTCCTCGATCGCCGCTGCCGGGATCGGCAGCGCCCCGGCCTGGTAGGCGGCACCGACCAGCAGGAAGTTGGCTGCTGCGTTGCTGCCGAACAGCGCCTCGGCCGCGGCGATCGCGTCGAGCGGGCGAATGCTCGCGACAGAGCCCTCGACCCGCTCGAGCAGACCGCCCTCGTCCGGGTGCGCGAGGCTCTTGTCGTAGACCATCGGCCCGGTGGGCGTACGGCTCGTCGACACCACCGCGAGCGTGCGGCCGGGGTCGGCGTACTGCAGGTTGCGGCCCTCCGCGAGGGTGAGCAGGTCGAAGCCGAGAAGCGCGTCGGCGGATCCCGGCGTGACCCGGTTGGACGGCTCGACCGTGCCGGGGCCGAACCGCAGGTGGGCGGTGACGGGCCCGGCCTTCTGGCTCATGCCGACCTGGTCGAGGGACTCGACACCGAATCCGGCGCGCAGCGCGGCCGTCGCGAGCACCTGGTTGACCGTGACGATGCCGGTGCCGCCGATGCCGGCCATGAAGACGCTCCACGTGCGGTCCAGCACGCCCCCGGCCGGCTCCGCGACCGCAGGTGGTGCGGGCGCCTCGCGGCGCGCGACCTTCGCGGACGGGTCGGTCTCCACGGTGACGAACGACGGGCACTCCCCCTGCACGCAGGTG